>DATLAW010000124.1:0-7219 GCA_035527255.1 Thermohalobaculum sp. | reverse complement strand
GCGCATTCCTCAAGCTCGAAAGGGATCGTTTTGAAGTAGCCCATCAGCAGCCAGGTCGAGAACGGGATCAGGATCGTCGGGTAGGTCAAGATCAGCGCGAAAGGCGTGTCGAACAGCCCAAAATCGGTGACGATCTTGGCCAGCGGAATGAACAGGATGGACGGCGGCACCAGATAGGCGAGGAAGATCGCGGCGCCGACCCATTGCGCGCCCCGGTATCTGATCCGCACGATTGCATAGGCCGCCCCGACACTGGCGATCAGCGACAGGATGGTCGCCGAAATCGCGACCATCATGGTATTCCACAGCCATGTCGGATAGGCCGTCTCGAACAGCAGGATACGGATATGCTTGAGCGTCGGGCTCCAGGTCCACAGCGGGTTGGTGCTTTCGAGATCGATCAGCGCGGAATCAGGTTTGATCGAGGTCAGTACCATCCAGTAGAACGGAAACAGCAGCACCAGCATGATGATGCCGAGCGGCAGCCAGAGGATCACAAGCCGCTGGCCGCGAGTGTCGAGAAAATCCATCCCCTCGCGGAAATCGGATTGGCCCGCCGGTTGGGTAACCTCAGTCATTACCCTCTCCATGCTGCCATTTCCGCCGCTGCAGGCCAAACCACGAGAACATGATCGCGGCCAGCAGGAACGGGATCATCGCGGTCGCGATCGCCGCACCCTCACCGAGATAGCCTCCGAGGATCGCCCGCTGGTAGCTCAGCGTCGCCATCAGGTGGGTGGTGTTGAACGGCCCGCCGCGGGTCAGCACCCAGATCAGCTGAAAATCGGTGAAGGTGAACAGCACCGAGAATGTCATCACCACGGCGATGATCGGGGTCAGCAGCGGGTAGGTTATGTGGCGGAACATCTGCCAGCGGGTGGCGCCATCTATCACCGCCGCCTCGTAAAGCGAGATCGAAACGGTCTGCAGCCCGGCCAGAAGCGTGATGGCAATGAAGGGAATGCCGCGCCAGATGTTAGCAAAAATCACCGAGGCCCGCGCCAAGGTCGCGTCGCCGAGCCAGTTGATCTGGTAATCCGGCGCGATCGCCCCGATCTCTTGCAACATCCAGGTTAGGATCGAGAACTGGGTGTCAAATATCCACCAGAAGGCGATGGCCGAAAGCACCGTCGGCACGATGAAAGGGATCAGCACCAGCGCCCGGATGACCGCCTTGAACCGCATGTGCATGTTGAGCAGCAGGGCGAGATACAGCCCGACACCGAATTTGATGGCGCTGGCGACAATCGTGTACAGTAGCGTGTTGAAGACACTCAGCCAGAACACGCTGTCGTCCCACAGCCATATGTAGTTCTCAAGTCCGATCCATTGGCCTGCGCGCCCGATCCGGGTGTCGGTGAACGACAGCCAGATACCAAGACCGAGCGGATAGGCCAGGAACAGGATCAGGAATCCGGCAGCCGGCAGCATGAACCAGAAACTGAGCCAGTTTCGGTTGGTCTTCAGCCGCTCCCACGAAAATCCGCCTACGCGGTCCGGGTCGGTAATTTTGACGCCAACATCGGTCAATTTGCACGTTCCAAAAGGTCAGCGGAACCCGGCGAACCGGGTTCCGTATTTGCTGGATATCAGCGGTACACCCGCCGCGCCTGACGATCCGCCATCTTCATTGCGCCCGCCGCACTTTCGCGTCCCGAACAGGCATTGGCGAACATGTCGAGAATGATGAAATCGGCCAACGCCGCCGCTGCCTTCTCACCGACCGAGCCCAGATGCCCGGCGGTCAACGTGCGCTCGGCGGCCAGCTTGGCCGGGGCTATTTTCGGATCGTCGGCCCAGAACGGCAGGTTCTCGAAATCGTTCAGGGTCTGGGTCAGGTAGCCGACCGCACCCGCCGCCCACGGCCCGTAGTTCTCGATCTCCATCAGGAACTGCATGAACGCCTTCACCGCCATCGGGTTCTTGGTGTATTTCATCCCCAGCAGCGGATAACAGATATGGAACTCGGTCGGTTTGCCCGCCGGTCCGACCGGCCAGACCGAGTGGTTCATGTCCTCGGCGATCGCTGCCATCTTCGGCGCCGCCGCCTTGGCCGCATCGTCGGCGTCGGCGGCCGGGTTGGCACCGCGTTTCGCCGCCGCATAGATCGAGACGCCGTTGTTGGTCAGCCACACTGCCTCGGCCAGGAAGGCCTTGTTGTTGAACGAGTCGTTCCACGAAGCCGTGCCGGGGATCCAATTGTCATAAAGTTCCTTGGCGTAGACCAGCGCCGCTTCGGTCTCGGGCGAGTTGATGATAACCTGATCATTGGCATCAACCAGATTGCCGCCATGCGCCCACAGGCACCAATGCACCCAGGCATTGCCGTCGCCCGAAGCGTGCCCCAAGGCCATGCCCGACGGCTTGCCGATTGCCTTCAGTCCCTTAGTCAGCTCGAGGAAACCAGGCAGGTCCATGGGCACTTCTTTGAAGCCCGCATCTTCGATCGCCGACTGGCGGTAGTTGATCAAATTGGCATTGTAGGCGACGGGAATGTCGATCCACTTGCCGCCAGACTTGCCATAAGTCTCCGCTGCCTTGGACCAGCCGCCGTATTTGCCACCCAGATAATCGGCGACATCCGTAACATCCATGCAATGGTCTGGGAACAGGTGCGGCAGCGAATAGAGCCCCCAGAACATGTCCGGCCCGGAGCCGACATTGGCGGCGACCGAAGCCTTTGGCTGCACATCGTCGAGGCTCTCGTTAAGGATCGTGACCGGAACCCCGGTCGCCTGGGTAAATGCGTCAACCAGCTTGATGAACGCGTCTTCCTCGGACTGCACAAAGCGCTTCCAGCGGAGCAGTTCCAGCTTGGCGCCCGCTTCCGGGGTCCATTTCATTTCGGTGGCAGCCCAGGCCTTGGCCCAGCCTATCAGATCCGCGCCAATCACGGCGGCACTCAGCGCAGCCGTTCCCTTGAGTAGCGAGCGTCGATTGAAGTTCATATCTTCCTCCCTAACTTGCCGGCCCACGCCGGCCTCTGATCTTCCGGGGGCCCGACCCCATTGTTCTGGACCGTATCAGGCCCGAAGCACTCGACCCGTTGCCGAGTCGAACACATGCGCATTGGCCAAGTTTGGCGCCAGCCGAATGACCTGACCCGGTTTCGGCATGAACCGCTCGCGAAACACCGCGACCACATCGTCTGCGCCATGTTTTGCCAGCACCTGAACCTCCGAGCCTGTCGGCTCGGTGACCACGACCTCAGCGGCAAAGCCATGCCCGTCACTGACCAGGGTCAGGTGCTCCGGCCGCATCCCGAGGATGACCTCGCGCCCATCCTCCATGCCCGACACATCGGGCGCCTGAATGGTCTCGCCTTCGGGCGTCACTACCGCGGCGCCGCCATTGCGCGTGACCCGCCCGCGCACGAAATTCATTGCCGGAGAGCCGATGAAACCGGCCACGAAAATGTTGTCGGGCCGGTCGTAAAGGTCCAGCGGCGCGCCGACCTGTTCGACATATCCGGCCTGCATGACGACGATTTGATCGGCCATGGTCATCGCCTCGATCTGATCGTGGGTAACATAGATCGTGGTCTCTCCAACCCTGTGGTGCAGCGCCTTGATCTCGGCCCGCATGGCGACACGGAGTTTTGCGTCCAGGTTCGACAGAGGCTCGTCGAACAGGAACACCTGTGGATCGCGGACAATGGCGCGTCCCATCGCAACCCGCTGGCGCTGGCCACCGGACAGCTGGCGCGGGTAGCGATCCAGCAGCGGCGTCAGGCCCAGAATATCGGCTGCCGTCTTCACTCGCTGGTCGGTCTCCGCCTGCGGCGCATTCCGCAGCTTCATGCTGAAGGCCATGTTGTCGTAGACCTTCATATGCGGGTAGAGCGCGTAATTCTGGAACACCATCGCAATATCGCGGGCCTTCGGCGGCAGCTGGTTGACGATTCGGTCGCCGATCAGGATGTCTCCGCCGGAGATTGACTCAAGCCCGGCAATCATCCTCAGCAGCGTAGACTTGCCACAGCCGGATGGCCCAACCAGTACCACGAACGCCCCGTCGGGGATATCGATGTCAACGCCGTGAATAACCTCAACGGCACCGAACGATTTCCGCACATTCCGGATTGTCACTGACGCCATGATCTGAGCTCTATGTGCGTGCGAGAAATTGCCCCTGCGGATCCGTCAAACAAGATCGTACACGCGGGTTGAGTCTTCCCAAGGACCGTAAAACGGTGCTGGCGATGAAACCAGAGAAATAATGCGGCACCAGCAAGGCCGGCCCCTGATCTGCCATCCGCGTGGCAGCCAAGCGATCCCTCCCAAAACCGTCTTCACTACGGCCTCCTTTCGCAGGCAATATGTTTCTTGTTGCATTTATTTGCGTATGCATTAATCAATGCATTGTCAACGGATCGATGCTTGATTGTCGGAATCCTGCGAAAGAAAAACCAGAAGGGCGCGCCGGGCGATGAAGCAACGCTTTGAGATCGCGGTGTTCGAGGGTGACGGGATCGGGCCGGAAATCATGGCGCCCACGGTCGCGATTCTGCGCCGCCTGACCCAAGCATCGAACAGCTACGATCTGCATTTCGTCACGGTTCCGGCCGGGGCCGCGCACTACGCGGCGACCGGCGAATCGCTCCCCGAGACATCGATGATCGCGGCCCGCGCCGCCGATGCCATCCTGCTCTCCGCGATGGGCCTGCCGGACGTGCGCTATGCCGACGGGACCGAGATATCGCCCCAGATCGACCTGCGCAAGGCGCTGGTGCTGTTCGCCGGTGTCCGCCCGGTCCGGATCATGCCCGGACAGCAGACCCCGCTGAAAATCCCCGCTGGCCGCGCGGTGGACTTCGTCCTGATCCGGGAAAGCACGGAAGGCCTGTTCCACTCGCAAGGCCGCGGCGAGGTGACACGGGACGAGGCGCGCGAGACGTTGCTGATCACCCGCGACATATCAGAGAAGCTGTTTCGTTTCGCCTTTCAGCTGGCGCACGACCGGCGCGCGCAAGGCCGCGGAACCGGGCGGGTCACCTGTGTCGATAAGGCCAATGTCTTTCGCGCCTTCGCCTTCTTCCGGGAAATCTTCAATGAAGAGGCGGCGCGGCACCCGGACCTGACCGCGGATCACGCCTATGTCGATGCGACGGCGCTGTGGATGGTGCAAAAGCCGTGGGATTTTGACGTGCTGGTGACCGAGAACATGTTCGGCGACATCCTCTCGGATCTCGGGGCCGGGCTGATGGGCGGCCTCGGGATCGCCCCTTCCGCGGATATCGGGCTTGAAAACGCGGTATTCCAGCCCTGCCATGGCTCGGCCCCCGATATCGCCGGTCAGGATATTGCCAACCCACTGGCAATGATCCTGTCAGCCGCGATGATGCTCGATTGGCTCGGGTTGCGGCATGACAATCCGGCGATGGCAGCGGACGGCGCCCGCCTGCGCGAAGCAGTTGAGTCCGTGGTCGCGGCCGGTCGCATCCTGACTCGCGATCTCGGCGGCAGCGCCAGCACCACCGAAGCCGCCGGGGCCGTTCTGGACGTGCTGTTGGCCGCATGACCAAGGTCGCCCCATTGCGCGTCGCTTGCCTTGGGGCTGGATACTTCAGTCAGTTTCACTATGGCAGCTGGGCACGCCTGAACCGCGTCCAACTGGTCGGGTCCTGCAACCGCGACCTTGAAAAAGCCAGCGCCACCGGTCTGCCCGCCTATGACGATCTGGCGCAAATGCTGGGCGAGACACGCCCCGACATCCTCGACATCATCCTGCCGCCCGTGGCCCATGCCCAGGCGATCCAGACAGCACTTTTGGCCGGGGTCAAAACGATGATCTGCCAAAAACCCTTCTGCCAGGATCTCGCCGAGGCTACCACGATGACCGATATTGCCGAAGCGTCCAGCGCCCGGATCATCGTCCACGAGAACTTCCGCTTTCAACCATGGTACCGCGCCATCAAGACAGCGCTCGAGGCGGGCGCGGTCGGCACGCTTTTGCAGGCGACCTTCCGGCTCCGTCCAGGCGATGGCCAGGGGCCGCGCGCCTATCTCGACCGCCAGCCCTATTTTCAGCAGATGGAGCGTTTCCTGATCCACGAGACCGCTGTCCATTGGGTCGATACGTTCCGCTACCTCCTGGGCGACCCGACCAGCGTCTATGCCGATCTGCGCCAGATCAACCCGGCGATCGCTGGAGAGGATGCCGGATATGTCCTGTTTGATCACCCCGGCGGTGTCAGGGCGCTGTTCGACGGCAACCGGCATCTCGACCACGCCGCTGACAACAAGCGCCGGACCATGGGCGAGGCGATGTTCGAAGGGACCGACGGAACCCTGACCTTGTTCGGTGACGGCGCAGTGCATCGCCGGGCCATCGGCGCGACCGAAGCGCAGATGATCCTGCCCCCGGATAACTGGATCGGGTTTGGCGGCGATTGTGTCCATGCCTTGCAAGGCCATGTCGTTTCGGGCCTTCTGGACCGAAACCAGCTCGAGAACGAGGCCCGCGATTATCTGCAGGTGATCCGGACCGAGGAAGCGATCTACCGTTCGGCCGCCGAAGGCTGTAAAGTCAGGCTGTGAAACCCGTGCAGGGCACTCCCGCCAAACCAAAATCGAGCGCCCGGCAGGCCGTGGGTGAATTGCGCCGGCTGATCTTTGAGGGCGAACTTTCGGCTGGCTCGAACCATCTGGAAAGCGAACTGGCTGATCGGCTCAATATGTCGCGCACCCCGGTGCGCGAGGCCGTACTAATGCTCGAGGCGCAGGGTCTTCTGGAGGTGCGCCCGCGCAAGGGGGTCCGTATCCTGCCGGTCTCAGCCGACGATATGCGCGAGATCTACGACGTCGTCACGGAGCTTGAGAGTCTTGCAGCCGAGAGTGCGGCAAAGGCAGGCTATACCAACGACGATTTGACGCTGCTTTCAGAGACGATAACGGCGATGGACAACGCCCTCTCGCGGGAGGATCGAGAGGCATGGGCCGAGGCGGACGACCGTTTCCACGCCGAGCTTGTCCGATTGGGGCGCAATTCGCGCATTCAATCAATCGTGGCGATGCTGGCGGATCAGGTGCGCCGAGCCCGCGCTCTAACCCTATATTTACGCCCGCTGCCGCTCAAGTCGAACGAGGACCACAGGGCCGTCCTTGATGCCATCCAGCGGGGCGATGCCGCTACAGCGCGGCGCATCCATCACGCCCATCGGACCCATGCGCGGGGAGTGATTATCGAATTGCTGGAAAGGCACCGTCTGCATAACTTG
>DATLAW010000123.1:0-24281 GCA_035527255.1 Thermohalobaculum sp. | reverse complement strand
GCACCCAGACATGGGGGTGGCGCATCAGCACATCGGTCAGCCCCTTCACCTCGTCCCAGGTATAGCCAGCACCCGACGGGTTGGAGGGCGAATTGAAGATTAGCCATTTGGTTTTTGGCGTGATCGCGCCCTCAAGCTGGTCCGGGGTCAGCTTGAAGCCGGTCGCCATGGTCGCCTCGACCGGCACCGGGGTGCCGCCGCCGAGCAGGACCATGTCGGGATAGCTGACCCAGTAGGGCGCCGGGATGATCACCTCGTCGCCCGGGTTCAGGGTTGCGATCAGGGCGTTGAACAGTACCTGCTTGCCGCCGGTGCCGACCGACACCTGGGAGGGCTTGTAGTCGAGCCCGTTCTCACGCTTGAACTTGGCGCAAATCGCCTTCTTCAGCTCGGGAATGCCGTCGGGCGCGGTGTATTTGGTTTTGCCCGCGTCGATGGCCGCTTTGGCAGCGATTTTGATGTTGTCCGGCGTATCGAAATCCGGCTCACCGGCGCTGAGCGCGATGACGTCCTTGCCAGCCGCCTTCAGTTCCGCCGCCTTGGTCGAGATCGCGATGGTCGGCGAGGGTTTTACGCGGGCGAGGGTGTCGGCGAGGAAGGCCATGGGGGTGCTCCTGAGCGGCTGGGTCGGAAGGGCAGAGGCGTTCTACGCCTGGAGGGGCGGATCGGCAAGGGGTTGGGTGAGCACGTTCCGGTATGCGCGACAGCCAGTTTCGCCTATCCTGCCTGAGATTGGAAAAATCCGGTACTCTTGGTCAAACTGACGGGCCGGATTCGCGTTATGGAGATTAGGTCATGCGGGCAGGGCTATTGCGGTTCCTTCGAATATTGTCGGCAAGCACCTTCTGTGGCTGGATTTTCTGGGCCGCGGTCATTGAGATTCATTTGAGATACTTCGAGCCGGGAGAGTTTAGTGACAGGCTGGTGTACGATGCAGTCCTTGCCACAATGTTGCATCTGATCCGTTATTTTTATTACGATTTGGCTATAATTTTCACGGTGTCCATCATTCATTTTGCGATGGACCGCTTCGATGTTCGCCGCCTCTGGGTCCACATTTTTCTGTGGATGATCTACGGAACCGTTTCTTCGTCAATTTCCAGGGTCGAATTCATAGTCGCAGTGCCAGTAGCCGCGCTTGCTGGCGCAATTTACTGGGTTCTGGCAGGCCGCGTGGCCGGAGAAACAGTTTCACGTTGATGGATGTTCGGAGGGGGCCAATGACAGTGGTTGGCTAAGTCCGCGCCGCCCGCCGTCGCCGCAGCAACCGCCCGTCGATCACCGCCAGTCCGGCGGCGATCAGGGCAAACCCCACGAGCGCCTGGGGCTGCAGAGTTTCGCCCAGGAACGCCACGGCCAGCAGGATCGCCACCGGTGGGATGATCAGCGTGCACAGTAGCAGGTTCCCGGACCCGGCCATTGCCAGCACGCGGTAATACAGCAGGTAGGCGCCCGCCGTTGCCACCACGGAATAGTAGCCGATCGCGCCCCAGGTCGGCGCCGACAGGGACAGACTGGGGATGCCTTCGGTTGCCAGCACCAGCGGCACCATCACCAATGTCGAGCCGGTCAGCATTCCCGCCGCCGCTACCTCGGGCGGTTGGCCGCGCATGGTGCGGCGCGCCCATGCTCCGGCGAAAGCATAACTCATAGCGCCAGCCAGTACCGCGTAGGAGCCGAGCACTTGCGGATCCACCGCGCCCAGCCGGTCGATGCTCTTGATCACCACAACGCCAATGAATCCGAGCAGAACTCCGCCCACACGCCGGGCGCTCAGTGGCTCGTCGCGCAGGAAAACGGCAGCGACGAGCACGCCGAAGACTGCCGTCATGGCGTTGAAGATCGAGGTCAACCCGGTGCCGATCTGGGTTTGACCCCAGGTCATCAGGGTGAAGGGGATGACGTTGTTCAGGCACCCCATCACCAGGAATGCGCCCCACAGGCGGGGATCGCGTGGCAATGGCAGCCGGCGCGCCGCCACCACCAGCCACAGCAGTAGCGCCGCCCAGCCGACCCGGTGCAGCACTGCTGTCATCGGCCCGATCTCGCGCATCGCAATGGCGACCGAGAAGAAAATGCCGCCCCAGATCAGCGAGAGCAGGAGCAGTTCGACCCAGGCGCGGGTCGACAGGTCGGTTCCGGTTCTGCTAAGGTCGGCCACGAGATTGCCCCTTATCGCTGCGTTGCGCGATAGATTGACCTGCATTCCGGTGCCGGGCCACCCAGATCATGCGGCCTTGTGCCCGGTTCCGCCAGCCCGCGCGATGCGTTAGGGGTGAGGCGATGTTAAACGGAGAGTTTCAAAGATGACTCAAGGGAACCTTGAAATGGACGATTACAGCGAGGGCGCCGCGACCTTCGGCGACCGGTTGGCGGTGGCCCGCGAAGCTCAGAACCTGACCCAGGAACAACTGGCCCGGCGGCTCGGCCTGCGCACGCCGACCATCGAGAACTGGGAATCCGACCGCTCCGAGCCGCGCGCCAACCGGTTGCAGATGCTGGCGGGGTTTCTCAATGTTTCAATGGGTTGGTTGCTGACCGGCGAGGGCGAAGGCGGCCCGATGATGCGTGGTGACGGCAAGACTATCTCGGCGGAGCTGTCGGCGCTGCTCGGCGAGATCCGCGACATCCGGGTCGGCAATTTGCGGACCAACGACCGCCTCGCGAAGCTCGAGAAGCGGCTCCGTGAAATGACGGAATTGGCCTAAAAGCGAACCGGGTATCGATACGGCCTGAGGTCTCCGCAACACCATGCGCATCGGCGTCGATCTCGGCGGCACCAAGACCGAGGCGGTCGCACTTTCGCCGAGCGGCGAAGTGCTGGCACGGCAGCGGATCGTCACACCGCAGGGCGGCTATGAAGGCATCGTTCGGGGCATCACCGAACTGGTCGCCGCCATTGAGACGCGCACGGGTGTGCGCGTGCCCGCCGTTGGCATCGGTATCCCTGGTTCGCTGTCGCCGGCGACCGGGTTGGTGCGCAACGCCAATTCGACCGTCTTGAACGGCCGCGACTTCGACCGTGACCTGGCCGAGGCGCTGGGTCGCCCGGTGCGGATCGAGAACGACGCAAACTGCTTTGCACTGGCCGAGGCTAGGTCCGGAGCCGGGCAAGGGGTGCCAACCGTCTTCGGCGTGATCCTCGGTACCGGCGTCGGCGGCGGCATTGTCACCGGGGGCCAACTGATCGCGGGCCGCAACCTGATTGCCGGCGAGTGGGGACACAACCGCCTGCCTGCGCTAAACACAGCCGACCTCAAAGCGCCAACTTGCTATTGCGGTCGCGAGGGCTGCATCGAAGCCTGGTGCTCGGGTCCCGGCCTTCGCGCCGACCACTACCGTGCCACCGGTCAGACCCTCGATGCGCCCGCCATCGCGGCCAACGCGGCATCGGGAGACGCCCAGGCCGAGGCGACGCTGGAGCGCCATGTCGACCGCGTCGCCAGGGCGCTGGCTACAGTTGTCAACCTGCTCGACCCAGACGCGATCGTGCTGGGCGGGGGGCTGTCTAATCTCGATCACCTATACGACCAGCTGCCCGAGGCGATGCGCCCCCATGTCTTCTCGGATGTGTTCGAGACTCCGATCCTGAAAAACCGCCTTGGCGATAGTGCGGGAGTGATCGGGGCGGCGTGGTTGTGGCCAGAGGACAGGTCATGACGGAGACGCGCGAGATCCGGATCAAACGCCTCAGCATGCGGAGCTGGCGGCGCGGGACCAGGGAAATGGACCTGATCCTTGGCGGCTTTGCCGATAGCGATCTGGCCGGGCTTGAGGACGCGGCGATGGATGCCTATGAGGCCCTGCTCGAGGAGAACGATTGGGATCTTTATTACTGGGTCACCGGCGCGCGGGTGGTGCCCGATTTGCATCGGGCGATGATCGATTTGTTGCGCCAGCGCAGCGGGATCACCGACTGACGTTCACCACAGCGAGCGGGCGACGATGTACAGCCCCAGTGCCAGCAGCACGGTGAAGAAGGCTTTGCGGAACGTCGCCTCGGACAGCCGAACCCGCAACCGGCGGCCCAGCACCATGCCGACCAAGGCTGGTGGGATCGCCGCAACCGATTGCAGGCCCAGATCGGCGTTCAGCAAACCGCGCGCCGCCAGTGCCAGCCCCAGCGCCGCGGTCGATAGCGTGAACAGCACTCCCATGGCCTGGATCAGCATGTCGCGCGGTAGCCCGAGCGCCTGAAGATAGGGCACTCCGGGCACCACGAAAGACCCGGTCATGCCGGTCAGAATGCCGTTGACGCAGCCCGCCAGCGGTCCGGCCCATCGCTCGGCTCGCGCTGGCAATGTGAAATGTGCCCGCCCCAGTCCGATTGCTGCATAGACCACCGGCGATCCGCCGAGCAGTGCTGACAACATCGCCACACCGATTGGGGCCGATACCGCCGCGCCGACCCAGATTGTCACCGTTGCCGCCAAAAGGAATGGCCACAGGCGCCTGAGGATTGCGCGCTCGTAGCCACCGGTCACCGCCTGCCACAGGTTGGTGGCGAACGACGGCGCCAGCATCAGGGCCATCGCCGGTTGCAGCCCCAGGGTTGCGGTCAGCAGTGCCAACGAGACAGTCGGCAAGCCAAGCCCGATGACCCCCTTGACGGTTCCGGCCAGCAGGAAGGTGCCTGCGACGATGAAGATTGTGAGAGGATCGATCAACGGGCTGATTTGCCTTTGCGGATGGGGTAAGAAACGGTTGATTACCGCATGGTCGCGGCTGATCGGCAACGGGTAAACCGCTCCGCAACTGGCTTGGTGTCAGGTGTCGGCGCGATTCAGGGGAATTTACAGATGGCGAAGATCGGTTTCATCGGACTCGGCAACATGGGATTGCCGATGGCGCGTAATCTTCTCAAAGCGGAGCATCAGGTCAGCGGCTTTGACTTGTCGGAGGCGGCTTGTGCCGCGCTGGAGGCCGATGGCGGCAGCCGCGCCGGTAGCGCAAGCGCGGCAGCCGAGGGCGCGCAGGTGGTGATCACCGCCCTGCCAGCGGCAAAGCATGTGCGCGGGGTCTATATGGGCGAGGCTGGCATTCTCGCCGCCGCCGCGCCGGGAACCGTTTTCATCGACTGCTCGACGATTGACGTCGATACCGCCCGCGCGGTCATTGCCGAGGCCGAGGCGCGCGGTCAGATGATGATCGACAGTCCGATGTCGGGCGGCGTTGGTGGCGCCACCGCCGGGACGTTGACTTTCATGGTCGGCGGCAGCGAGACGGCTTTCGCCGCCGCCCGACCGGTGCTGGAGGCGATGGGCAAGAATATTTTCCATGCCGGGGCCGCCGGGGCCGGATGTGCCGCCAAGATCTGCAACAATATGATGCTGGCGATCCAGATGATCGCCGTCTCCGAGGGTTTCAACCTGGCTGAGAAGTTAGGGCTGGAAGCACAGAAGCTGTATGATATTTCGTCGACCGCGACGGCGAGTTGCTGGTCGCTGAACGACTACTGCCCGGCGCCCGGCCCAGTGCCGGCCTCGCCCGCCAACCGCGACTACCAGCCGGGGTTCGCCGCGGCCCTGATGCTGAAGGATCTGCGCATCGCCATGCAGGCGGCGCAGGCGGCCGGCGCGCATACCCCGATGGGCGCGCAGGCGACGCAGATCTATTCGCTGATGGAGCTCGCCGGGCAGGGCGAGCGTGATTTCTCCGGGGTCATCAAGTTGCTGCGCGGCGAGATTTAATCGGAGAACTGGCGCGATATTGAACTTTATCGCTCTGTGTTAACGCTCTATTTCTGTTTTATTCCCATCCTGTTCCTTGACTCGACCGAACGTGGTTCCGCCACGCCGGGACTAGCCACGAAGCGGAGACCGGAATGAGCAACAGTGCAGTCCTTGCCCCCCCTATGAGGATGACGCCAACAGCGACCTGACGTCCGGGTACCTAGAAGCGCTGGCTCTGATCGAGCGATTGCATCGGCTGCTGCTCGACGTCATCAAGGACGAGTTTGAGCGGCTGGGCCGGTTCGAGATTAACGCGGTGCAGGCGCTGCTGCTGTTCAACATCGGCCATAAGATAATGACCGCGGGCGAGCTGAAGAGTCGTGGTTACTATCAGGGCTCGAACGTCTCATACAATCTCAAGAAATTGGTCGAGGCCGGGTATATCGACCATCAGCGCTGCGATATCGATCGCCGCTCGGTCCGGGTGCAGCTGACCGATCAGGGCAAGGAAGTGCACCGCGTCGTCGCCGATCTGTTCGGTCGTCACGCCAGCGAGTTGGCCGCCAGCGATAGGCTCCGGGCGGAGGGTATATCGGGGATGAACCGTGACCTGCGGTCGGTCGAGCGATACTGGACCGAGGAAGTCAGGTACATCTACTAAGCCATGTTGCCCGATTCGCCCACGCTTGCGGCACGCCCTACCAGAGTACCAGCCCCGGTCAAATTACTGAGCTCCGCCGAAATACTGGGCCGCGCAATCCGAACATCAGATCGAAAACTAGCCCGACAACCAGGCTCGACAGGCCTGGCGCGGCCATTGGTAGCAACGGCGGTTAGCCTTTTTGCTGCAATCCCCCTCTCGCGGCGCTATAAACGACTTCGTCAGCGCGTCCCCGCGCGGTTTGGATATCATCCCGACCGCCAGGTATCGTTGAGCAGGCCAGGGAAGCGACCCGGGGATGTGACGATGGATTACAACAGCAAATTTACCGAGGCCCTCGACGGGCTGCGGGCCGAGGGGCGCTACCGCGTGTTTATGGATATCCTGCGCCTGCGCGGCGCCTTCCCCTACGCATTGCTGCGCCAGGCTGACGGTACCGAGCGGCGGATTACGGTCTGGTGTGGCAATGACTATCTGGGCATGGGGCAGAACCCGGCGGTGCTGGACGCGATGAAGCGGGCCGTCGACAGTGCCGGGGCTGGCTCCGGTGGCACCCGCAACATCTCCGGCACCACGCATTACCATGTGGCATTGGAGGAGGCGCTGGCCGATCTCCACGGCAAACCCGCGGCGCTTCTGTTCACCTCGGCCTACAACGCCAATGAGGCGGCGCTAGCGACCCTGCCCAAGCTGCTGCCCGGATTGATTATTTTTTCGGACGCGCTGAACCACGCCTCGATGATCGAGGGCGTCCGCCACGGTCGTTGCGAAAAGCACATCTGGCGCCACAACAACGTTGCCCATCTTGAGGAACTGCTCGCATCCGCACCGGCCGATGCGCCGAAGCTGATCGCGTTCGAGTCGGTGTACTCGATGGATGGCGATTTCGGCCCAATGGCCGAGATCTGCGACTTGGCGGCTAAATACGGCGCCCTGACCTATCTCGACGAGGTCCATGCGGTCGGCATGTATGGCCCACGCGGCGGCGGCCTGGCCGAAGCCCAGGGGTTGGCCGACCGGATCGACATCGTCAACGGCACGCTGGCCAAGGCGTTCGGCGTGCAGGGCGGCTATATCGCCGGCAGCGCGCCGCTGGTTGATGCCATCCGATCCTTCGCGCCGGGGTTTATCTTCAGCACTTCGCTGGCGCCAGCCATCGCCGCCGGAGCGCTGGTCAGCGTGCAAGCGCTGAAGGGCGACCAGATGCTCCGCCAGCGCCACCAGGATCGTGCCCGGGCGCTGAAGGCGGCGTTGGCCGAAATTGGCCTGCCAGTGATCGACAACCCGAGCCATATCGTACCGATCCTCGTCGGCGATCCAGTGGTCTGCAAGGCGTTGTCGGACCGGCTGCTGGCGGATTGGGATATCTATGCCCAACCAATCAACTATCCGACCGTCCCGCGGGGCACTGAGCGGCTGCGTTTTACCCCTTCGCCGGTACATGACGCGGACATGATGGACCAGTTACTGCGGGCTCTTGATGCTCTATGGATAGAATTCTCGTTAAAAAGAGCCCCGATCAGACAAAATCGTGCTTGAAACATGGTAACGCCGATTGAAAAGATTGCCTTTGTCTGCAATACTCGCCTTGAGTTGACGGGCGGGGAAAAACCTGAAAACGATTTGGCGCAACGCCTAGTGGGAGCTGCCCGAATGATGCTTCGGGGATATGATGCATACGAGGTCACGCTCGGCGACGAGATGCGTGGTGAACGTGCGTCTCTTGGCCGTACTCTTCTCGACGCTGAAAGCGATCTCCGCATCAAGGCCAATGTGATCCGCGCAATCGAGGATTGCGATCTCGACAGTTTCCCAAACGATAGCGTGGTGGCTGGCTATGTTCGCTCCTACGCCCGCTATCTGGGTCTAGATCCGGAGGCCTGCTATAG
The DNA here is from genome assembly GCA_035527255.1 of Thermohalobaculum sp. Taxonomy (GTDB): domain Bacteria; phylum Pseudomonadota; class Alphaproteobacteria; order Rhodobacterales; family Rhodobacteraceae; genus Thermohalobaculum. The sequence continues at coordinate 16,059 of DATLAW010000123.1, read as the reverse complement.
CCGTTTCTGCGCCGAATCGGGTTTCCGCTCTCCAGGCTCGGCGTTGTCTGGATCCGATCGATCGGCACAGACCGGTGGTTTGCAGGCCATCATGGCTGCGGGATCAGCGTTCGGGACCGGGTTAAACCAATCACGATTCGCGATGACATCAGGTCCGGTTCGATTGAGCGCTCGGATCAGCCTCGGCGGAGTAACTTCGGCATTTGCCCTGCTGGCTCTGATCGTTGGGCTGGGGTATGGCGGCTATGGGCTGTTACAGGATATCCAGCGGGTCCGTGTTGCGCCGCTGCCAGAAGCGCCGGATGTCGTCGCCGAGGCGCCAATGATCAACGCGCCGCTGATCGACAGCGGCTTGGTGCGGCGACCCGACGCCGATGCCTATCTGGGCGACGGCGTGCTGGCCTCGATCGCGCCAGCTGATTTGCCGCCGCCGACACTGCCCGCCCGCGACGGCCCAATCTCGGCCATTGATCCAGCGACTTCCGGCGTTTTCCGAGAAATTTCGGAACAGAGCGCGATTTATTCATCAGCCCATTCGGACGGCCCCGGAAGAGACGTATATGCACGCGATAAAGCAATCTTCGCCGCGCGCGCCGATGCCGCTCAACGCGAAGCAGCCGCAGTGCCATCTGGCCCGCCGACGATCGTGATTCACGCCACTGATACCGCCTGGATCCGGGTCAATGATGGCGAAGCGGCCATCATCTACGAGGGTACCCTTACTGCGGGCAGCCAGTTTGAAATCCCATCGCGGGTAAACACTCCCCTGCTGCGCACCGGCAATGCTGGTGCGGTTTATGTATTGGTCGGGGAGGCAGCCTATGGCCCGGTGGGTGGGTCGGGCGGCGTGATCAAGAACCTGTCGCTGCTGGCTGCCGACATCGAGAGCCATGTTCCCCTGGCGGCATCCGGGGCAATCGCGGCCGCGCGCGCTGACGACCGGCTGCAGCGCGCCGTGGCCGTTGCAAATCAATAGTAAAGCCGCCGAATCACCGGGGCAAATCACCGGGCTGAGTTGGGACGCGGGATCAGGTTGGCCGCCTGTACACTACACGTGAACTTTCGATTTCCATCCGCGACACAGCTATATCTCGGGGTGAAAACTATCTCCCAGGAGCGCCCTCCATGTCAGTCCCCATGTCGATGAACACCATCCGCCCATGGCGCGACATTCACCGTCGCCAAAGCCGCAAGATCCGGGTTGGCTCGGTCGAGGTCGGCGGCGATGCGCCGATCACGGTGCAGACGATGACCAACACTCTGACCTCGGACGCCCAGGCCACCATTGCCCAGGTCCAGGCCTGTGCCGAGGCTGGGGCCGATATCGTCCGGGTCTCGTGCCCGAACAAGGAATCGACCGCGGCGCTGCGCCAGATCGTCCGCGGCGTTGACGTGCCAATCGTCGCCGACATTCATTTCCATTACAAACGCGCCATCGAGGCGGCCGAGGCCGGGGCTGCCTGCCTGCGCATCAATCCAGGTAATATCGGCTCGCCCGAGCGGGTGCGCGAGGTCATCAAGGCGGCCAAGGACCACGGCTGCTCGATGCGGATCGGGGTCAATGCCGGGTCGCTGGAGAAACATCTGCTGGAGAAATATGCCGAGCCGTGCCCGGACGCGATGGTCGATTCCGGGATCGAGCACATGAAGATCCTGCAGGACAATGACTTCCACGAATTCAAGATCAGCGTGAAGGCGTCCGACGTATTCCTCGCCGCCGCCGCCTATCAGAAGCTGGCCGACCTCTGCGATGCGCCGATCCATCTTGGCATCACCGAGGCGGGTGGGCTGGTCTCCGGCACTGTCAAATCGGCGATCGGCCTCGGCAACCTGTTGTGGATGGGTATCGGCGACACGATTCGGGTCTCATTGTCGGCCGATCCGGTTGAGGAGGTCAAGGTTGGCTTCGAGATCCTGAAATCACTCGGCCTGCGCCACCGGGGCATCAACATCATTTCGTGCCCGTCCTGCGCCCGGCAGGGCTTCGACGTGATCAAGACGGTTGCGGTCCTCGAGAAGCGGCTGGAGCACATCAGGACGCCAATGTCGCTGTCGATTATCGGTTGTGTCGTCAACGGCCCCGGCGAGGCGCTGATGACAGATGTCGGCTTCACCGGTGGCGGCGCCGGTTCGGGCATGGTCTATCTGGCGGGCAAGCAGGACCACAAGATGGACAATGGCCGGATGGTCGATCACATCGTGGAGTTGGTCGAGAAACGGGCAGCTGAGCTGGAAGCGGAGCATACCGCTGCCGTTCAGGCCGCCGAGTAGCCGGTGCTCAGGAAGCTGATCCGACGGTTGGTGCGCGGGCTGGTGGTGGCGGTGCTTATCGGGGCCGCGACCGCATTCGCAGTGATCAACTCATCCAGGCATTACCCACCCCGTTGGCATGTCGACCCATCCCGGATCGAGTTGCGTGGAACCCCGAACGAGTTCCTTGCCGCGCCGCCTGGCACAACGGTGGCGCCTGCCGATGCGAACACGTTGATTTACCCGGATAGCCCGAGCGAACTGTTGGCCCGCTTCGATACGATTGTCCGGGCACATCCGCGCACCAGCGTCGTGGCAGGTGATATCGACAGTCTGACGATCACTTATGTACAGCGCAGCCGTTTCATCGGCTTCCCCGACTACGTGACGGTCAAGGCGGTGGCACTGGAACGCGGTGCCGCTCTGATCGTATATTCGCGTTCGCGCTATGGTCGAGGCGACTTTGGGGTCAATCGCGCCCGCGTCGAAGCATGGCTGGCGGCGCTGGGCGACAGTTTTAGTGCGGCGAACGATTTCGCGCCTTTGCACCCGCGCCCTCAAACGCCGGGGCAGCCCTCGGATTCCTCGCGCCAGGCGGGATTGTTCACTGACATGTCGCAGCGCGCCAGCACCCGGCGCGACCCGATGACCAGACAGGCGGTCTTTCCCATATCGACGCGCTGGCCGCTGCTGTCGGTGCAGTAGCAATCAGGGTAGCTGAAACCCTCTTTTGCTGGCGGAGGATTATAGTTGGGATTACCGCTCGGGCCCGCGCCGGCAAAGTCGGGGCCGATGGCGATGCCGAGAAACGCGAGCCCGGCGATGAACAGGATCTGGCGCATGGACGTGACTATACATCGTTTCTCATCAAGACTCAAACCCCTGCTTGACGTCCGTAATCCGCCGGGGCAGACCCCACAACCATGATCCCGACCCAACGCATGCAGGAAATTCTGAACCGTTTCGCCTTTATCGAGGCGAAGATGAACGCGGTGGCTGGCTCGGGAACCAATCCGGCGGAGATTGCCCAGCTTGGCCGCGACTATTCGAGCTTGCTGCCGGTGGTGGCGACGATTCGCGACTGGCGTCAGGCGGAGGTTGATTTGGCCGCCGCCCGCGAGATGCTGGACGATCCGGACATGCGAGGGTTAGCGGAGGATGAAATTGAGGCGATCGAGGCTCGCCTGCCGGGGTTGGAGGAGGCGCTGCGATTGGCATTGTTGCCCCGTGATGCCGCCGACGAGCGCGCCGCGATCATTGAAATCCGCCCCGGCACTGGCGGCGACGAGGCGGCGCTGTTTGCTGGCGACCTATGGCGCATGTATCTGCGTTTCGCCGAGGCGCAGGGTTGGAAGGTCGAGATGCTGGAGGAAAGTGCGGCCGAGCTTGGCGGCTACAAAGAGGTTGTCGCGACGATCCGGGGCGCCGGGGTGTTCGCCAAGCTGAAGTTCGAAAGCGGCGTCCATCGCGTCCAGCGGGTGCCGGTGACCGAGGCGAGCGGGCGCATCCACACCTCGGCCGCCACTGTCGCCGTGCTGCCCGAGGCCGAGGAGATCGACATCGATATTCCGGCCACGGATATCCGCATCGACACCTACCGCTCGTCGGGGGCCGGGGGCCAACACGTCAATACAACCGACTCGGCGGTGCGGATCACCCATCTGCCGACGGGGATTGTCGTCACCTCGTCGGAGAAATCACAGCACCAAAATCGGGCGCGGGCGATGGAGGTGTTACGGGCGCGGCTATACGACCGTGAGCGCCAGATGGCCGACATCGAGCGGGCTGCCAGCCGCAAGGGCCAGGTTGGTTCGGGCGATCGGTCGGAGCGGATTCGGACCTATAACTTTGCGCAGGGCCGGGTGACCGACCACCGCATCGGGTTGACGCTATACAAGCTTGATCAGGTGTTGGCGGGCGATCTGGTTGAGTTGACCGACGCGCTGATTGCCGCCGACCAGGCGGCGAAGCTGGCGGAGATGGCCGAGTGAATGGCCCCGGCCGGGGACCCATCCGGGCACCCATCCGGGCCGAAGTGATTGCCCGTGGGGTGGCCCGGCTGAAGGACGCTGGGGTGCCTGGGCCAGAGCGGGATGCTCGGCTGCTTTACCGTTGGGCGGCAGACCTGGATGGGGCAGGGCTATCGGCGGCGCTGACCGACCTGGCGACGGCAACCGAGATCATGCGTTTTGAGCAGGCGATCACGGTTCGCGCGGGTCGCGCTCCGGTTTCTCACATCATCGGCTCGCGAGAGTTCTGGGGCCGCAGTTTCAGGGTAACCCCGGCGGTGCTCGATCCCCGGCCCGAGACCGAAACCCTGATCGCCGAGGCCCTGAAATTCCCACCGGCGCGGCGTGTTCTCGACCTCGGCACCGGGTCGGGCTGTATCCTGCTGACGCTTTTGGCCGAGTGGCCGCAGGCCTCGGGTGTCGGTGTCGACAACAGCCCCGCCGCGCTGGCGGTGGCAATGGAAAATGCCCGCAGGCTTGGCCTGGCCGAACGGGCAGAACTGGTGGCTGGCGACTGGTGCGCCGGGTTGGCGGGTCAGTTTGATCTGATCGTCTCGAACCCGCCCTATATCGCTGCGGACGAGATTGCCGGGCTGGCGGCAGAAGTCCGCCTGTATGAACCCCTTGCGGCACTGTGCCCTTGCGACGATCGATGTGCCGACGGGCTGGGCGCCTATCGCCGGATTTCGACCGGGATTGGCGCCCTGCTGGCACCCGGCGGGCGGATTTTGCTGGAGATCGGACCAAATCAGGCAGCGGCAGTCGGTCGGATTCTGGCTGATGCAGGCATAGCAGTGAACGCCGTTTTGCCCGATCTGGACGGCCGCGACCGTGTTGTTTGTGCCTACATCTGAAGAAATATAGCCGATTTAGTGAATTATTAGACCTCATGGCGGGTTTATGGGTTGAGCGAGGCGGAAATAACGGTATATCCAACGGTGTCCTGGTAGGCTCGCGCGTTGGATCGCAGGGCTACGGTTGGGGATATCCGGGACACCGCATCATAGCGAAGAACAATCAGCCGACCTGACGCATCTGCGTCATGGTCCGCAGACAGGCAAGGTGGTTCGCCAGCCCCACGGTGGCACTGCCGCAGAAAGATCAAGATTGGAAACGATGAGACCGCAGCAAAAACCCAACCGGACACGGGGTCGTGGCAATCGCAAGCCGAACGGCAACAACCTGAATCGGGTTTACGAAAGCACCGGGCCTGAGGGCAAGGTGCGCGGAACGCCGCAGCAGATTATAGAAAAATACCTTTCGCTGGCGCGTGACGCCCAGACTTCAAGCAACCGGGTCATGGCGGAGAACTTTCTCCAGCATGCCGAGCACTACCAGCGCATCCTCGTCGAGGCGATGGGTGTCCAGCCGGAACGGCAGGACAATCAGCAGCCCGGCCTCAATCAGTACGATGGCGACGACTCGGGCGATTACGAATCCGATTCGGATCGTGATGAAGCCGCCGCCGGTTCGGGTCGCCAGCGGTCCGATGAGCCGGTCCAGCCAGAACGCCAGCCCGAGCGCCCGGATAACCGCCGGGCAAACGGCCATGAGGATGGCCATGGTGGTCGCCGAGGTGACCGTCAGAACGACAATCGTGTGGTGCGTGAGCCAGAGGTCAGCGGGTTGACGATGATCGATTCCGGCGGGACTGACACCGGAAACCTGCTGGTCGATGCCGAGGAACTTGGTGCCAGTCAGCCGCGCCGCCGTCGCCGTGCGCCTGAGCAAGCAAAGTCGCCAGTCGCTAGCCCCGCGCCCGTCTCGGAGACGGAGCCGCAACCGGATTAATCGCGTCTCGCAGGTGCCGCGCGCGCCGGATGGCAGGTTGCATCCTTTCGCTACCGTTCTTCTGAGGATTCGCCTAAATCGCCGGCCAGATCGCCAGCGGCGCGGGACAAAGCCAGAAACTCCATGATCGTCAGTGTTTCGGCCCGCCGGGTCGGGTCGATCCCGGCAGCTTCCAACAGGGGCAGCGGGTCGGCGTAACGGGTCTTCAGGGATTGCCGCAGCATCTTGCGCCGTTGCGAGAAGGCCGCCGCGACCACGCGCTCGAGCAATTGCGGCGCAACATCGGCCATCGGCGGACCGGGCACCACATGCACCACCGACGAGGTGACCTTCGGCGGTGGCGTGAAGGCGCTGGGGTTGACGTCGAAAGCGATCCGGGTCCGCCCCCGCCATTGCGCCAGCACCGACAGCCGACCATAGGCGCCGCTTCCGGGCTGTGCCACCATCCGCTCCGCCACCTCACGCTGGAACATCAGCGTCAGCGAATCCCACCATGGCGGCCAATGCTGCGGCGTCATCCAGCGGACGAACAATTCAGTGCCGATATTGTAGGGCAGGTTGGCGATGATCTTCAGCTTGCCGCGCGGCAGGCCGTCCAGATACGGCGCCAGATCGACCTTCAGCGCATCGCCGGCGATCACCTTGAGCCGCCCAGGAAAATGCGCCGATATCTCCGCCAGCGCCGCCAGGCAACGTTCGTCGCGCTCGACAGCGATCACGCGCGCCGCGCCCTCCGCTAGCAATGCCCGGGTCAGCCCGCCGGGGCCGGGGCCGACCTCGACCACCGTCACGCCCGCAAGCGATCCGCCGACGCGGGCGATCCGGGCGGTCAGGTTCAGGTCCAGCAGGAAGTTCTGCCCCAGCGCCTTTCGTGCCGACAACCCGTGCCGGGCGATCACATCACGCAATGGCGGCAGGCCGTCGGCGGTGCGCTCGCTCACGCCGCCAGCTCAGCCCGGCGCGCCGCCATGGTGGCGGCCAGGTTCAGTGCCTCGATCAGGCTGGTCGGGTCGGCCTTGCCGGTCGCGGCGATGTCATAGGCGGTGCCATGGTCCGGCGAGGTGCGAATGATTGGCAAACCAAGGGTGACGTTGACGCCGCGGGCGAAATCCAGCGCCTTGAGCGGAATCAGCCCCTGGTCGTGGTACATGGTCAGGGCCACGTCATAGCGCGCCCGGGCCGCGGCGTGGAACATCGTGTCAGCGGGTAGCGGCCCGGCGATCTCCAACCCCTCGGCGCGCAGTCGTTCCAGCGCCGGGGCGATGATTTCGATCTCCTCAAGCCCCATGGCGCCCTGCTCGCCTGCATGGGGGTTCAGCCCGGCGACCGCGAGGCGCGGCCGGGCGATTCCGAAGTCGCGGATCAGGGCCGCCGCAGTGATCCGCACGGTTTCCTCGATCAGCGCGGCTGTCAGCGCGCCGGGCACTTCGGCCAAGGCAATGTGGATGGTAACCGGCACGACTCGCAGCTCCGGCGAGACCAGCATCATTACCGGGCGGATCACGCCGCAAAGATGGGCCAGATATTCGGTATGACCGGGAAACGCGAAACCGGCGCCGTTCTTCAGGGCCTTCTTGTTGATCGGATTAGTCACGACAGCCGATGCTGCGCCCGCCTGCACCAAGGCCACGGCGCGGCCGATCGACGCCACCACCGCAGCGGCATTGGCCGGGTCGGGCCGGCCGGCTGGGGCTGGGGCCGGCAGTGCCAAAGGTAACACCGGCAGGGCCGACGCGAAGGCCAAAGCGGCAGCGCCCGGATCGGCGATCTCGGCCAATGGCACCCCGGCCCGCGCGGCGAGCGGCGCCAGATGGGCTGGATCGCCGATCAGAAAGAACGGTTGGACGACCCGGCCACTCGCCCAAGCGGCCAGCGTGATCTCGGCGCCAATCCCGGCCGGGTCGCCCATGGTTACTGCCAGGGGCGAGGCTGCGCAGGAGGCCCGGGACATTCCGGTGTTCATCTCAATTCGATCAAAGCATCGCGGCGCAGTTCCTGCAATAGCCCCTCGGCGAGTCGAGTGGTGCGCTGGCTGGCCAGACGCTCACGCACCCGATTGCGCAGTTCCTGGTTGTTGGCGTCGATAGCGTCAGCGGAGTCGGCCCGTTTTTCGAGTACCTTCAGGATTGAAAGCCCCCCCGCGACGCGAAATGGCCGGCTGATTTGCCCGATATCAGTTTCTCCGAGTATCTCGGCCAGTTGAGGTGGCAGCCGGTCGCCGGAAACCCAACCGACCTCGCCGCCACGCTCGGCGCTGGGGGCGCGGGAATAGGTTCGCACCGCTGCGGAAAAATCTCCACCCTGGCTCAGGGAGGCATAGATCTTTTCTGCGAGCGCTTCGGTTTGCGCGTTGCTTCTGCCTTGATCAGTGGCCGGCAAACCGATCTCGGCAATTCGATAGGAGACGCCGGTACGCTGCTGCAGCAGACCAATCTCGGCATCGATTTCAGCCTCACCCGGCTCGACCCGCCGGGAGAAACGGCCGCGCACTACTTGGCCCCAGACAATGTCGGCAGCGACCAGGTCGTTCAGCGCCTGCTCGGTGATCCCCTTTGCACGCAACTGCCCCCGGAGTTCATCCCCCGATACACCCGTGCGCTTGGCAAATTCTTCGATACCTTCATTGATGCTGTCGGCGCTCGCGCTCAGGCTTAGCCGTGCGGCTTCCTGAAGTTTTAGCCGGTCCTCGATTAAACGTTCGAGGGATTCGGCGCGGAGCGCCTCCTGGTCGGTGGCTTTGTAACCCAGCGCAACCAAGATCTGAGCGCGCTGACTAAGATCGAAGCCGGTGATCGCCGAGTCGTTGACGATGGCGACTGGGCGAAACATCGTTTGTGATGGGGCGGTTGTGGCTGACAACAGCGCCACAATCAACCCGGTTACGCCAAGCAGGGTCTTTAACATTAAGTCTCTCCGTTCCGTTTTTCGCGCCGCAACGCACGGCGCGATTGCCCGCTTCAGCGGGCCGTATCGTCTTGGTTCCCAAGCGTGAACAGTTTTACCAGCACACCGACCGAAGTCGATGCCGGAGCGTCTGCCGATTGCGTGAAATCGCGCTTAACGAAGAAATCTAGCTGGCAGCATTCGTTTGTATAGGTGATCCCCCCGCCGACCCCGACAAAAGCATCATTCTCGATGTCGCGCCGCGCGTTGCCCGAGATCGACCAGTTTTCGTCAAGCCGAAGGCTGGCGTTCCCGGCAAGCTCCTGGCGATCAAATGGGGTGGCAATCGCCGGGTCGCTTTCAAGGAAAATATATCCAGTTGAAAAACCAACCCGTCCGAAGGTCAGCTCGGCGCTGATTTCGTTTCTGGTGATCGCGAGGCCGTCGCTGATCCGCAGGCGCTGGCGCACGGTGATATAAGGATCGAAGCTTGCCGACCAGGAACCAACCCAGTCCGACGTCGCGTCGCGCAGGCCCGATCCGCCCGAGAATTCGTCGGCGGTGCGAAAGCGAAATACCTGTCCGACGCTGGCATCGAAGTTTAGCCCGCCAGGCGAGATGAGTTCGTAGCGCAGGCCGACATTGAGCCGCGGCCCTTCCTCGAATGCGTCGTAGCCGGTGAAGTGCGAGGTATCGAAAAGATTGGTCTCGTCAAACTCGGTGACCGTGCTGTCCTCGTTGGCAACGCCGGACCCATTGCCGCCATATGGGGCAACGATTGCCTGGACGATCGGTTCCAGAATATGGCTGACGCTGTCAGACGCCTCGTAGATCAGAGGATATCGGGCTTCGATGCCGACGAGCGGGGCAACCCGAAGCTCCGTCTCGCGATCGATTCCACCGAAATCGTCGCGAACAAAGAAATCCGCCCGGATTTCCGAGAAGCCCCTGAGCACGATGCCCGACGAAAGGACTTCCTGACGTTCCCAATCGACGCCAAATGATAGCCGGCTGTCATCGAGGCCGGCTTCCCTAAGCAGCACATAGCTGGAGGCGAACAGTCCGACATCGCCTCCCACAAGCGCTGTTGGCATTTCGTGCCGGATTTCGAACGCCGGCAGCACAACCGGGATATCGCCGTTCTGCTCGTCGTCGCGCAGGCTTTGGAAATACACGGCCGTCGCATCAAAAAACCCGTCGTTCTGGTAACGGCGGACATAGAGCTCGCTGGTCAGACGGTCCTCGTCCGAGAAATCATAGCGCCGCAAATAGCCGCGATCGGTGACAACGATCCCATCGAACCCCCACCTGAAGTCGTCGATCAGATCGAATTCGCCGCGTCCCTCCAGATGGCCATGGAACTCGTTCGGGCCCTCGTAGTTGTTGTAGGTCAGGCTGCCGGCGGTCGTAAATGTCCCGGTTTCGAAGGCGCGGCGGTACTCGACAATGCCGACCAAGCCGTCGGAAGTGGTCAATAGCGGGCTGAACGTCAGGTCGGAGTAGTCGTCGATTACCCAGTAATAAGGCACCCGGGCGCCATAGCCGTAGACCGTGGATTGCCGAAACTCCGGCACCAGAAACCCGCTGGCGCGCTCGACGGTCGGGTCCGGGTGGCTGAAATACGGTAGCCAGGTAATCGACACGCCAAACACATCAAGGGTTGCGTCCTCGTAGTGGATTACCTTCTCGACCTCGTCGTGGATCACCCGGCGCGCACGAATGCGCCACAGCGGCGTCGGGTCATCGGCGCAGACCTTGCAGGGGCTGTAGACAGCCTTGGAAAGCACATTGTAGCGGGCATCGATACGGCGCGCTTCGGCGGCGGCGAGCTTGACATGCTCGCCCATCATGGCCCGAGCGCCACTGACCAACCCATCCTGCAGTTCGGCATCAAGGTCGGCGAAGTCGGCGAAGACCGTAGCACCCGAGGGATCGCGCAGCACGATACCGCCCTCGGCGGTGATCCGCTCAGTCTTGCTATCGTAGATGACCCGGTCAGCTGTCAGCGTCCGATCGCCATAGAAGATTTCGACATTGCCGTTGGCGGTCACCCGGCCGGTCTCGGTATCATACTCGACGGCATCGGCGACCAGCGCCACGGGCTGATTTCGGTCGACGGAACTTGCGGCGGCGCTTAGTTGGGCCTGAGCTCGCTGGGTCGCCACGGCGATCACCAGTAGCGCCAGCGCGAAGATTGCTGCCAGCCCGGTTGTCTGCGCAATCATGCCTCGGCGCATCAATGAAGACCTCGTTCCCGGCGCTCGAGACGAGCGCATCCGCTCCCCTTTTATCCATCCTCGAGATGAAGCAGCAAGCCTAGAGCGAAAAGAACTGCGGATAGTGGCGGCGCCCAAGCGGCAATCGGCACCGGAACGGCACCCGAGGCACCGAGAGCGGCGGCAATATCGGACAGAAAAAAATAACCAAATCCAGACAGGACACAGCCAAGCGCCATATAGCCGAGCCCACCAAAGCGCAGATGTCGCATCGAGAAGGCCGCCCCAATCAGCACCATTGCGACGAACACAGCTGGCATCGCCAGCAGACCTTGCCAATGCAGCCGGTGCCGATTGGAGCTGAACCCGGAGCCTTCCAGGATGCGAATAAATCTCGGCAGCTTCCAGAACGAGATCGTCTCTGGCGGGGCAAAACTCTCTTGAATGCTCTCACTGGTAAGGTCGGTAGAAATCTGCATTTCGTCGATAAGTTCCGGCCGGGTGGCAATGCTAGAGCTTCCTGCGTTGTCAATCTCGAACGCCAGGAGGTCCCAGCGCCGAACCCCTGTGAGGTGCCATGCCTGATTGTCCAGGCGCGCAGACCTGGCATCAATCCGGCGGTAGAACCGATCGTCCGGGTCAAACTGGAACACATTCACCGTCCATAACCTGTCGATGGTGCTGCTGGCGCGCTGAGCGCGGATTACGGTCTGCCCACCGGGGCCGCCCTGGCGCAGCCAGAGCCCATCGGCGGAAACCGACAACCGGCTGGAACTGCGCTCGAAGTAACGGCTCTCGAGTGCCTCGAACCGACTGGCGAACGCGGCAGCGAGCGGATTATACACGGTGACGACAAAGACCCCGAGGAGAATGGCGGCGAGCAATGCCGGGAAAAGCAACCGCCAGACCGAAACCCCGGCGGCGCGGGTAACGACCAATTCGCTGGAGCGCGCGAACATCGCAAAACAGGCCATCGAAGATAGCAACACCGTGAACGGCGCAGCCGTGATGGTGATGGACGGTGCGTGCAGCAGCGCCATCCCCACTAGATCAGCAAATCCGGCGCGCCCGGTGCCGCTGCTCCGCATCAGTTCCACCAGATCGACGGTGGCGATCAACAAGAAGACGGCGACGAAGGCACTGCAGGTTATGGCAAGAAAACGCCTCGCAATGTAAAAACCGAGCGTCACGCTCATGTCGGCGCCTCGGTCGATGCTTTGGCTCGATTGTCCTGGCCTCCACCCTGAACATAGCCGTTTGCCCGTGCCCGTCGCCGCCATTGCAGGCGGCCACCGTTCAACAGCCACAGCGCCGCCGCAATGCCGAGGATCGGCGGCGCGTACATCACCGGCCAAAGCGACATTTCATTGCTCGTGGCGGCCTTCATCGCTAGGCCAAATATTCGCAGTCCGACGGCGATTCCGGTGGCGAGAATGATGCGACCGAGGAAACCCTCCCGCCGAAACCCGGCGCCAATCACGAAGGCGACCGCCAGCAGGGGCATGGCCAAAACGTAAAGCGGAGCGCTGAGCGCCTCATGCGCCTCGGCCCGATATTTGCCAAGTCGGCGTCCGCCAGTTTCGCCTTCCTTAATCGACAATAATTCCGCCAGATACATCTCGCTCGGCTTACGCAGGCGCTGGTTGCCACTGGCGGTGAACTGGGTCAAATCATAGGCGAACTGTTCGAAGCGCAGGATCGAGACCGAGTCAGCCTCGTGCCGCTTGGCGATCTGGACGGCGCCGTTGAACATTACCAGCCGAGTGCCGCCAGGTTCATTCAACAGCACCGCGCGCTCGGCGCTATAAGTGGTGATTTCGTCCGCATCTCGCTCGTCATGGATGAAGATGCCCAACATCTCGCCCGGCCGCTCCATCCCACGCAGGTAAACCGTGACCCCACGTATTGGCGATTGAAAGGCGCCCTCGCGCAGGAATGCGGCCGCAACACCGCTTTTTACTTCCTCGATCCGGCTCTTCAATTCGCTTTGGGAGGTCGGCATTGCAAAAAGCGTCAGGGCATATACGCCCATCATCACCAGGGCCGAGAACACCAGCACTGGGCGCAGCAGTAATGTGCTGCTAAGGCCGCTGGCCAGCATCACCACGATCTCGCTGTCGGCAAACAACCGATTCATCGCGTAAAGCGTGGCGGCAAAGGTTGCGATCGGCAGCACGATCGACAGCACAGTCGGTAGCAACAGAAGGGTGAATTCGAGGAACACCTTCGCTGATTGGCCATTGTTCACCACTGTGTCGATGACCTTCAACGACAGTCCGAGCCAGATCACTCCGGTGAAGATCAGCACAAAGAACAGGAACGGCCCCAGTATCTGGCGAAAAATATATCGGTCCAGTCGGCGCAAGGTTGGTCTCCGGAAGCGTCACGGATCATCAGGTCGCCCTGGAGACACCGGGGCGGCAGCGGGTAACTGGTAGCTCTGCCACCATCATGGGTGCGCCCGCCGTCAAGGGCAAGGCCAGAATCAGGACCAGAATCAGGGCCGGAACCATGGACTTCACGTGCATTGCTGGAACCGGTTACGGGGTCTGGTCTCCGGTCGCGATCCGGGCTAGTTATTTGGCATCGTCGGCCGCCGTGCCGTACCTCCAACAACGCTGGACCTAGCCAGGGAGCCTGCAATGACGACACCTGCCCCGATCGACTTTCAATCGGAAAAGACCCGCGATCTCGCCACCGTCGAGGGCACTTTAGTGGTCTTTGCCGATGGCGACGGCAAGTTGGGATCGGCGGCAGCCGCAATCGACGCAGCGTCAGGCGGCGCACTGGGGCGCGCCGTCGCTGACCAGGAGTTCAAGACAAAAGCCGGGACCGTGCGTGGCCTGCGCTATCCATCGGGATTGGCAGCTAAATCCGTCCTGCTGGCTTGCCTCGGCAAAGCGCCGGACCGCGCTGCCGCCCGCAAGACCGGTGGCGCGATCGCAAAGGCGCTGGGCAAGGGAAATGTGACCATCTGCACGGCCGGCGCGGCAAGTGACGAATTGGCCGCCGAACTGATCTGGGCCGCGGCCCTGCGGCTGTATGATTTCCGCGACTACAAGACGGTGGACGAGGAAAACGGCGAGCCTGACGTACAAGCGATTACTGCTCTGGCTGACCAACCCGCTGCCCTGCGCAAGGCATTCGCGCCCTTCGCTGCACTGGCTGAGGGTGTGTTCTTCACCCGTGATCTGGTCAACGAGCCCGCCAACCGCCTGACCACGGACGAGTTCTCGACCCGCCTTGCGGCGCTGGCCAAGCTGGGAGTCGATGTCGAGATCCTGGGCGAGAAGGCATTGGCGAAGCTGGGCGCCCGGTCGTTGCTGGCGGTTGGGCAGGGCTCGCCAAGCGAGACCAAGATGGTCGTCATGAAGTGGATGGGCGGCAAGAAGAAACAGGTGCCGCTTGCGCTGGTCGGCAAGGGCGTGGTGTTCGACACTGGCGGCATCTCGATCAAGCCGGCGGGTGGCATGGAAGAAATGACCATGGACATGGGCGGCGCCGGTGTCGTCGCCGGGGTCATGCGGACGCTGGCGCTGCGCAAGGCCAAGGCCAACGTGATCGGCGTCGTTGGGTTGGTCGAGAACATGCCGGATGGTCTGGCCCAGCGCCCCGGCGACATCGTCAAGTCGATGAAGGGCGACACCATCGAAGTGATCAACACCGACGCCGAGGGGCGCATGGTGCTGTGCGACGCGCTTTGGTACACGCAGAAGACCTTCAAGCCGCAGGCGGTGATCGACCTGGCGACGCTAACCGGCGCCATCATCATCGCCCTCGGCCATCACCAGGCCGGTTATTTCTCGAACGATGACGCCTTTGCCGCCGAGTTCGCCGCCGCCGCCGCCTCGGTCGGCGACGATGCCTGGCGGATGCCGCTGGGCAAGCCCTACGCCGACCAGCTGAAATCGCGGCTGGCCGACCTGAAGAACACCGGCGGCCGGCCCGCCGGCTCGGTCACCGCGGCCGAGTTCCTGCATCGTTTCATCGAGGACGGCACGCCCTGGATCCATATCGATATCGCCGGGGTGGCACTGGTAAACGCTGGCACCGATCTGGCGCCGAAGGGGGCGACCGGCTGGGGTGTTGCGGCGCTGGACGAATTGATCCGGACCAAGTTGGAGGGTTGATCTGCTTGAGTGAGGTCCGCTTCTACCACCTGACCGAACGGCCGCTGGAACGGGTCCTGCCGGTAATGCTGGAAAAAAGCCTGGAACGTGGCTGGCGGGTGGTGGTGCGCGGCACCGATCCCGCCCGGATCGAGGCGCTATCGGCGCATCTGTGGAGCCACGGCGACGCGAATTTCCTGCCGCACGGCACCGCCGCCGATGGCCAGCCAGCGCGCCAGCCGGTGTGGATGTGTTGCGATGGGGCCAACCCCAACGCCGCCAACACCCTGTTCTTGGTCGACAATGCCGAGGCTGAGACCCCCGAGATTGCCGCCATGGAGATGGTGGCGGTGCTATTCGACGGCCTCGATGACGCAGCTGTCGCTAAGGCCCGCGACCAATGGCGTATGATCGCCGATGCCGGGCTAAAGGCGGTGTACTGGGCCCAGGAAACCAGCGGCGCCTGGGTCAAACGGAGCGAGACGGGGTAAGGGTTCGGTCCAAAAAGTGATCGAATGGCAATGGTCCAACACAGCCTTTCAGGATTGTTGAAAATGCCGTTTTGGAATGCCTAGATTCTGACTCTAGGCGGGCGAACGGCAGATTCCGCTGTTACGCCTGGTCAGCGGACTAAGGTCACCGGCTGACGGTCGCCGGAACGACCTGCTTAGTGAAACTCTGCCAACGTTGCTGTGCAACCCATGCTACACGGTGTGCGGAATTGCTAAGCAAGCTTCTTTCGTTGAGGTCAACCTGGCGTAAGACACGCCAAATGATGAGTTCGGGTTCCGGTGATTTGTC
>DATLAW010000122.1:0-7990 GCA_035527255.1 Thermohalobaculum sp. | reverse complement strand
TGGCGCTGGATCTGTCGCTGCTGAAGACCGACACCGACCCCGAATGGGGCCAAAAGCTTATCCTCCACCGCGTCGTTCATGCTGTCGCTCGGCTTACTTGAGCATCCGGAGACGCGAAGATGCCTCGCCGATCTGCTGGATTTCTGGGACAAGAGCGGGCAGGGCGCGAACAAGGAGCGGTTGGGGGCGCTGATCCGCCCCGAGATTGAGGCAGTAGAAGTCGGGATGCGCGCGTGGGTCGCCGAGGACCCGGAGAACCGCCATTTCGGCCCGCCCGCGACATCTAGAAACGAATACTTTGAGGAGGAAGAAGACGTGGACCCAATGCAGGCCTTAGGAGTAGCAGGAAGCATCGCCAGTCTCATCTCGGTGTTTCAAGCAGCTGGGCAATCCATCAATGCCCCGACCATCTCGAAGGAAGTAATACGAAATATTCGCGAGCGAGTAGACAGCAGTGATGACGTCGGGGCGGGGGTTACTGACGAGGAAATTGGTGAACTCGCCGTGACGATGGTGGAAATATTCCGAACTGATTCCCTGTATTACACCCACATCGAGAGTATGGGGCTCAAACCCTATCGAGATGCGCTTGCCAGCGGCATGTCTGACAGCAGATTGAGCGAGGTTTACATGAAATCGCGCCTCTTCATATGCACGAACATTTCTATGGCGTGCCGCGATAATGGCGGCGAGTTCCCTTCGGAGGCGTTCAGAAAACTCTTTGAGCAATTCCGATGCGCACTGCCAAACTAAAATTGCTTTGGATCGTTGGCCAACATTCCATTGTTGGCCAACGCTGACCGTGCGGCGCTCTGGCGCTTGTCGCTGCACACCTCCGGGACTAAGTCTGGGCGCGAAAACCAAACGCCGGGGCAGGGTATGAGCAAGCGGTCGATCTTTGAGGATGTGGCGGGCGGCAAGGCGGCGGCGCAGGCTGCCGTTCCCGCCCAAAGGCGCGAGGCGCGGGGGGCGATTGCGGTGTGGCTGTTCGGGTTGGCACTGCTGACCGCCGCCATGGTGCTGATCGGCGGGTTGACGCGGCTGACGGATTCGGGGCTGTCGATTACGGTTTGGGCGCCGGTGATGGGGGCGCTGCCGCCGCTGTCCGAGGCGGACTGGCAGGCGGCGTTCGGGGCCTATCAGGGCACCACCGAATACCAGCAGCAGAACGCCTGGATGACCCTGGCCGACTTCAAGCCGATCTTTTGGTGGGAGTGGGGGCATCGGTTCCTCGGCCGACTGATCGGCGGAGTTTGGCTGGTTGGGTTTTTGGCGTTCCAGCTGACCAAGCGCATCCCCGCCGGCTGGACCGGGCGGTTGGTCCTGCCCGGTGTGCTGGGTGGGTTGCAGGGGGCGGTTGGCTGGTGGATGGTCGCCTCGGGGCTGAGTGGTAGGCTGGATGTTGCCTCGTACCGGTTGGCGTTGCATCTGGGGTTGGCGTTTGTGATTTTCATGGTGCTGATCTGGTTGGCGCTGAAAGTGCGGCTGGATGATGTGGCGCTGCTGAAGGCGCGGCGTCGGCGGTTGCCGGCGTTGATGGGGGTGGCGGGGGCGCTGACGGCCCTGGTATTTCTGCAAATTCTGGCGGGGGCGCTGGTGGCGGGCATCGACGCCGGGCGCGGCTATGTCGACTGGCCGCTGATGCAGGGGCAGTTCCTGCCCGACGAGAGCTTCGAGATGTCGCCGCTGTGGGTGAATTTCTTCGAGAACCCGGCGCTGGTGCAGTTTGTCCACCGGATGCTGGGCTATCTGGTGCTGGCTTTCGGGATTGTGTTTGTGCTGAGGTGCGGCCGATCCGGTCATAGCGCGACGCGGAATTTGGGGCGTTGGGCCGGGGTGGCGATCCTGGCGCAGGTGCTGGTTGGGATCTCGACGGTGATGCAGGGATCACCGTTATCGATTGCCATCTTCCATCAGGCGGGGGCGCTGGCGGTGGTGGCGCTGCTGATGCGGGCGAAGTTCGAGATTGCGTACCCCGGCGAGCAGCGCATCGCGCGGGGTTGAGGCCGCCGTTCAGTCCGGCCAGTTGGGTTCGCGCTTTTCCAAGAACGCCTGCACCCCCTCGGCGGTATCGCGGTGAAGCATGTTCTCGGCGATCACCCGGCCGGTGTGGGCGTAGGCGGCGTCCAGGGTCATCTCGAGCTGTTCGTAGAAGGCACGCTTGCCGACGCGGACGGCCGAGCCGAGTTTGGAGGCGACCTTGTCGGCCAGAGACCGGGTCTCGGCGGCGAGGGTATCGTCGGGGACGGTATGGTTGATCAGGCCCAGATCGACCGCCCGCGCGGCTGACAGGAAATCGCCGGTGGTCAGCAGCTCGAATGCCTGCTTGCGGCCGATGTTGCGGCTGAGCGCGACCATCGGGGTCGAGCAGAACAGGCCGATGTTGACGCCGTTGACGCCGAAGCGGGTGGTCTCCGCCGCCACCGCCATGTCGCAGGTGGCCACCAGTTGGCAGCCTGCCGCCGTGGCGAGGCCGCTGACCTGGGCGATGACCGGCTGCGGCAGGCGGGGGATGGTGGCCATCAGGCGCGAGCACTGCGCGAACAGCGCCATGTAGTAGGCGCGGCCGCCGTCGGGGCCCTGGCGGTTTGATTGCATCTCGCGCAGATCATGCCCGGCGCAGAACGCCCGCCCGGCGCCCTTCAGGATCACCACTTTGGTAGCACTTTCGGTGGCGATGCGGTCCAGTTCGGCCTGGAGCGCGGTCAACAGCTCCTCGGACAGGGCGTTGAGCTGGTCGGGCCGGTTCAGGGTCAGCGTCGCGACGGCGCCGTCATTTTCACGCAACAGAATCTCCGGCATGGTCGCGCCCTCTTGTCATCAACGGTAAATTCGGCATGACATTAGGCCAGAGTGTTATCGACGGGAAGGGGCAGGGATGGAGCCGAAGCTGACGGCAGCGGAATTGATGGCGTTTCTGGAGGAGGTGTTTCCGCAGGTCCGGGGTCAGATGGTGATCGAGGAGGTCAGTTCGATGCGCGCCCGCCTGCGGATGCCGATCGATCACAGCCACCTGCGGCCGGGCGGCACGATCTCGGGCCCGTCGATGTTCACGCTGGCCGATTGCGCCTTCTATGTCGCCACGCTGGCGATGATCGGGCGCGAGGCGCTGACCGTGACCACCAACCTGAACATCAACTTCCTGCGCAAACCCGCCATGCGTGACCTGATCGGCGAGGCGCGAATCCTCAAGCTCGGCAGGCTGTTGTCGGTGGGCGAGGTTACGCTGTATTCCGATAGCGACGAGCGGCCGGTGGCGCATGCGACAATGACTTATGCAATTCCCTCCAAGGGTACATCGTAGAATTGGGGTAATTATATACCGCATCTCTAACCGCATTGATTGATTGCGGGAATTTCGCCCGAATCCGGTTGACTTGGCCATTCGCTTGAGCCAGATAGGCGCCGCATCGGCTGGGTTTCGACCCGGCCTGTTCAGTTTCCGCGGCTTCGGCCGCCTGATGACCCGGAAAAACGATGAAAACCTTTTCAGCCAAACTGGCCGACATCGACAAGAAATGGATCGTGATCGACGCTGAGGGCGTCGTGCTCGGCCGGCTCGCCTCGATCGTGGCCATGCGCCTGCGCGGTAAGCACAAGGCGACCTTCACGCCGCACATGGATATGGGCGACAACGTGATCATCATCAATGCCGACAAGATCCAGTTGACCGGCAACAAGCGAGCCGACAAGACCTACTACTGGCACACCGGCTATCCCGGCGGCATCAAGGAGCGCACTGCTGGCCAGATCCTGGAAGGCAAGTTCCCCGAGCGCGTCGTCACCAAGGCGGTGACCCGGATGATGCCGGGCGGCCCGCTGACCCGCAAACAGCTGACCAACCTGCGCGTCTACGCCAGGGCCGATCACCCGCATGAAGCGCAGCAGCCCGAGGTTCTCGACGTTGCGTCGATGAACCGCAAGAACACCCGGAGCGCATGACGATGACTGATGAAATCAAATCGCTCGATGATCTGAAGGCCGCTGTAGGCGTGGCCGACGATGTTGCCGAGGAAACCGCGATTGTTCGTGTGGCGGTCCGCGACAAGTTCGGCCGTTCCTACGCCACCGGCAAGCGCAAGAACGCTGTTGCCCGGGTCTGGGTCAAGCCCGGCAATGGCAAGGTGGTTGTCAACGGCAAGGAAATGGCGAAGTACTTCGCCCGACCGGTGCTGCAGATGGTGATCGGCCAGCCGTTCAAGGTTGCCAATGTCGCCGACCAGTTCGACGTGATGTGCACGGTTGCCGGTGGCGGCCTGTCCGGTCAGGCCGGTGCGGTCAAGCACGGCATCTCGAAGGCGCTGACGGTCTATGAGCCGACGCTGCGTCCGGCGCTGAAGGCTGCGGGCTTCCTGACCCGCGACTCCCGCGTCGTTGAGCGAAAGAAGTACGGCAAGCGCAAGGCGCGCCGGAGCTTCCAGTTCTCGAAGCGCTGATCAGCGCTTTCGCAGATCGAATGGAAGGCCCCGATTCGCCGGGGCCTTTTTTCGTTGTGTGGGCGCCTAACAGACCAATATTGCAGCGCTCCCCCGTATCGGTTACGCGGTGGGCGACCATGGAGACAGGACAATGACCACGCACAAGATCGCGATTCTCGGCGCCAGCGGCTATACCGGTGCCGAGCTGGTGCGCCTGATCGCCACCCATCCGGCGATGGAAATCGTGGCGCTGACCGCCGACCGCAAGGCTGGCTCGACGATGGCCGAGGTGTTCCCGCATTTGCGCCATCTGGACTTGCCGCGTCTGGTGAGCATCGCCGAGGTGGATTTCGCCGGCATCGACCTGGCGTTCTGCGCGCTGCCCCATGCGACGACGCAGGAGGTGGTCTCGACCCTGCCGCGTGACCTGAAGATTGTCGATCTGTCGGCCGATTTCCGGCTGCGTGATCCGAAAGTCTACGCCGAGTGGTACGGCCACGAGCACTTCGCCCTCGATCTGCAGGCCGAGGCTGTCTATGGGCTGACCGAGTTCTACCGCGACGAGATTCGCGCCGCCCGGCTGATCGCGGGCACCGGATGCAATGCGGCGGCCGGGCAATATGCGGTAGTGCCGCTGCTGGAGGCATGCCTGATCGACCCGGACGAGATTATCATCGACCTCGCTTGTGCAGTCTCTGGCGCCGGGCGCACGGCCAAGGAGGCGATGCTGCACGCCGAGGTGTCCGAGGGATATCACGCCTATGGTGTGGCCAAGCACCGGCATATGGCGGAATTCGACCAGGAGTTCAGCAAGGCGGTTGGGCGGCCTGTTGTCTGTTCCTTCACCGCGCATCTGCTGCCGGTGAACCGTGGTATTCTGGCGACCATCTACCTGACGGGCGACGCAGCGGCGATCCATGCCGAACTGGCGCGGCGCTATGCGGAAGAGCCGTTCATCCGGGTGCTGCCGCTGGGCGAGAGCCCGCACACCCGCCATGTGCGTGGCTCGAACTTCTGTGATCTCGGCGTCGTGGCCGATCGCCGCCCCGGCCGAGTGATCGTGTTCTCGGCCCTGGACAATCTGGTCAAGGGCTCCTCCGGGCAGGCGATCCAGAACGCCAACCTGATGCTGGGACTTGACGAGACCGCCGGTCTGATGGCCGCGCCGCTGTTCCCATGAAGCGTATCCGGGCCGCACTGAATGCGGGCTGGCCGTTTCTGTGGACGGCGGCGAAGCGGTTCAGCGATGACATGGGGTCGGTTCTGGCCGGCAATATAGCCTACTCGCTGATGCTGGCGGTGGTGCCATTCCTGATCTTCGCGACCGCGCTGACCGGCTTCCTTGTCGGCGCGAAGGAAAGCCAGATCGCCCTCGACGCCCTGTTCTCAGCGGTGCCCCAGCACATGGCTGAGACCCTGAAGCCGGTGCTGCTGGAGGTCATCGGCGAGCGTCGCGGCGGGCTTTTGACCTTATCGGCTCTGGCGACGATCTGGGCCGCGTCGAACGGCGTCGAGGCGGTCAGAATCGGTCTCGACCGCGCCTACGACGTGAGCGATGCGCGCCATGTGGCGCTGAACCGGCTGATCTCGATCGGCGCCGTGCTGACCGGTTTCGCGATCTTCACTATTCTGTCGGCCCTGATCGTCTTCGCGCCGCTGGTCTTTATCCTGATTGAACAATGGACCCCACTAGACATCCCGGCCGAGGCTGACCTCGTGCGTTACGCATTGGGTCTGACCGTGCTCGCTTTAGCCCTATGGCCGATGCACCGGATACTGCCATCGCGCTCTATGCGCGGCATGCGTCTGTGGCCCGGCGTCCTCGCCAGCGTCGCCATTTGGGGCGTGGCTGCGACTGGATTTTCGATCTATCTTGCCTTTGCGCCATCCTATACCGTGACTTATGGTACGCTGGCGGGGGTGATCATGACCCTGTTGTTCTTCTATTTGACCGGCGTTGCCCTTATCTTCGGAGCCGAGGTCAACGCCGTGGTGAATGCCGACCGGTTGCGTGCGACCACGGGTCCGGATGCGCCGCCCGGCGCGGGCGACTGAGACTTGGCGTCTCAGCGATGACAGGGGTTTGGCATGGCGACGAGAAAGACCCGGCGGATTCAGATGATGGCTTTCGGCGCGGTGCTGTTGGGCGCCTCGGCGCTGCTGGTCTCGTTTGCCTTCCGCGACACCATTGTCTTCTTCTTCTCGCCGACCGAGCTTCTGGCCGAGCAACGCAGTCCTGACCAGCTCCTGCGCGTTGGCGGGCTGGTGGTGGCCGGCACGCTGGTCCGGGGCGAGAGCGAAACGTCGAGCTTTGATGTGACCGACGGCAATGGCACTGTCCCGGTTACCTTTACTGGCGTGCTGCCGGATTTGTTCGCCGAGGGGCAGGGGATGGTGGCGGAGGGCTATCTGCGTGATGGTGCCTTTCAGGCCACTGAAGTCCTGGCCAAACACGATGAGAATTATATTCCGAGGGAAGTGGTCGACGCGCTGAAGGCGCAGGGCCATTGGGAGGGCGAGGAGACCGCCCCGCCAACCGGAGGCGATAGCACCTATGGCAACTGATTATCCGTTCATGTGGGTCGATGCATTCACCGATACCGCGATGGGCGGCAACCCTTGTGCCGCGGTGTTCGATGCCGACGATATCTCCGTCGATACCCGCATTGCCTATGTCCGCGAGACCGGGTTGGTCGAGTGCGCCTACCTGCAACGCTCTGGCAAGGCCGACTTTGGTGCCCGCTACTACATGGCCGACAAGGAGATCCTGCTGGCCGGCCACCCCACCATCGCCACCTGCGCGGCGCTGGAGAAGGCGGGGCTGTTGGCGGGCCGCGACAGCTTCACGCTGGAGGTTGGGGCAGGGGTGATCCCGATCGATATTGCGCGGGGCGAAGGGGCAACGATTTTCACCATGACCCAGTTCGCGCCGGTATTTGGCCGTGAGTATCCGGCCGTCGAAATCGCCGAGCTGCTGGGATTGGCTGAAAGCGATATCCTGGGCACGCCGCAGACCGTCTCGACCGGCACTGCTTTTTGTGTGACGCGGCTGCGCGACCACGATGCGCTGCGCCGGGCGAAGCTGGACCTGGTGGCCTTCGCCGCCATCAAGCCGTCGACCGATTTCAACGAGCCGTTCCTGTGCGTGACCGAGGGGTTCACCGGGGCAGGCGACACTTCGGCCCGGATGATGATGCTGCCGCCGCTACCGGCGGAGGACCCCTTTACCGGCTCGGCCACCGGCTGCATGGCGTGCTATCTTTGGGCCAAGGGTCTGATCGACGCCCCGATTTTTGTCGCCGAACAGGGCCACTGGATGGGTCGGCCCGGCCGGGCGCAGGTCGAGGTTTTGGGACCGCGCGACGGGATCACCGGCGTCCGCGTCGGCGGCTCCGGGGTGGTGCTGATGGATGGAAGAGTGAGGCTATGACATGATCGCCGAGCTTGGACATTTTGCATTGACGCTGGGTTTTGCGGTGGCGTTGTTTCAGGTTGTTGTGCCGCTGGTCGGGGCCGGGCGGGGTTGGAGCGACTGGATGCGGGCGGCGGTGCCGGCGGCGCTGATGCAGTTC
>DATLAW010000121.1:0-3497 GCA_035527255.1 Thermohalobaculum sp. | reverse complement strand
ATGGTCGAACGCTGCATCAACAAGCTGAAAAACGCGCGAAGGCTGGCTACCCGCTACGACAAAACCGCCACCAGCTATCTCGGGTTCATCGAGATCGTATCCGCCCGGCTATGGTTCAGGCATTTGTCAACATGACCTAGGGCGATCAGAGCGAATTCGGTGCCGACGCACATGATGACATTGGTGTGGTAAACCGGATTACCGGCGGCATCTGCCGTATCAAACGCCATCGGCTCGAAGCCGAAATGGGTGCAGAAGCGTTCGAGCAGGATCGGATCTGCACGGTGCGACCGGGCGACATAGGCGATGCGGCCGATATGATCGAGCACCATCGCGCCGGTGCCCTCCAAGAACAGTCTGTCCAACTCCATGCCGGAATAGTCGATCACGTCTTGGACCCGGTATTCTGCCTTTAGCATCTCGATTACGTCGGTCCGGCGCTCGCGCCGACGGCTCGGGGCGTACATCGGGTAGATTGCGATATGACCGCCGGAATGGGTCGAAAACCAATTGTTCGGAAAAACCGAGTCGGGCGTCTCAACGGCGCCGTGATCGTCGAACACATGCACCCTAACGCCAGCGGCCGTAAGTTCCCGACCGCGGCGTCGAACTCGTCTCGGGCGCGCGCAGAGACATCCTCGCCTTCGACTTCAGTGCGCTGGAAGGCGTTGTCAGCTGCGGTCTCCGGATTTGGGTGGAACCGGTGCGGTCGGATCATTACCACCGCTGCGGGCGCCTGGATAGTCGAACGGCTCATCTGTCAGTCTTCCCAGTTCCACAGGTCTACGGTGTGGCTATTGCCGTGCCGCCTCAGATTGTAGGATGGCCATTGGCGGCTCTGACCGATTCCAGAACAAAAATGTGATGCGCATGCTCATGCCATCTCGGTCAGAACCTTGCCAAACCGGTCCAACGCCCAATCGACCTCCCCCCGCGTAATCACCAGGGGTGGCGCGATGCGGATCGAGTGTTCGTGGGTGTCCTTGCACAGGATGCCGCGCTCCTTCAGGGCTTTGCAGTAACGCCGGGCGCCGCCTGCCTCGGGGTGCAACTCGACCGCTAGCATCAGGCCTCGGCCACGGATTTCCTTGACCGCGTTGGATCGGATCTGGTTCAGGCCTTCCATGAAATAGGCGCCCTGTTCGGCGGCGTTCTCGACCATGCCCTCGTCGACCAGCACCTTCAGCGCCATGCGCGCAATCGCACATGCCAGCGGATTGCCGCCGAAGGTCGAGCCATGCTGACCGGGCTTTAGCACCCCAAGAACCTCGGAATTCGAAAGTACGGCGGAGACCGGGTAGAAGCCGCCCGAAAGCGCCTTGCCGACCAGCGTCACGTCGGCGACGATGCCCTCGTGCTCCTCGGCAAGCATCCTGCCGGTGCGGCCCAGCCCGGTCTGGATCTCGTCGAGGATTAGGGTGACCTGCCGCTCGGTGCAAAGCTCGCGGACCCGGGTGAAATAGCCCTGAGGCGGGATGATCACCCCGGCCTCGCCCTGGATCGGCTCGATCAGGATGGCGACGGTGTTCTCGTTCAGCGCATCCTCAAAGGCGGCGATGTCACCAAACTTCACTGCCCGGAAGCCGGGCGCGAAGGGGCCGAAGCCGGTGCGCGCCACCGGGTCGGTCGAGAAACCGACGATGCCCATCGTGCGGCCATGGAAGTTGTTGGACGCGACGATGATCTCGGCCTGGCCCTCGGGCACGCCCTTGACCTCGTAACCCCATTTGCGCACGGCTTTGATGGCGGTTTCGACCGCCTCGGCCCCGGAATTCATCGGCAGAACCTTGTGGCTGCCGGTCAGTCGCGCGATCTCTTCGTAGAAGAGGGCGAGTTGGTCGTTGCGAAACGCCCGCGACGTCAGGGTCAACTTGCCCGCCTGCTCGACCATCGCGGCCAGGATGCGTGGATGGCAGTGGCCCTGGTTGACGGCGGAATAGGCGGCGAGGCAGTCGAGATAGCGGTTGCCGTCGATGTCCCACAGCCAGACGCCTTCGCCGCGGCTGAGGACCACGTCGATCGGTTTGTAGTTGTGGGCGCCGAGGCTCATCTCGGTCTGGATCAGGTCCTGTGCGATCGCGTTCATCGGGGTGCTCCTTTAGCGATCCATGATGGTGCGGCCGAACAGGCTTGCCACCAGATCGACCATCACCCGGGCGGATGCGCCGGCATGATCCATGAAGGGGTTCAACTCGACCAGGTCGAGCGACGTGACGAGGCCGCTGTCGGCCAGCATTTCCATTACCAAATGCGCCTCGCGGTAGGTGGCGCCGCCGGACACGGTGGTGCCAACCGCCGGGGCAATGGTGGGGTCGAGGAAATCGACATCGAGGCTGACATGCAGCATGGCGTTGGCCTTGGCGGCCCGCTCGATGATGCCAGCCATCAACCGGGCCGTGCCCTGCTCGTCGATCTGGCGCATGTCGATGACGTTCAGGCCCTTGGCGCGAAGCTGGCGGCGCTCCTCGGCATCGACGGAGCGGATGCCGAACATGTGGAAAGCATCCGGCGGCAGGATGGCGCGCTCGATCCCGTCAAACAGGAAATCCAGCCCCTCGGTGCCGGTCAGGGCGGCAACCGGCATACCGTGGATGTTGCCTGAGGGCGAGCTGGCGGGGGTGTTGAAATCTGAATGGGCGTCGAGCCAGAGGGCGATCAGCGGGCGACCTTGGGTTTTGGCGCGGCGGGCCATGGCGTTGACCGATCCGACTGAAAGGCTGTGGTCGCCGCCCATGAAGATTGGGGTTGCGTCACCGGCGGCCTCGCCAGCCGCATCGATGGCCCGGGTCCAAGCTGCCACAGTGGCCGCGTTGCGGGCGTTGCCGGTGACCTCGACCTTGCGCAGCGTGTCGGGGCTGATATTGCCCCGGTCGCTGACGTTATGGCCAAGCTCGGCCAAGGTTTTGGCCAATCCGGCGGTGCGATAACAATCCGGCCCCATGACGCAGCCGCGCCGTCCGGCGCCGGCTTCCAGCGGAATGCCGATCAGTTCGATGTCGCGTCTTGTCGCCATGGTTGGCTGCCTCAGTGTTGTGCGGTGTGGCCCTCATTTTCATGCAAACGGGTGGTGGCATATAGGTGGAAGATTGATCAATTAGTGTGTAAGTTTATACAATATGATACATGATGACTATCAGTTTGATAAGAGGGGACTCTCAATATGGACGCTCTCGACCGGGAATTGATTGCTCTGCTGCGCACCGACGGGCGCGCGGCAGTGGCCAACCTCGCGGCCGGCCTCGGCGTCAGCCGGGCGACGGTGAAGGCGCGGCTTGACCGGCTGGGCGCGGACGGAGTGATCCAGGGTTTCACTGTCGTATTGAACGACCCCGGTGCTGCCGGGGTGCAGGCGATTACGCGGCATCTCGACCGGCGACTTCCAGGCGGCGTTGAGCGCCCTGCTGGGGCCTGACGCGCCAAACCTTTCACCGAACGTGATCTCGCGGCTGAACGCCGGCTGGGGGGTGGATTATGACGCTTGGCAGCGGCGTGATCTT
>DATLAW010000120.1:0-7774 GCA_035527255.1 Thermohalobaculum sp. | reverse complement strand
CGACCACATCTCGCCAGCGGGGTCGTTCAAACCCGACACCCCGGCTGGCGAATATCTGGTCGAGCGCCAGGTCCAGCCGCGCGATTTCAACTCGTTCGGCGCCCGGCGCGGCAACCACGAGATCATGATGCGCGGCACCTTCGCCAATAACCCCATCAAAAACGAGATGCTGGAGGGCGTCGAGGGCGGCTTCTCGAAGGGGCCGGACGGCACGCAAATGCCGATCTACACCGCCGCCATGGCCTACAAGGACGCGGGCATTCCGCTGGTGATCATCGCCGGCAAGGAATACGGCACCGGATCGTCGCGCGACTGGGCGGCGAAGGGAACAGCCCTTCTGGGCGTCACCGCGGTGATCGCCGAGACGTTCGAGCGTATCCACCGCTCAAACCTGGTCGGCATGGGCGTGATCCCGTTCGAATTCACCAACGGCGACAGCCGCAAATCGCTCGGGCTGACCGGCGACGAGGTGGTCTCGATCATCGGGCTGGACGGCGATCTGAAGCCCGGCGATACCGTGCCCGCGACCGTCACCTATACCGACGGCAATGTGAAGGAGATCGCCCTGCTCTGCCGCATCGATACCGAGGTCGAGATCGAATACGTCGAGAACGGCGGCGTGCTGCATTACGTGCTGAGGAATCTCGCCGCTTCGTGACCCGGCGGCGCTTTTTTGCAACGCACGGAAGCTGCGACCGGCATTCCCCTCAACCTGATCGCGAATAATCACGCGGAAATCACCGTAAGTGATGCAAAAAGATTACCACTTGGCAACTCACTTGTGGCACGATTCGGATACCGCCACCCCTCGGGCCCGTGCCGGAATGCACGCTGGGGGGCGCGCGCGATCAAGTAGCAGGAGATGCCGAGCGAGTACGTATCATGAAAAGCATCGACCCGGACTTCCGCCGTCAGCTTGACGGCTATTCCCTGGCGACCGCCGAGATATTCTATCGCATGCCGGATGCCAATAATCTTTTGCAGACCTATATCTGGCAGGACTATGACATGGCGCCGCGATTTCCCAACCTAATGAAATTCCTTGATTTCTGGACGCGAGAGCTGGACGGCCCAATTCATTCGGTGCGTCTGGCCCATGCCCGCCTGATCCGCCCAACCGAGATCCGTTATGCCGGGCATGAGCTGACGATCCATTGATCGGGCTATCGATCGGGCCATTGGGCGGGCAGTTCGCGGCTGGCCTGATCGAAGATGGCTGGCCTACAATGGTTGGCACCGAAACCAGCTTCGTCACAATCCTGTGCATAACGCATGTGTGACTGGTGATCTGGACCGAAAAACCTTATGTCGTAAGCATGCGAAAATACGGAAAAACCCTCCTCGCCGCCATCGTCGGCCTCACCTTTCTCGCGCTGCCTCTCGCGACAGCGACGGCGGGCGGCAATGTGGTTGTTGTCGAGCTCTACACCAGTCAGGGCTGCAACTCCTGCCCGCCTGCGGACGCGGCGTTGGCCGAGATCAGCAAACGCGATGACGTGATCGCCCTGTCGCTGCATGTCGACTACTGGGACTATATCGGCTGGCGGGATACCTTCGCCCAGCGACAGTTCGGCCAGCGTCAGGCCGCTTACCGCGATGCCTGGCACAAGAGCGTCGTCTACACGCCGCAGATGGTGGTGCAGGGCGGGCACGAGGTTGAAGGTAGCCGGCCGCGAAACCTGGCTGCGACAATCACCGCTGCGCAGGAAACCGATCCGCCGATCAAGGTGACCGTCGAGCGCCAGGGCGGCATGCTGAAATGTCGGATCGAGCCAGGGCCGAAGCCTGTGGCAGGCACTATCTGGATCGCCAAATACACCAAAAGCGCGACGGTCGAGATTACCCGCGGCGAAAATGCCGGACGCAACATCACCTACGCGAATGTCGTCACCAGCCTGAACCGGATCGGCTCGTGGGCCGGATCCGAGCCGGACGAGGTCGCAATGCCGCAGCCCGAGCCCGGCGAAGGGGTGGCAATCTGGATTCAGGACGGCGAAGGCGGGCCGATCCTCGCTGCGGCGAAAATCGAGAACCCACCCCCGAACTGATCAGGGGTGTTGATCAGGGCCTCGGCTCGCGATCGCGCCCTCTATGCCGCGTCAACCAATGGAACCGCAATGTCAGCAGTGCCGATGCCAGCAGGCAGGCGGCGATAATCGTGCCGATCAGCGCCCGCTCGTCATAGCCAAGCGGATTCACCAACAGCCAGCCCAACGGCACCATCAGCATCACAAACGAGGCGATGTAGCAAGCAACCGCAACCCAGGCATCGCCCATCGACCGCAGCGCCTGACCCATCACCACCTGGGCGCTGTCCGGCACAAAGACCAGGGCGCTGAGCACGAACAGCCCCGACGCCCGGGCAGCAATCACCGGGTCGTTGGTATAGATTGCGGCCAGGCTCTCGCGATTGATCACCACCAGCACCGCCAGCGTGCTCATCACCACGACGACCGCCAGCAACCCGACCCACCCAGCAAAAGCGGCCTCGTCGGGCCGGTCGCGGCCCATCTCGATGCCGACCCGCACGCCGGATGCTACCGCCAAACCCAGTCCGACCATGAACAACGTCGACAACAGGTTATGCGACAGGGAATAGGCGTCCAGCGGCAAGGTGCCCAATTGCCCGGCGAACATGGTCATCGCGGCGAAACCGATGGTCTCGAACCCGTTCGATAACCCGGCCGACGCGCCCAGTTTGCGCATGGTCCGCCCGGCCGCCCATCCGCCTGGACCCCAGAATGTCTGCCACGGCCCGACCACCCCGGCAGCCCGCGCCCGTGGCCGAGTGACGATGTACAGGATCATCCCCGCCGCCGCGCCAAAGCGAACGATGGTCGATGCCAGGGCAGCACCCACGGCGCCCAGCTCCGGAAAACCCCAATGGCCCCAGATCAGCAGCCAGTTCAGGCTGAAATTACCCAGATTGGCGAAGATCATCGCCACCAATGCTGGCAATGGCCGCCGGGTCGCCTCAAGATAAAACGCGCAGGCGGTGTAGATCGTCTGGGCGATCAGTCCCGGCGCCAGTGCCCTGGTGACCGCACCACCCCTAGCCGACATCTCGGCGGTTTGCCCGAAGGCCGCCAGCAATGCCTCGCCCTGCCAGCAGATCAACGCCGCGATTGTCGAGGTCACCAGCGACAACGAGATCGCCCGGCGCCAGGCATTGCCGCATTCGGCCCAGGCCCCGGCCCCGAAGGCGTAGGCAACCACCGGCACCATGCCCGATGTCAGCCCGATCGTGACCACCAGCAGCGGCACGAAGATCGAGACGCCTAAATTGATCTCGCCGATGGCCCCGGCGCCGTAGCGCCCCAACATGGCGATATCGCAGAATGCCATCACCAGGATCCCTGCCCGCGACAACATCACCGGCCAGGCCAGGCGCAGCAGGTCGGCGAAATGCCGCCAGATGCGGGGCGCCAGTTGCTCGATCAATGGCGTCCGGGCGGTTTCGTTCATGGGGAGGGCTCCAAGTGGCGTTGCCTGCCCCCTTTAGCCGCCACCGCCGGCCGGGCCAAGCGTCCTGACCCGCTCGCGGTGCCAGACATACAGCCCGGCACCGACGATGATTGCGGCGCCCACCAGGGTCATGGCGTCCGGCAGTTCGTCAAAAAGCACGAAGCCAAAGAGGATCGCCCATAGCAACGCGGTGTAGTTGAATGGTGCCAATATCGAGGGCGGTGCCTGGCCCAACGCGTAGACCAGCGACAGATGCCCAAGGCCCCCAGCCACCCCGATCGCCACCATCAGCACGGCCTCAACCAGACTAGGCGGGGCCCAGAAGAACGGAACCGCGACCGAGACGATCACCGTGCCCAGCTCGGCGGTATATAGCATCGTGGTCCAGATGCTTTCGGTACGTCACAGGACCCGCGTCGCAATCACATAACAGGCCATACAGCAAGCGCCGCCCAGCGGCAGGACCGACGCCGGCTGGAATACTCCCAGACCGGGCCGGATGATGATCAGCGCCCCGATCAGCCCGACGCAAACGCCGCCCCAACGCCGCACCCCGACGGTCTCGTGCAGAACCAGCGCCGCCAGCGCGGTGATCATCAATGGACCGGTCTGCAACAACGCAACCGCCTCGGCCAGCTCGAGCTGTCGCAAACTGGTGAAGAACAGCAGCGTTGCCGTGAACAGAAATCCCGATCGCAGCAATTGCAGCCCCGGATTGGTGGTGCGCACGAGCACCCGAAGCCGCGGCGCCAGCAGGATAACCATGAACACGGTTTGGCTCGCATAACGGACCCAGACCACCTGCACCGGGTGCATGGTCCCGGTCAGTTATTTCGCAATCGTATCGACAACCGTGAAGGCCAGGTACGTGCACAGCATCGCCAGGATCCCGCGGGTTTCCGGTGTCAGGCCGGCTCCGACGGCGCGCGCCCGCGCCAACATCATGGGACGCCGATCATCGTACCCGCGTCAATCGGGTTGAGGAACAGCGACCCCGATCATGCAATCGCGGGTAACGATCCCGGCGAGTGCCTCCTGGCCCCAGCCCTCGGTGCCCTCGGGGCGGCGCGGCAGCACCAAGTAGCGCATATCGGCGGTCGAATCATGTACCTGCACCCGGATGCCCTCAGGCAGTTCCAGGCCAAACTCGCGCAGCACGGCGCGCGGCTCCTTCACCGTGCGCGCGCGATAAGCGCGGGTCTTGTACCAATCCGGCGGCAGGCCCAGCACATTGCGCGGATAGCACGAGCACAGCGTGCACACGACCACGTTGTGAACCTCGTCGGTGTTCTCGACCACCACCATCTTCATCCCGTCAGCCGCGATCCCCATCTCCTCGATCGCAGCCGAGCCGTCGGCCAGCAGGCGCTGCTTGAAGGCGGGATCGTCCCAGGCATGCGCCACCACACTGGCGCCAAGCGCCGGGGTCCGGGCGTCCATCCGCTCGATCTGGGCATTGATCTCGGCCGCCGTGGTGATGCCCTTCTCGACCAGCAACTCACGCACTGCGATCTCCATCCGCTGCCAGTAGGTCAGCGGCTGATCATCGGCCGGGCGGTAGGGATGCCCCGACGGGCTCATCCCCTCGTGGCGGAAATGGTCGTGCCCATGGTCATGATCATGCGGGTTGTCGTCATTGTGGTCATGGGGCATCGGTGGCCTCCAGCCAGTGCTCAAAAATCTCGGCGTCCAGGGTATCGGCGGGCTGTTCAGCCCGGTCACCCCAGATCTCGGCCATGGTGAAGCGCACCCGGTAGAGCGTGCACGCCGGCAGCCCGTCGCGGCGGTAGGCCAGCTCCTCCGGGTTGCCGAAGTCGCCGCAGATCCGCTCAACCCGCCCGGTACGCCCGCGCAGATACCCCGGCGTGCGCATATGGCCCGGCGCGTCGCCGCGCTTGACCCGCACCGTGTCGCCTGGTGCGAAACGCCCGCCACGGGTCGGATAAGGCGGCGCAAACGGCGGTGAGGCAACCTGGGCCAGCAAAGTCATTCGCCGGACCCTTGGGCTTCGCCATAGGTCGGACCGCGGGTCTCGACCTCGGCCATCCGGGCGTTCAGCTCCTCGATGGTGAACGCACCGGCCTCGACCATGTTCTGGGTGATCGAGGCGATCCAGCGCTCGTAATAGGACATGGTCTCGAAGGCATCCTCGCCCATATCCTCCAGCACCCGGCGCAACCCGTCGACGGTGAAATAGCCCTTCACTGTCGATAGTCGCAACAACGCATCGACGCGTTTTTCCCATAGCGCATAGGCGTGCTGGTCATGGGCAATCTCGCCCGCATCGGTGCCGCCCATGTCGTGCCAGCGGTGGCCTGTTTTTTTCGTATCGCTCATGACAGGGAAGCTAGCGCGGGTCTGCCCGTTCAACAAGATCAAAGCACCAAAGCATCAAAGCATCGTGACGCTGGTGTGCGACCCCTGTTTCCCGCCGATTGTCTGTGTCATCATCGCGGCAACGCCGAACAATCGATTCCACAGCATACTCAGACGGAGCGAACACCAAATGCGCATGAGCAGAATGTTGGCCATTGCGGCAATCACCGCGACCTTTCCGATCATCGCAAGTGCGGCGGATACCGCCACCGCGACGCTGATGGGCCCTAAAATTTCGATTGGGACGGTGACCCTGACCCAGGGTCCGAATGGCGTTCTGGTCTCGGCCGATGTCACCGGCCTGACCCCCGGCGCTCACGGGTTCCACATCCATCAAACCGGTTCCTGCACCCCTGATTTCAAGGCGGCGGGCGGTCACTACAATCCGGGCGGCGGTGGCCACGGTATCCTCGACGCAGGCGGGCATCACGCCGGCGACCTGCCGAATATCCATGCCGGGGCGGACGGCAGCGCGCGGGCCGACTATTTTACCGCCGACGTGACCCTGGCCGACGGCGCCGCCAATTCGGTCTTCGACGCTGACGGCTCGACAATCGTCATCCACGAGAATCCGGACAGCTACGGTGCCGATGCTGGTGCCGGTGGCCGAGTTGCCTGCGGTGTAATCATCAGGAACTGATACCAACTTCAGATGACGGCGCGCCATACCGCCGAACCGCTCCCCGCGCTGTCCTTCCCCCTCCACCAGAAAGGGGGAGGGCGGGGTGGGGGTCGCGCAACAAGGGGCTCGATCAATTGGGCTGATTACAACCTGGACTCACACCCTGACGAAAGCCACCATCAAATTGTTCGACGGCATCCGGGTGACCTGGGCGGGGCCAAACCCGGCCGCCTTCGCCAGTCCCGTGACATCGTCGAGATCACGCACCCCCCAGTCAGGGTTTTCAGCCTGCAATCTGGCGTCGAAGCTGGCATTGCCCTCGCCGGTATGCTCGCCACCCTCGCGGAACGGTCCGTAAAGGATCAGCACCCCGCCCGGCGCCAACACCCGCACAGCGCCGCCGACAATGCCCCGCGCCACCGACCAGGGGGCGATGTGGATCACGTTGCATGACAGGACGGCGGTCAGATCTCCCAGCGCCCGCACCGGCGGATCATCCGGCCAGTCGGTCGCGGCATCGACAAACAGCGGTGCGGCAAGATTGGCGCACCCCACTGCCACGCCCCAGGCGACGATACTGGCATGGTGCGTTGCATGGATGTCCGATGGGACCCAGGTCAGTCCGCGAAAATCCCTGGCCAAATGGGCAATATGCTGACCGGTACCCGAGCCGATCTCCAGCACCGTACCAGCGGCCGCACTCAAATAGGGGCGCAACGCATCCCGAATCGGCACGAAGTTGCGCTCGAAATTGGGCGACCGCAGGCGCCCGTCAGTTTCAGCCACCGTATTGTCCGGCGAGTATCTGGCAATATGCCGAGGAACGGTCACGACTTTACTGGTCAGGCCCGCTGCGGCGTCACAACCATGATCATCTGGCGGCCTTCCATCTTCGGCATCGACTCGATCTTGGCGATCGGCTCGATATCGACGGCAATCCGT
This sequence comes from Thermohalobaculum sp., assembly GCA_035527255.1. GTDB lineage: Bacteria > Pseudomonadota > Alphaproteobacteria > Rhodobacterales > Rhodobacteraceae > Thermohalobaculum. Next base: position 369 of record DATLAW010000120.1, on the reverse strand, counting down.
TCCAGCAGTTCACGGCCCAGTTCCAGATGCGCCATCTCGCGGCCGCGGAAACGCAGGGTGACTTTCACCTTGTCGCCTTCACCGATAAACTTCGAGACCGAACGCATCTTCACTTCATAATCATGCGTATCGATGTTGGGGCGGAATTTGACTTCCTTGATCTCGATGATCTTTTGTTTTTTCTTGGCTTCTGCGGCCTTTTTCTGAGTTTCATATTTGAACTTGCCGAAGTCCATGATCTTGCAGACGGGAGGATTGGCGCCAGGCGAGATCTCGACCAGGTCGAGCCCGACCTCCTCGGCCATCTCAATCGCGGTCGCCGGAGAGACGACCCCCGCATTTTCACCGTCTTGATCGATTAGTCTGATT
>DATLAW010000119.1:0-3775 GCA_035527255.1 Thermohalobaculum sp. | reverse complement strand
TCGAGACCCGGCTGGTCTCGATGGAGCGCTACGAACAGGTGGTCGAGCGCCTGCGTGCCGCCATCGCCGACGGTCAGCGCGCCTATTGGGTCTGCCCGCTGGTCGAGGAAAGCGACCTGGTGCCGCTGATCGCCGCCGAGGAGCGCCACGGCATGCTGGTCGCCGCCCTCGGGGCCGGGAACGTGGCGCTGGTCCACGGCCAGATGCCGCCCGAGGAGAAAGACGCCGCCATGGCCGCCTTCCAGTCCGGCGCGCGCCGGGTGCTGGTCGCGACCACGGTGATCGAGGTCGGCGTCGATGTCCCAGAGGCGACGATCATGGTGATCGAACAAGCCGAGAGCTTCGGCCTGGCGCAACTGCATCAGCTCCGTGGCCGGGTTGGACGCGGGGCAGGGCAATCGTACTGCCTGCTCCTGTATGCGCCCCCGCTTGGCGAAAGCGCTCGCGCCCGCCTGACCATCATGCGCGAGACCGAAGACGGCTTCAGGATCGCCGAGGAGAATTTACGCCTGCGCGGGGCAGGCGACCTGCTGGGAACCGCCCAATCCGGATTGCCCCGGTTCCGAATTGCCACGCTCGATAGCGACGCCGGGCTGATGACCTTGGCCCGCGACGACGCCCGCTTGATTATGAGCCGCGACCCGGAGTTGACCTCCGACCGAGGCAAGGCATTGAAAACGCTATTGTATCTGATGGAACGCGACGCATCCGTGCTGATGATGAAAAGCGGCTGAGGTAAATTCGTCCATTTATTCTCAAATTGTTCTTGATTTTTAACGGAACACATGTAGAACATTACAGCAACAGGACGAGTTTAACCGAACGGAGGTTCAGAATGGCCATATACATCAAAGCCCGCGAATTTGCCGCCGCAGCACCACGCGAGGCGCTGACCGACGCGCTCGGTTTCGCCGGTGTCTGTGCGCTGATCTTCGCCGGGTTCACCTTGCCCGCGTTCTTCTAAGGTTTCTTCTGAGTTTTCCTCTGTCGCCTTCGTTCCAAAACGGACCTTCCCGATCCTCGGTCACCCCCCGACGATCTGCCTTGCCGATCTTCGGCAAATCTGAACTGATCTGGAACCCTCACTCGCCGGATCCATGTTGTCCCGGTCCCTCTGGAACGCAACTGAGCCGCCACCCGCAAGGGCAGGCGGCTCTCTTTTGTCCTAAAGTTCACTCTCGAGCAGCAAATGGCAGACAACTTCGATATTTTGCCCGTTGGGATCGATCACGAAAGCGCTGTAGTAGCCCGGATGAAAATGCTCACGAATTCCGGGCTCGCCGTTGTCCTGAGCGCCAGCCGCGATTGCTGCCCGGTAGAACGCATCAACATCGTCGCGTGAGTTTGCGCGCCATGCAATGTGACATGGTCCGCTTATTGGCTTGCCTGTCGTGAACCAGGTATCAAACTTTCCGTCCCGCACGAAACCCAGAACGCGCTCTGAACTGTCTGTTTCGTCGACGCCGCATCTGTAACCGAGCGGGGAGAGGACCGAGACATAGAACATCTTCGTCTCATCGATGTTTTCTACCCGTAGGGTGATGTGATCGTTCATGTCGGTTTCCTCCATCAGAATCTCGCATAATATATATTATGTTAAAAAAAGTATCTACTGAAACTTTAGCCCAAGCGCATAGCACTTAATCTACAACGCGCAATTTTCATTCATTCACAATATACTAAGCTTATAACTTAATCCATTCTCTGATAATTTTACCAATCTTCGCCCCCGAATCCTCCTGGATGAAGTGGCTACCCCGCACACATGCCTCAGTCTGATTGGGAAACCCGCGCGCAGTCTCGCGGATCGGGCCGATAAGGATCGCACCTGGGTCGGCATTGACGAACAATTTTCGCACCTCCGTCACCTTGAGCCACTGGGAATACGCCGCCACAATCTCCACCACGTCCACAGGCTCGCCACCCAACGGAATTTGCCGAGGCCAGGTCAAAGTCGGCCTGCGGTCCTCGCCGGGTCTCTCAAACGGCCGCCGATACTCTGCCATCTCGGCGTCTTCCAGCTTTCGCAGAATCGAACCCGTCAGAATGCGCTCAACGAAAATGTTCTTCTCCAGGATCATCGCCTCGCCAGCCTCCGTGCGCATCGCCTGGAACAATGCGCGGATTGGCTCGGGCCACTCGTCCCACTCCATCGATCGAACGATCGCCTCCATATAGGCAATGCCGCGAACCCGTTGCGGGTTGCGATGCGCCCAATGAAAGCCCAATGCCGACCCCCAGTCATGGATCACAAGGGTGACCTTGCCGTCAGGTATGACCTCCTCAATCCAGGCATCCAGATAGGCCCGGTGCTCGATAAACCGATACGAATTCGGCCCCGGATCATCCAGTTTGTCACTATCACCCATGCCGATCAGATCCGGCGCCAGCAAGCGTCCGGCGCCTGCCATCGCCGCCATGACATCGCGCCACAGATACGAGGATGTCGGATTGCCGTGCAGGAAAAGGATCGGATCGCCCTGCCCGATCTCGACATGCGCCATCCGCTTGCCCAGCACCTCGGTGAACTGTTTTCGGTCGCGCCATTCGGTCATCGACAGCACTCCATCGGCCACGATTCCAGCCATCTTAACCGGTTGCAAAAAACATCCAACCGATCAGTCCTGTGATCCTTTCCGTTCCACTCGACAATTCGGTTCTCAGCCCGGTTTGGCATGATTATAGCTGGCGGAGGCTAGGCGAATTGACGCCGGATCGTGGCATGGAGTGCCTGATGACACCGTTACTGTCCGGCATCCGCATCGTTGACCTGACCAGCGTGGTAATGGGCCCTTTCGCCACCTTCCAATTAGGCGCTCTCGGCGCCGATGTCATCAAGGTCGAGCCGCCCGAGGGCGAGGCTGTCCGCCACATCGCGCCAGCCCGCAATCCCGGCATGGGCGGCATGTTCTTGAACGTCAACGGCGACAAGCGCAGCCTGGTGCTCGATCTCAAGCGACCGCAAGCGCAGGCGGCACTCGACCGGGTGATAGCCACCGCCGACGTGCTGGTCCACAACATGCGCCGCCCGGCGGCGCGGCGCTTGGGGATCGACCCAGAAACCCTGTGCAAGAAGCATCCAAAGCTGATCCACTGTGCTGCCATCGGCTTTGGCAAGGACGGTGTCTATGCTGATGACGGCGCCTATGATGATGTTCTACAAGGACTTTCTGGGTTTGCCGCGGTGAACGCTGATGCCGACGGCGCGCCGCGTTACGTGCCGCAAATCGTCGTCGACAAGATCTCCGGCATGTTCATCGTCGAGGGCGTTCTGGCCGCACTCCTGCACCGCGAACGCACCGGCAAGGCGCTGGGATTCGAGGTTCCAATGATGGAATGCGCCACACATTTCCTGATGGTCGAGCATCTCAGCGGGCAGATTTTTGATCCAGCGCTCAGTCCGCCGGGCTACAAACGCCTGCTGAACCCCTATCGGCGCCCCTACCCGACCAAGGACGGTTTTATTGGCGTCCTGCCCTATGCCGACAAGCATTGGAAGCGGTTCATGGAGATTGTTGGCCGTCCGGACGTCGCCGCCGAGCCATGGTTTGGCGACCCGGCAGCGCGTAGCGAGCGCATCCACCAACTGTGCCAGGTGATCGACGATGCGATGCCCGCGAAAACCACTGCCGAATGGCTTGAACTGCTGCGCGCCGCCGATATTCCCTGTGGCCCGATCAACCAGCTCGACGATCTGTTCGGCGACCCGCATCTGGTCTCCAGCGGGTTTTTCCAAACCCAGGAGCATCCATCCGAGGGCCCGTTACGGTTCACC
>DATLAW010000118.1:0-3664 GCA_035527255.1 Thermohalobaculum sp. | reverse complement strand
ACTTTCACCCTTGCGCCAGCGATCCCAAAGCTCCGCGCTCTGGGCTGCTGAAAATCCAACTCGATGATACTTCTTCTTCATGGCAATCGCTCCACATCCTCTCCAAAAGGTATGTGTTGCGGCGATCAGTTGAACCCACCGCGGCAAACCGGACGCTCGGTGAGTGCGCGCAACGTGTATTCCTGACCCAACTCGGACCAAGGACCGAATTGGGTGTCACGCCTCGGGCGGTCTCTGCGGCCACCTAGTATTGGTCTCGACAACACCCAAAAACAGACATTGGCTCTGATGGTCCCGGTTTGCGGCGGTCTTGAAAAATGCCATCGCGTCGAGCGCGTACTTTGGCGGCAAAGACGACATAGTGCTAGTGGCGACCTTCGATGAAAATTGAGACAACGGGGCTCTCCCCTTCATGCAGCATCCGGCGTTGGTCAAGCGGGATCGGATGGTGAGGGATTTGCCGCATTTGTTGCTCGGGACAATGGCAAGAACGAGTCCTGGCGTCTCGTCTACCCCGCAGAACGGAAACTGGTATTCGCCCGCTCCGCGCCCATTCGCGGGCCATCAGTCAGCGCAGCTCTTGCTCGGTCGGGTTCCACCCGAAACATCGCCCAAAATCCTCCATGCTGAAGGCACCATCCTACCGCACAACCACAAGGCGCCATCGGCGGTAGGCGTGGATTCCCGGAATGACGGCTCGCATGGACCCCGGGTCGGGCATACACTAACAATCCAATTAAACTATCCGATGGAGGCAATAGTGCCTGACCCGGTTTTTGTTTCAATGAGTGCTGGCTTCCTGCCAAAATTACCATCCTGGAGGAAGTGATCGTTAGCATCTCTTACGCGTCGAAAATAACTATGAAACCTAGGACGTGTAGGGATAACCTATATTGCGTGGGTAGTTGTCCAGCCTATTGCCGTGCCAACCGTTCTTCGGTTGATCTTACATTGGCGAACCAATCCGGTTCGCGCCTTCGCGGGAAAGGCATGACTGCAATGCGCGAGGCTGAGTACGCGATCATCGGCGGCGGGTTAGTCGGAATGGCGATCGCCTGGGGCCTGATGCGGTGCGGCCGCGCGGTGAGCTTGTTCGATGAGGGCGACCGCGCATTTCGTGCCTCACGTGGAAATTTCGGCCTGATTTGGGTTCAGGGCAAGGGCGTGGCAATGCCGGATTACGCCCGGTGGTCGCGGCTCTCGGCCCATCTCTGGCCCGCATTCCGCGACGAACTGGCCGAGACTGCGGGGCTTGATCTGGAGCTTTCGCAGCCGGGTGGCATGCACCTTTTTCTCTCCGAGGCCGAGGCCGAGGAAACTGTTGGTCAGCTCGGATACCTGCGCGCGGCGCTCGGCGGCGACTATCCGTTCGAGTATCTTGGCCACAATGCCACGAAGGCAATGATTCCGGAGATCGGACCGGATGTCGTTGGCGGAACCATTAGCGCGATGGACGGGCACGTGAACCCGCTCTACCTGCTGCGCGCCCTCCACACTGCCTTCACACAGGGCGGTGGACGGTTGGAAAACGGCGCTCCGGTGGATGAAATCGAGCCGCTCGCCGAAGGTTTTCGCATTCGCCGCCGCGACAGCACCTGGCAGGCGCAGAACGTCGTGCTCTGTGCCGGGCTTGGGAACGCGCGGCTTGCGCCGATGGTTGGGCTGGATGCACCGGTGCGGCCCAATCGGGGACAAGTCCTGATCACCGAGAAAGTCCGACCCTTTCTCCGACTGCCGACAGGGCATGTCCGGCAGGTTGGCGAGGGCGCGGTGCAGATCGGCGACTCGAAAGAGGACGCCGGGTTCGACGACGGCACCCGCAGCGAAGTCGTCGCCCGGATCGCGCGGCGCGCGACGCGGCTGTTTCCAATCCTGGAGAATGTCCGCGTGGTCCGATCCTGGGGCGCGCTGAGAGTGATGAGCCCGGATGGGCACCCGATCTACGACCGTTCGGCGCACTGCCCGGGCGCCTCGGTCGTTAACTGTCACAGCGGCGTCACGCTGGCTGCGGTGCATGCCAAGGTGCTGCCTGGCTGGATCACTGGCGAGAACGCGCTCGATTGCATACCCGACTACATGGAGGTTTTCAGTGCCGGCAGATTCAGGCTTCAGGCGGCTGGATGAGGCGGGCGCGGCCACGGTCGCGCTGGATTACGAGGGCGCGGTTCTCCTGGCCCGGAGCGGCGACACCGTCGCGGCGGCAATGCTGGCGGCCGGTCATTTCAGTGGCCGCAACACACCGGTTTCGGGCGTGCCGCGCGGCCCCTTCTGCATGATGGGCGCGTGCTTCGATTGTCTGGTGGAGATCGACGGCGAGCCGAACCTCCAGGCCTGCATGACCGCTGTCGCCGAGGGAATGAAGGTTCGCCGGATGAAGGGCGCACGTCCGCTACCGGTCAACCCGCTGCCGAACGGAGAGCCGAGTGAGGACTGAGACGCAGATAGCGATCATCGGCGCCGGACCGGCCGGGCTGGCAGCAGCCGATCTTCTGGCCGAGGCGGGCTGCGAAGTGACGCTGCTCGACGAGCAGCAAACCGCCGGCGGCCAGATCTATCGGGGCATCGCCAGCGCCAGCGCCAGCGCCGAACGGCTGCGCGTGCTCGGCGCCGACTACGCCGCTGGCCGCAGGTTGCTTGGTGTGCTGGATCGGCCGGGAGTGACCTTCATCAGCGGCGCAACGGTTTGGGAGGTGACGCGGGAGCGCCGGATTTCCTATTCGGTCGGCGGTGCCGCGCGATCCCTCGCGGCGCGGCGGATCATCGTCTGCGCCGGTGCGACCGAGCGTCCGATGCCTTTTCCCGGCTGGACCCTGCCCGGTGTGATGACGGTTGGGGCCGGGCAGATCCTGCTGAAGACTTCGGGCCTGCTGCCGCCTTCGCCACTCGTTCTCGCCGGGAGCGGGCCGTTGCTCTACCTCCTGGCAGCGCAATATCTTGCGGCGGGACAGGCGATTTCGGCGATCGTCGAGACCACGCCCGGCGGCAACTGGCGAAATGCCCTGCGCCACTTTCCGGGCGCGCTGATCGGCAATCGGTATTTGCGCAAGGGACTGACGCTGCTCGCGCGGATCCGCCGCGCCGGGATCGCGCATTACCGCGGCGCGACGGGCCTGCGGGCAGAGGGGACCAGCCAGGTCGAGGCGCTGACCTTCAGCGTGCGCGGCCGGACCCGGCGGCTGCCTTGTGCGGCGCTGCTGATCCACACCGGGGTGATGCCGAACCTCCAGATCACCCGATCGCTGAATCTCGCGCATGACTGGGATGCGTTGCAGCAGTGCTGGCGTCCTCAGCTTGACGGCTGGGGCGGCACCGGGCTCGATGGCATTCATGTCGCCGGCGATGGCGGCGGCATCGCTGGGGCCGAGGCCGCCGTCCTCAGCGGGCGCTTGGCGGCCATTGGCTGTCTTGCGGCACTTGAGCTGATCGGACCGGAGGATCGGGAACGGCGCACTGCTGCCGAGCGCCGGGTTCTGCGCGCGCACATTCGAGCCCGCCCGTTCCTCGACGCGCTCTACACACCCGCGCCGGAGTTCCTCGACCCGCCGGACGAGACCATCGTTTGCCGCTGCGAGGAGGTTACCGCCGGACGAATTCGCGAATTTGTCGACCTCGGCTGCCTCGGCCCGAACCAGGCGAAATCCTTCGGGCGGCCGGGCATGGGTCC
>DATLAW010000117.1:0-23943 GCA_035527255.1 Thermohalobaculum sp. | reverse complement strand
GGAGATGAAATAGCCGACCAGATTGGGGGCAAAACCCTCGGCCTGCAGGACCGGCCAGGCGACGTCCTGATACAGCTTGATCGCCTCGGGCATTTTGCCGGTGATGACCTGGTAGGTGCGTTTTTCATAGAGCATGGATGTGGTCCGTTTTTGGGGCGGGGTGGGGTCGGGCGTGGGTGACCCGCCCCCGTTTGCGTCAGTTCTTCGCCTTGTCGACCAGCGCGCCGGCCTTGATCCACGGCATCATGCCGCGCAGTTTTTCGCCGATCACTTCGATCTGGTGGGCGTCGTTGTTGCGCCGGATGGCCTTGAAGCTGGGCTGACCGGCCTTGCACTCGGACATCCAGTCGCGCACAAAACGGCCGGCCTGGATGTCGTCGAGGATCGATTTCATCCGGGCCTTGGTCTCGGCATAGGGCAGGACCCGCGGGCCGGAGACGTATTCGCCGTATTCGGCGGTGTTCGACACCGAGTAGTTCATGTTGGCGATGCCGCCCTGGTAGATCAGGTCGACGATCAGTTTGACCTCGTGGCAGCATTCGAAATAGGCCATCTCGGGGGCGTAGCCGGCCTCGACCAGGGTCTCGAAGCCCATGCGGATCAGCTCGACGAGGCCGCCGCACAGCACCGCCTGCTCGCCGAAGAGGTCAGTCTCGCATTCCTCGCGGAAGGTGGTCTCGATGATGCCGGAGCGACCGCCGCCGATGCCGGAGCAGTAGCTGAGGCCCAGTTCCAGCGCCCGGCCGGACGCGTCGTTATCGACCGCCACCAGGCAGGGGACGCCGCCGCCACCCACGAACTCGCCGCGCACGGTGTGGCCGGGGCCCTTGGGGGCCATCATGATGACGTCGACGGTGGGTTTGGTCTCGATTAGGCGGAAGTGGATGTTGAGGCCGTGGGCGAAGGCGATGGCGGCGCCGTCCTTCAGGTTGTCGTGGATATGGGCGTAGTAGGTCTCGGCCTGCAGCTCGTCCGGCATGCACATCATGATCAGGTCGGCCCATTTGGCGGCCTCGGCGATGTCCTTGACGGCGAGGCCCTGGTCGGAGGCCTTTTTGGCGCTGGCCGAGCCGGGGCGAAGGGCGACGCACAGGTTCTTGGCGCCGCTGTCGCGCAGGTTCAGCGCATGCGCGTGGCCCTGGCTGCCATAGCCGACGATGGCGACGTTTTTGTCCTTGATCAGGTTGATATCGCAGTCACGATCATAATAGACGCGCATGATTTCTGGTCCCTCTTGCTGGCGTTCCTGGGTGTGGGAGGCGGCTGTTTCCCCCCGGGTATTTCGGTTGGTTTGGTGATCTGAATTTGCTGGAGGCGTGGTTAGACGATGGTCCGGTTATTGTCCAGCCGGGAGGCGGATCTAGCTGTCGCCGGCGATCAGGCGTTCCCACAGCTTGCGGGTGCAGATGTTCAGGGCGCGGGTATCCTCGAGGGTGCTGGCGAGGCCAATGGCGACCATTTCGTTGGAGACGCTGAGGGCCATGTAGCCGGGCAGTTCGCTGACGGTCAGGCCCTCGGACTGCTCGAACTCGCTGGTCATCGGGCGGGCGATGTATCTGTCCGGGAAATTGAAGCCGCGCATTTCCTGTGGATTGCAGAGGCCGTTCTCCGGGGTCAGGCGGACGGCAGTGTCGTCGCGCGGGGTGTTGTCGCGTGAGGCATCGATGGCGAAGACGACCGAGACCGGTTTGCCCTCGCCATCGGGCTGAAGCGCCATATAGATGTGCGGCACCCGCAAGGCCGGTTCCACTTGCGATGCCGAGCCGGGCAGCGGGAGAACTGCGGTGGCGGCGTCTGCGGATGTAGGGATATCGGTGGGGGCGGTTGGTTCGGCCACCAACTGCGGGGCGGGCTCAGCCACTACCGGAGCATCGCCGATGGTCTGGCAAGCCGCGAGCATGGCGCCTAAAGCCAGCAGGCCAAACAAATGCCGTATCCGACGGTGCATTGCCAATGGACGATCCTTCATTTGGCCGCGCTACTTGGCCGCGAGAGCGCCGCGCATCATCGCACAAACCCCGGTGCGGGTGACCTCGGTCAGGCCGAGCGGGCGCATCAGGTTGATGAAGCCGTCGATCTCGCTGCTCGTTTGAGCCAGCTCAAAAACGAAACTGTCGAGGGTGACATCGACGACGCGGGCGCCCATCAGCTCGGCCATCCGCAGGGCCTCGACCCGGCGCTCGCCGGACGAGACGACCCGGATCAGCGCCAGTTCACGCTCGAGGTGCGCGCCCTCGACGGTCAGGTCGTGGACGTCGTGGACCGGGACCATGCGGCCAAGCTGGGCCTTGATCTGCTCGATCACCGCAGGCGTGCCGGTGGTGACGATCGTGATCCGCGACAGGTGGCCGGCGTGGTCGGTCTCGGCGACCGTCAGGCTGTCGATATTGTAGCCGCGCCCGGAGAACAGGCCGATGACCCGGGCGAGGGTGCCCGGCTCATTATCGACCAGTACGCCGAGGGTGTGGCGTTCCTCGACGTCCGAGTGGATGTCGCGGAGGTTGTAGGCCGAGTGGCTGGTCGAGCCGGGCTTGAGGACAAGCGAATTCATCCGAATATCTCCTTCAGGTCGGGTTCACACCATCACCGCGCCAGTGGCGCCGATGGCATCTTTGGTCGAGGCATCACCCAGCAGCATCTCGTTATGGGCCTTTCCGGAGGGGATCATCGGGAAGCAGTTCTCGTGCTTCTCAACCCGGCAGTCAAAGATTACCGGGCCATCATAGGCCAGCATCTCGGCGATGGCCTCGTCGAGGTCGGCCGGGTCAGTGCATTTGATGCCCTTGCAGCCGAATGCCTCGGCCAGTTTCACGAAATCCGGTAGCGCCTCGGACCAGCTGTGGGAATAGCGCTCGCCGTGCAGAAGTTCCTGCCACTGGCGGACCATGCCCAGACGCTCGTTGTTGAGGATGAACTGCTTGACCGGCAGGCGGTACTGCACCACCGTGCCCATTTCCTGCATGTTCATCAGCCACGACGCCTCGCCGGCGACGTTGATCACCAGGCTGTCGGGATGGGCGACCTGGATGCCGACCGAGGCGGGCAGGCCATAGCCCATGGTGCCGAGCCCGCCGGAGGTCATCCAGCGGTTCGGCTCGTTGAAGCCGAGGTACTGGGCCGCCCACATCTGGTGCTGGCCAACCTCGGTGCAGATATAGCGGTCCATGTGCTTGGTCAGCGCCTCCAGCCGCTCGAGCGCGTATTGCGGCTTGATCGCGGTTTTTGAAGGCGCGTAGCGCAGGCAATCGATGGCGCGCCACTGGTCGATCTGCTTCCACCACTGGGAGACGTCTTTCGAGCGGGTTTTGCCGCCGCGCGCCTTCCACAGCGCCAGCACGTCCGCCAGCACGCTGCCGACATCGCCGACGATCGGCACATCGACCCGGATGTTCTTGTTGATCGACGACGGGTCGATGTCGATGTGGACTTTTCGCGAGCCGGGCGAGAAGGCGTCCATCCGCCCGGTGATGCGGTCGTCGAAGCGGGCGGCGGCGCACAGCATGAAGTCGCAGCCATGCATGACCATATTGGCCTCGTAGGTGCCGTGCATGCCGAGCATGCCGATCCAGTTCTTGCCGGTGGACGGATAGGCGCCCAGCCCCATCAGGGTCGAGGTGACCGGAAATCCGGTGGCGGCCGCCAACTCACGCAGCAGGGTGCTGGCGCCGGGGCCGGCGTTGATGACGCCGCCGCCCGAATAGATCACCGGACGCGTCGCTTGCTCCAGCATCTCGACAGCGGCCAGGATCGCGTCCGGGTCGCCCTTGGTGCGCGGCGCATAGGTGTGGGTGCGGGCCTGGTCCGGGGGAACATAGGTGCCGGAGGCGAACTGAACGTCTTTCGGGATATCGACCAGCACCGGGCCGGGGCGGCCGGTGATGGCGACATGGAATGCCCGGTGGATGGTGTCGGCCAACTGGTTCGTGTCGCGCACCAGCCAGTTATGCTTGGTGCAGGGCCGGGTGATGCCCACCGTGTCGGCCTCCTGAAAGGCGTCGTTGCCGATCATGAAGGTCGGAACCTGCCCGGTCAGCACGACCATCGGGATGCTGTCCATCAACGCATCCGTCATGCCGGTGACGGCGTTGGTGGCGCCGGGGCCGGAGGTGACCAGCACGACGCCGGGCCGGCCTGTCGAGCGGGCATAGCCTTCGGCGGCGTGTGTGGCGCCCTGTTCGTGGCGGACCAGGATGTGGCGGATGTCGTTTTGCTTGAAGATCTCGTCATAGATCGGAAGTACGGCGCCGCCAGGGTAGCCGAAGACCACATCGACGCCCTGATCCTTCAGGGCTTTCACGACTATTTCAGCACCGGTCATTTCGCCAGACATCTTCATTCTCCGTATTGGCCATATTTATCAGCAGGTAGAAACAAAAAAAGCCCCGACCGGGGCTCATGCGCGCGGTCTCCGTGATGGGGCTCAGCCCATTCGGATCGCGCGCATCGGTACTACGAGAATCTGCCGCATTGGTCGTCCTTCGTTAGATTGCGGCGCAGCAATATCACAGATCGAAGCGGGGTCAACCCGCTTTAGCAGTTTTTTCTGTCGCGGAGAGCAGATTTTCCGCAGGATTGTGACTTTGGAGCACCTGCCAGTGAAACATTTGGTTGCGCGCCCAGGTTAATTGCCGTTTGGCGTAACGCCTGGTGGCGGTTTTGGCACGGGTGGTGGCGTCCCCCAAGGATAGCTCGCCAGCCAGGTGGGCTATCAACTCCGGGGCGCCGACGGCTTTCATGCCCGGCAAGGATGGGTCGAGGCCGAGGGCCATGACTTGGGAAACCTCGTCGAGAACGCCGGCATCCAGCATGGCATCGAACCGGGTGTCGCAGCGGGTCTGGAGCCAGTCGCGCGGTGGGGTCAGGGCGAAAGCGGTGACCTGGTCAAGCGGCAGAAGCGGCGGGGCGGTGGCGCGGTGCCATTCGGCGAGGCCGGTGCCGGTGGTCTCCAGCACCTCCCAGGCGCGCAGGAGGCGGGCTGGGTTGGCGAGGTCAACGGTTGCGGTGGATGCCGGATCTCGCTTGATCAGCTCGGCGGCAAAAGCGAGCAGACCTAGGCGCTTGAGCTCGGCCTCGCCCTGGGCGCGGATCTGGGGCGGGATCGGCGGGATCGCCGCCAGCCCCTGGGTCAGTGCCTTGAAGTAGAGGCCGGTGCCACCAGTGATGATCGGCGTCAGGTCAAGGGTGCCGCACTCGTCCAGCACATCGGCCAGTTCACGGAGCCAGGCACCGACGGAATAGTTGGCGTCCAAGGGCAGGTGTCCATAGAGGAAATGCGGTGCCCGAGCTTCGTCATCGGGGGACGGGCGGGCCGAGAGGATACGCCAGTCGCGAAAAACCTGCTGGCTGTCGGCATTGATGACCGCGCCGCCGAAATGCTGCGCAAGACCCAACGCCAGGGCCGATTTGCCGCTGGCGGTGGGTCCGGCGAGCAAGATGGGTTTTTGCATTGGCGATCCGTGTTTCAGTTCAATTCGGATCACTGCGTTCGCAGGCATGTACCCGCAACACGCAGATTGCGACCGTTATCACCAATATTGGCGGCGTGACCGCGGCAATCGTTGTCACCGAAGGCAAGTAGAGCGCCGGGACCGGCCCGAACCAGATGATTAGTAACCAAAGTTTGCCGAGGTAGCCACGGCCAAAACCGTCGCGGACCAGAAACACCGCTGCCGCCAGGGTCAGGGTCATCTCGTAGTAGAAGGCGTAGGGTGTGGCCAGCGGGATGGCGGCGCAGAGTGCTGCGTATTTCAGATCGGCGCCGGTGTGTTTGCGACTCCATATCCAGGCGATGGCGACGGCTGTGACCGCCGACACCACCAATTGCGCTCCGAGCGCCCCGGAGTGACTTGCGCCAATGGCGCGAACGAAACCGTAGAAGGACACCAGGTGATGGATCGGCATTCGGCCCTGTTCGACATGACTTGTGGCGGTGCTCAAGCCAGCCAGGAAATGCCCCCAATACTGGATGCCGAAGGCGGCGGTGGAGATCAGAATTAGGGCCACTGCCCAGCCGGTCGCCCAAGCCAGAACCCGCCATTCCCGCCCGGCGATCAGCGCCACAGGTATCAACAGGCCAAGCTGAGGTTTGAGGGTGAGCAGGGCGATCCAAAACCCGGCCAACACCGCCTTGTCGTGCCGCATGGCCCACAACGCCGCGACCAGGGCGGCGGTCCAAAGTACGCTGTTCTGGCCGATCGCGAGGCAGCCGATCAGCACAACCGGGGCGACGACGACAAGCCGCCAGCCGCCCGGTAGTTCCCGTGCCGGCCCGCGGAAGGCCAGCGCGAGGCAAGCCGCCGAGCCGACGAAGAACCCTGACCAGGCGGCCCAGTATGGCAACAACCCAAGGGGCGCGATCAGAGCCATGAAGCCCGGCGGATAGAGCCAGAGAAGGTTATTCGCCGTCTCCGGGGATAGGCCCGCCGCCGCGGTAAGGACCGCCGGGTCGAAAGCTGCCAGTGCGTCGCCGGCCAGCGCCAGCTTTGCCGCCGCCCAAAAAACGATGAAGTCGACCTTCAGCGTTGTTGCGGTTGGATCGCCAGCGCGGAGTTCGTAGGCCTTCAGGAAGATATAGAAAGCGGCGAGAAAAGCCATGATCGAGAATATGACCAGGCTGGCCCGCCGGGCGGCCAGTCCAGATCTGCCGCCGTCCGTCGCCGAACTTGTCGCGGATGTGGGAAGTTCGGATGATCGCGGCATCGGATTCCTACGGCTTGCAGGCTAGCCCGGTAAGTCGGACTGCCGGATCGGCATGGCGAGGTTACGGTGTCGGCGGGCGGCGGGTCAAACGGTGGATGTATGCGTGGTCGCCGCCCAACCCGGTTTTGTGGCACGGGCCAGGCACAACCCCAGCGTCGCGGTCAGGAGCGGGGCTGCATAGATCGCTGCCGGCATATGGCCGAGCAGCGCCAGCCCCGGCACTGGGCCGAGCCACAGGGCCAGCAGCCATAGTCGGGCGCCCCGGCTCGCACCAAAGCCGTCGCGGGCCAGAAACATGGCGGCGGCCAAGGTCAGGGTCATCTCGTAATGATAGGCGTAGGGTGTCGCCAGCGGGATGGCGATACACAGGGTCGCCGCCTTGATATCGGCGCCAGCGTCGCGCCGGCTCCAGACCCAGGCGACCGAGGCTGCCGCCAACGCAGAGACCGCGAGTTGAATGGGGAAGGCCAGTTCATGCCCGCCGCCGCCGAGCCGGATGAGGGCGTACCAGGTCATCATCCGCTCGAAGCGGACAACCTCGGTTTTTATCAGCTCCGACATCAATTGCAGCATGTCGAAGAAGTGGCCCCAGTAATCGACCCCCATCGCGGCGGTCGACAGCACGGTAATCACCGCCGTGCCGACACAGGCCCATAATACTGTGCGCCATTGGCCGCCGAAGACGAGCGCGAACGGGATCAGGAGGCCAAGCTGCGGCTTCAACGTCAGGAGCGCAATCAGGATGCCCGCCAGCACCGCGCGCTCTTGGGTCATCGCGGTCAGCGCGGCCACCAAGCCGGCGGTCCAGAGCAGGCTGTTGTTGCCGAGGATCATGATGATCAGCACTGCCGGCGCGGCCAGTACTAGTGCTACCCCACCGGGCAGGGGCGCCGCCAGCGGTCGCAGTGCCGTGGTGAAGACTGCGAAACTGACGGCACTGTAGACAATATAGGCGGCGGAGAAGGGTAGTAACCCGAGCGGCATGATGACGATGTGCCAGGCCGGCGGGTAGAGCCAGAAAAGATCGCCCGGCGGCTGGTCGGATGGGAGAGTTTGCGCGGCGCGCAATGTATCCGGGTTGAAGGCGGCTGCGGGGTCGCCCGCGAGTGCCAGCTTTGCCGCCGCCCAGAAGGCGGTGAATTCAATTTGGATGGCCTGGCCATCAAAGCTCGCCTCATTGATCTTGACGATCATCAAGATCGTGTTGAGGACGAAGCAAAAGACCATGATCTGCCCGGCCAAGATGGCAAAGCGTTTGATTTGCGGGCCGATCGGGCCGAACGTGGCCTCGATGCGGGCGGCGATGTCCGCGCCGCCGTTCCTATCCGCCGGACCGGTTGCTCGCAGGCTCATGTGATGATTGGGTCCCCGTCCTCGCATGCCGGAAAACTCTGCCACAGGGCGGCTCCAAGCGCAATTGCGCCGCGGAGCATGCGCCCGCCGAGTGCCGGTTGCCGCCGCTTGGTGTGCTAGTGGTGAGCCCGGCGCCGGGGCGATTTTTGGAACAGGATCTTTATATCCCTGGGGATGAGTTCGAGTGACAGCAGAAAGACGAAGTAGACCACCACGATTGGCAGGACCACGACGTTCATGAAGATGCTGGCGGCGACCCCAAATTTCTCAGTCGGAACGAAATTCCCATCATCGTCGAAACGTCCGTTCGGGCCGTGGACTTGCCACAGACTTCTGAGCTGCATGTCATCTCTCCCTTAACCGCCTACCGTAGTGTTCGTCTTAGCGTCGTGTTTCGTTTCTTTTGTTGACCATCTGCTCAGGATGCCTGGCTAAAAATTGCCGCCGGGGAGCATCGAAATTGCTCGCTGCTCCCCGGGGCCACCCCACCTTCAAATCCCACCTCTTCGACTGTCTCTGGAACGAGCCAATACCTATGAAATATACTATAGATAGTAGGTGTATGAAAGGTTTTCTTCAGAAACCATTGTAATTCAACTATGAAGAGAATTGTAATTATTGCACTATTTTGGGGGTTGCGAGTCGAACCGGGGAGCGGCGGCGCGCGGTGACTGACAAGTACATTAGGAAAAATTTCTAAGGTAGTGGTTTTAAATGAATTTTGTGATTTTTTGAAACCAGAACTCCGGCAATGACCTGCAACCTGACAGCAAAGCGACGCGGGCGGCCAAACGTCGGCGATTGCCTGCGGAGATTGATGATCATGATCAGCAAATGGTTGAACGAAGGCTTTAACCCTTGAGGGAATCCGGGGCGACATCGTCAATTAAACGACTCACCGGGCGTTCCTTTGATGTCGCTTGACTCCAGACCGCCGGGTTCTACGCTGCCAAGGTGAGTGCGAGGTCGAATCGGCCACCAGTTGAATTGCCGGATTGCAGATCGATTTTTTGGCCCGAGACTGTGCCGTCGGCATCTCCGGCGAAAACATCGCAGATACTGGGAACGGAAAATCTCGTTTCCGAGCGCGATACAGGGAGAAAACAAATGGCGAATTCCGAAACTCAAGTCGACAATGGCGTCAATGTAGCCGCACTACTCGGGGCCCGTGCGGCACTGACCGATGCGCCCGAGGCGGCCAAATTCAAGTGGCGGGCTACCTGCAATTGGAAGAACGGCACCCACAGCCACTCGACCGTCGAAGGCTTTTACGGCCTTGGCGAGGAGCAGAAGCGCAAGACCACGTTCAGTTTCGACGCCGATCACCCCGAGGTTTTCGCCTCGGCTGATAACGGCGCCACACCGGTCGAGATGGTTCTGGTGGGCCTCGCCAGTTGCCTGACAGCCGGCGTCGCGGCGGTTGCCCAGCACCGCGGCATCCAGCTGCGCTCGGTCACTGCAACCCTCGAAGGCGGCATGGACATTCAGGGCATTCTTGGCATCGACAAGGACGTCCGCAACGGCTTTGACGGCATCAAGGTTGCCTTCAAGATCGATGCTGACGCCAGCGAGGATGATATCAAGGCGGTGGTCGCGCAATCACAGAAGCGCTCGGCGGTCTTCGATATCGTGACCAATCCGACCAACGTCACCGTCAGCGTGAATTGACCGGCCGGATCGCACTAGCGGGGAGTGAGTAGCGTTCGCACTGTAACGACCGTTGTGATCGGTGCCGGTCACGCTGGGCTGGCCATGAGCCGGTGCCTCACCGACCGTTCGATCGACCATGTGGTGATCGAGCGCGGTGAGGTCGCCAATTCGTGGCGAACCGAGCGGTGGGACTCGCTCCGCCTGCTGACCCCCAATTGGCAAAGCCGCCTGCCGGGATTTGGCTACGACGGCGACGATCCTGACGGCTACCGGACCATGCCCGAGGTGATAGACTTCATCAATCGCTACGCCAGCGTGATATCGGCGCCGGTCGAGACCAATACCACCGTGACGTCGGTCCGCGCGGCAGATACCGGATACGTCGTGACCACCGACCAGGGCAGTTGGCGCTGCTTGACCGTCGTGCTCGCAACCGGCGCCTGCAATGTCGCGTGGGTTCCGGCGATTGCCGCGGCGGTGCCTGTCGGCGTTAACACCGTCACCTCGATGGATTACCGCAATCCCGGTCAACTCGAGGATGGTGGGGTGCTGGTGGTCGGCGCCTCGGCGACCGGAACCCAGCTTGCCGACGAGATCCACCGCTCCGGTCGCCCGGTCACCCTCGCCGTCGGCGAGCATGTGCGGGCGCCGCGGATCTATCGGGGCAAGGATGTCGAGTGGTGGATGGACGTCGCCGGTGTCCATGACGAGCGCTATGACGAGGTTGACGACATCAACCGGGCCCGACGCGTGCCGTCGCTTCAACTGGCTGGCACACCTGAGCGCCGGACCCTGGATCTCAATGCGCTGACCGGCATTGGCGTCAAGCTCGCCGGCCGGATCGCCGGCATCTTTGACGGCAAGGCGCAGTTCTCCGGCTCGTTGCATAACAATTGCGCCATGGGCGACCTCAAGATGAACCGACTTCTGGGCACATTTGACGAGTGGGCAACCGAGAATGGCCGCGACGGCCAGGTTGAGGCCCCGCACCGCCTCGCGCCAACCGAGGTCGACAGCGCGCCACCCCTCGGCATGGATCTCACCTCCGGCGAGATCAAGACGATCCTGTGGGCGACCGGCTACCGCCCGGACTTTACTTGGCTTGATGTGCCGGTTCTCGACGGCAAGGGTCTGGTGCGCCACGACGGCGGGGTCACCGGCGCGCCCGGCCTGTACCTGATGGGCATGCAGTTCCTCCGCCGCCGGAAATCCGCGCTGATCGATGGCGCAGGCGACGACGCGCGCGATCTGAGCGATCATCTGGCATCATACCTGGCCGGCCATGGCGCGGCCGCCCCTTGCGCCCCCGCAAATTCCCCGCTATAGGCCGCCTCACTGAAATCCGCAGGCAGGGTTTGGGCTTTTTCGGGGAGACATCCTGGAGGGTCCGCCGGTTGGGCGCAAGCCTCTCACCCCTGCCGAGGCGAAACCGGAAAGGTACTAACGAGATGGCTCTGCCAGATTTCTCATTGCGTCAGCTGCTGGAAGCTGGCGTTCACTTCGGACACCAGACACATCGCTGGAATCCCAAGATGGGCCGCTATATCTATGGCGACCGCAACGGAATCCATATCATTGATCTGACCCAGACTGTGCCGTTGCTCGATGCAGCGCTGCAGGCGATGCGCGATTGCGTCGCCAAGGGCGGGCGGATCCTGTTCGTCGGCACCAAGCGCCAGGCGGCGCAGCCTTTGGCCGATGCGGCCGGGCGCTCGGCGCAGTATTTCATGAACCACCGCTGGCTGGGCGGCACCCTGACCAATTGGAAGACGGTGTCGAACTCGATCAGTCGGCTGAAATCGCTGGACGAGCAGCTGGATAACGGCGCCACCGGCTTCACCAAGAAGGAGCGGCTGAACCTGGAGCGTGAGCGCACCAAGTTGCAGGCATCCCTGGGCGGCATCCGCGATATGGGCGGCGTGCCGGACATGGTGTTCGTGATCGACACCAACAAGGAGGCGCTGGCGATCGCCGAGGCCCGCAAGCTGGGCATTCCGGTGGTGGCGGTCTTGGACACCAACTCGGATCCTGATGGTGTGGATTACCCGATCCCGGGCAATGACGACGCCAGCCGGGCGATCGCAATGTATACCGATCTGGCGGCGCGGGCGGTGATTGCCGGCATGACCACCCAGCTGGGCGCTGCAGGCTTCGATCTCGGCGAGTTGGAAGATGCCCCGGTTGAGGAGGCGATTGCCTCCGAGGTTGTAGCCGAGACTGAGGTTGTGGCCGAAGTTGCGACCGAGGCTGAGGATGTGGCCGAGGTTGAGGTTGTGGCTCCGGTGAAGATCGTGGCAGAGGCCGCTGTTGAAGCGCCGGAGGCGGATGCTGAGAAGGCACCCAAAAAGGCCTCGAAGAAGGCTGCTGCCAAAGCTGATGCCAATGCTGATGCGGGGGAAACTCCGGCTGAGGCGGTTGAAGGCGAAGCAGCCGCGAGCTGATCCGCATGGAGGACCTGCCGCGGCGCATCTGTCGCCGCGGCGCGATACCCGACATCGATCAAGGCCCGCAGCCGGGTAACTGGCGCCGGCAGGCAATTGGAGAACCGACAATGGATATTACTGCAACGATGGTGAAGGCGCTGCGCGACCAGACCGGCGCCGGCATGATGGACGCCAAGAAGGCGCTGATCGAGACCGATGGCGACATGGAGGCCGCAGTTGACCTGTTGCGGGTCAGGGGGCTGGCCAAGGCCGACAAGAAATCCGGACGCACTGCCGCCGAGGGGCTGGTCGGGGTTGCCGTTGGCGGTGGCGCCGGGGTCGCTGTCGAAGTGAACTCGGAGACTGATTTCGTTGCCCGCAATCCGGTGTTTCAGGAGATGGTGGCGGCGATCACTCAGGTAGCGCTTGGCGTGACCGGCGATGTCGAGGCGCTGAAGGCAGCCGACATGGGCGGCAAGACCGTGGCCGAGACCGTGACAGCTCAGGTCGCCACCATCGGCGAGAACATGAGCGTGCGCCGCTTCGCCCGGATCGAGGCCGACGTCGTGGCGAGCTATGTCCACAACGCCGCCGCGCCCAACATGGGCCGGATCGGTGTGCTGGTGGGGTTGAACTCGACCGGCGACAAGGCGGCGCTGGGGGTGCTGGGCAAGCAGATCGCCATGCATGTGGCGGCGACCAGCCCGGCCTCCCTGAACGAGGCCGGCCTCGACCCGGCGCTGATCGCCCGCGAGAAGCAGATCCTGACCGAGCAGGCGCGCGAGAGCGGCAAGCCGGACAACGTGATCGAGAAGATGATCGTTGGCCGGATGAATAAGTTTTTTCAGGAGGTCTGCCTGATGAAGCAGTCCTTCGTGATCAACCCGGACCTGACCGTCGAGAAGGCGGTCAAGGAAGCCGAGGCGGGCGCCGGTGCGCCGATCACCGTCACCGGGTTTGTGCGCCTGGCCGTCGGCGAGGGCATCGAGAAGGAAGTAGAAGACTTCGCCGCCGAGGTCGCCAAGACCCTGGGCGGCTGACGCCCGGGTTGATCGACGCAGAAATTGACGGCTCGCCCTGTGATCTGGGGCGGGCCGTTTGCGTTTTGGGTCGGCAGTGTCTGCGATCAATATGCGGTCAATCTGCTGACATTGCGCGGGCATCCAGCACGGCCTGCGCCCAATCGCCTGGCCTCTCCTGGGGCAGGTTGTGGCCAGTCCGTGCGAAGATTCGGTGCTGATGCGGGCCGGTGAATTTGCTCGCGTGATGGGCGGTGCCGGTATTCACGCCGTCGGCGTCTCCATCGATGGTGATTGCGGCGACCGTGATCGGTGGCTGTTCGGCCAGGCGGGTCTCGACATCGGCGACAGCCGGGTCGCCCGCGACCAGCCCAAAGCGGTGCCGGTAGGAGTGGATCACGACCTCGACAAAATTCGGGTTGTCGAAGGCATCGGCTGACTGGTTGAGCGTCGCGTCGTCAAATTTCCATGTCGGCGACCACATCTCCCAGAGCTGGCGGGCGATGGCGCGCCGGCCCTTGGTCAGACCGCGGCGGCCGCGCTCGGAGTGGAAATAGTACTGGTACCAGAAGCTGGCCTCCTCGGCCGGTGGTGCGGGCTCCATCGAGCGGGCGATATCCTGGATGTTGTAGGAATTTGCCGATACCAGCGCCGCGACCCGGTCCGGCCATAGCGCTGCGACAACACATGCGGCCCGCCCGCCCCAATCATAGCCGCCGAGGACGGCGCGCCCAATGCCCAAGGCGTCCATCAAGGCGAGAAGGTCGGCGCCCAACGCCGCCTGTTCGCCGGACCTTGGCGTTTGCGGGGACAGAAACTTGGTGGGGCCATAACCCCGGAGATACGGGACAATGACCCGCGCCCCGGCCTTCGCCAGGATCGGCGCGACCTGGGCGTAGGCGTGGACGTCATAGGGAAACCCGTGGTTCATGATGCAGGGCCAGCCATCGGCGGGTCCGTATTGCTGAAACGCGACGTTCAATACCCCAGCGTTGATTGACTGCAATTGCATCGGGGTCGGCCTTCTTGGTTGCCTGCGGGACCCGGTTATAACTCGCGAGGCGGTCAATGCGTCAATCCCCGGAAGCTGGGGGACGCACCCCAAGCTCCGAGATCAATCTCGCGATCCATTCGCCGAATTGGGCTGGGCAAATGCCTGCGAATCGGTCGAACAATGTTTCCGGTGAGGAAAACCACAGGGGACAAACCATGCGCGCCGCTATTTGCCAGGAATTTGGCCAACCGTTTGAGATCACCGAAGTCGAACTGGCGCCGCCTGGGCCCGGCGAGGTTCGGGCGCGGGTTCGGGCGGTGGCGATCTGTCATTCGGATGTGATCTTTGCCGATGGCGGCTGGGGCGGCGATTTGCCCGCTGTCTATGGACACGAGGCGGCGGGGGTGGTGACGGAGGTTGGCGCTGGAGTGACTGACTTTGTGCCGGGCGACCATGTGGTGATCACCCTGGTGCGCAACTGCGGCACCTGCATGTGCTGCGAGCGCAATATGCGGGGGAGCTGCGAGACCAGGTTTCCGCTGGATGCGCGGAGCCCGCTGTGCCTGCCGGGTGGCGGCGCGATCAAGCATGGCCTGAAGACCGCGGCTTTTGCCGAGGAAGTGGTGGTCGAGCAGTCGCAGATGGTCAAGATCGATGCGGATATCGGCTTCGATGTTGCCTCGCTGCTGGCCTGCGGGGTGATCACCGGTTATGGCGCGGTCACCAATACCGCAGCGTTGCCGCCGGGCCGTGATGTGGTGGTGATCGGCACCGGGGGTGTCGGGCTGAACGCGGTGCAGGCGGCGGCGCTGACCGGATCGAAGCGGGTGATTGCGGTCGATTTGTCGGCGGACAAGCTGGCGGCGGCGAAAGAATTTGGCGCGACCCATGTGATCGACGGCGCGACCACCGATGTGGTGAAGGCGGTGCGCGAGCTGACTGGTGGGCGCGGGGCGGATTATGTGTTTGTCACGGTCGGGGCGGTGGTCGCGATGAAGCAAAGCTATGCCATGCTGGCGCCGGGTGGGGCTTCGGTGCTGGTCGGGATGGCGTCGGCTGATGCGCGCTCGACGTTTAATCCGCTCGCGCTGTCGGATGACTCGCGCCGGATATTGGGCTCGAAGATGGGGCATTGCAATATCCGGACGGAAATCCCGCAGCTGATTGGGCTGTACCGGGCTGGCAAGTTGAAGCTGGATGAGCTGATCACTGCGCGCTATGGATTCGACGAGATCAATACCGCCATGGACAATGTTCGCGCCGGGGTCGGCCTGCGCAATGTCATCATCTTCGGAGAACCGCAATGAAACTGACCGATTGCGAGGTTTTTGTCGTCGGCAATCCGCCGCCGCGCAAAGGCGGGCGATATTTTATTTTCGTCAAGCTGACCACCAATGACGGCATCATCGGGATTGGCGAGGTCTACGCGGCAACCTTCGGGCCGCATGTGGTGGCCGATATGGTGCGCGATGTCTTTGCCCGGCATTTCGAGGGCACCGATCCGCACCGGATCGAGCATCTGTGGCGGATGACCTACGGCTCGGGCTACACGGCGCGGCCCGATGCCTCGCTGATGGGGGTGCTGTCGGGGCTGGAGATCGCGTGCTGGGACATCATCGGCAAGTCGGCGGGCAAGCCGATCTACGATCTGCTGGGCGGCAAGTGTCGTGAGCGGGTGCGAACCTACACCTACATCTATCCCGAAGACGGCGATGTCTATCCGCCGCCGGGCGCGCCCAGTGTCTACAACGACGCCGATATGTCGGCCGAGCGGGCGCTGGATTATCTGGCGATGGGGTTCACGGCGCTGAAATTCGATCCGGCAGGGCCGTATACAGTGTATGACCCGCACCAGCCACGGCTGCAGGATCTGGAGCGGTCGGAAGAGTTTTGCAAGAAACTGCGGGCGGCTGTGGGGACCAAGGCGGATCTGTTGTTCGGCACCCATGGGCAGTTCACCACCTCGGGCGCCAAGCGGATGGCGCGGCGGTTGGAGAAATACGAGCCGTTGTGGTTTGAGGAGCCGGTGGCGGCCGAGATGCCGGAGCAGATGGCCGAGGTGGCGCGCTATACCTGCGTGCCGATTGCCACCGGCGAGCGGCTGACCACCAAGTACGAGTTCGCCCGGGTGCTGGCCTGCGGCGCCGCCTCGATCCTGCAACCGGCGCTGGGCCGGGTCGGCGGCATCCTGGAGGCCAAGAAGATTTCCGCCATGGCCGAGGCCCACTACGCCCAGATGGCGCCGCATCTGTATTGCGGGCCGGTCGAGGGGGCGGCGAATGTGCAACTGGCGACCTGCATCCCGAATTTCCTGATCCTGGAGAGCATCGAGCGGTTCGACGGCTTTCACGGCGAGATCATCTCGGGCATCAAATGGGAAGACGGCTATATCATTCCACCGAGCGAGCCGGGGCTGGGGATCATGTTTAACGAGGATTTGGCACGGGCGCATCCCTATAGCGGGCGCGAGCTGCATCTGGAGATGACAGTGGGGGAGGTTGGGCCATGAGCGATTTTTCAAAGGGTGCCGCCTGGATGCGCGGCGAGATCATTCCGATCGCCGAGGCGTGCATTGGGGTGAATGACTGGGGCGTGACCCGGTCCGACATCACCTATGACGTGGTGCCGGTACGCGACGGGGCATTCTTTCGGCTGGAGGATTATCTGGACCGGTTCGAGGCGTCGATGGCCTCGACGCGGATGGATGTGGGCATGACGCGGGACGATATTCGCACGGCGCTGCATGCGATGGTGGCGCGGTCGGGCTTGCGGGAGGCATATATAGCGATGGTGGCCAGCCGGGGCGTGCCGATGATCCCGGGCACCCGCGACCCGAGGACCTGCGCCAACCACTTCTACGCCTGGTGCGTGCCCTATATCCACGTTGTGCCGCTGGAGGTGGCCGCGAATGGCGCCAGTGTCTGGATCGCCAAGAACGTGCGGCGGATCCCCGAGGACAGCGTCAACCCGCGGGCCAAGAACTACCATTGGGGCGACATCACCCAGGGGCTGTTCGAGGCCAAGGACAATGGGTTCGAGACGGTGGTTCTGCTGGATCACGCCGGCAATGTGACCGAGGGGCCGGGGTTCAATATCTTTGCGGTCAAGGATGGCCGGGTGATCACGCCGGCCCGGAGTGTGCTGCATGGCATTACCCGGCGCACGGTTCTGGATATCTGTGTCGAAAAAGGGATCGCGACCGAAGCGCGTGCAATCCCGCTGGCCGAATTTCTGGAGGCGGACGAGGTGTTTCTGTCGACCAGTGGTGGCGGGGCGGTGCCGGTGACCCGGGTTGACGACCGGATCTTCTCGAATGGCGCGCCGGGAACGGTGGCGGTCGGAATCCGCGACGCCTATTGGGAATGGACGACGCGCGCGAAATATCGCCAGGCTATCGCATATATGAACTCTTGAACCGCGCCGCCCGCCGAGCTTGCATCCAGACCCGGTTTCCGACATTTTGCCCGCGACTCGGCGAGCAAGGGGAATCGCGCAATGCAGGAACTGGGCGAATCACCTCCGGGCAAGCCGCTTTATCCCAGGGTTCTGCTGAAAATCTCCGGTGAGGCGTTGATGGGTGATCAGGGTTTCGGCCTGCATCCCCCGACCATGGCCCGGATCGCCGCAGAGGTGGCCATGGCGCACGCGCGCGGCATTCAGATTTGCATGGTGATCGGCGGCGGTAACATTTTTCGCGGCCTGGTCGGCGCGGCGCAGGGGATGGAGCGGGCCTCGGCAGATTACATGGGAATGCTGGCGACCGTGATGAATGCATTGGGCATGCAATCGGCGCTGGAGGCGCTGGGTATCCACACCCGGGTGCTGTCGGCAATTCCGATGGATACGGTTTGCGAGCCCTATATCCGCCGCCGCGCGGTCCGCCACCTGGAGAAAAACCGGGTGGTGATCTTTGGTGGTGGCACCGGCAATCCATACTTCACTACCGACACGGCGGCGACGCTGCGGGCGATGGAGATGGACTGCGACGCCATCTTCAAGGGGACTCAGGTCGACGGAGTTTATGATAGTGACCCCAAGACAAACCCGGACGCAATACGCTATGATAAGGTGAGTTACGACGAGGTTTTGTCGAAACACCTCAAGGTGATGGATGCGTCTGCCGTGGCACTCGCGCGTGACAACAACCTGCCAATTGTGGTCTTCTCGCTGCGCGAGGATGGCGCGATGACCAAGGTTCTGTATGGCGAGGGGCACTATACGGTGGTTGGCCCGGAGCGGAGTGACCTGGTGGGTTAAGGCTCGGTTAAGAAGTGCGGGAACAGAGTGATGCCGACTGACGAACTGGAAATCGATCTTGACGATCTGGAGCGCCGAATGGATGGCGCGCAGGCGGTGCTGAGAAGCGAGTTCGCCTCGCTGCGCACCGGGCGTGCCTCCGGCTCGATGCTCGACCCGATCCAAGTCTCGGCCTACGGAACGATGACGCCATTGAACCAATGCGCCACCATCAACGTTCCTGAACCACGGATGATCACGGTGAATGTCTGGGACCGCTCGCTGATCGGCGCGGTTGAGAAGGCGCTGCGGTCCTCCAGCCTGGGGATCAACCCGGTGGTCGAGGGGACGCTGATGCGTTTGCCGATTCCGGAATTAAATGAGGAGCGCCGCCGTGAATTGACCAAAGTTGCCGGGCATTATGCGGAAGGAGCGAAGGTGGCGATCCGGAATGTGCGCCGGGATGGCATGGACCGGATCAAGAAGGCGAACACTGCAGGAATGTCCGAGGACGAGCAAAAGTTGTACCATGACGAGATCCAGGAGCTGACCGACAAGGCAATCAAGAAAGTCGATGAGTCGCTGTCAGCGAAGCAGGAAGAGATCATGCAGGTTTGATTACCGGAGCGATCCCTGAGGCAGCTCGATGAACGGGGCGGGGTCGCGATGACTACAGGCAAGAGCAGGAGCAGGGGAATCGAATTGAGAAATTTTCAGGCAGAGCGCGGGCGCACGGGCCCCCGGCATGTTGCAATCATTATGGACGGGAATGGCCGCTGGGCCGAACGCCGTGGCCAGCCGCGCACGGTTGGACACCATCGTGGTGTCGACCGGGTACGCGAGATCATCCGGGCCGCGCCGGATTTGGGTGTTGAGACGCTGACATTGTTCGCGTTCTCGACCGAAAACTGGAAACGTCCGGACTATGAGGTCTCGGTGCTGATGCGGCTGTTCAAGCGCTACATCGTTCGCGAGATCGAAGATCTGGATCAGGAGCGGGTCCGGGTGCAGTTCATCGGCGAACGCGAGGGTCTGCCGACCGGCTTGCAACGGGTGATGGCGCAGATGGAAAAGCGTACTAAAAAGAATGACCGGCTGGTGTTGCAGATTGCATTGAACTACGGATCGCGGCGGGAAATGCTGCGTGCCGTGCGGCATCTGGCCTCCGAGGCGGTTGCGGGGCGACTGGCTCCGGAAGCGATCGGCGAGGAGGATTTTTCCGCCGCACTTTACACCGGTGGTATGCCTGATCCGGATCTGGTGATCCGCACCTCCGGTGAACAGCGTGTGTCGAACTTCCTATTGTGGCAGGCAGCGTATTCCGAGTTTGCCTTCGTCGAGGAGTGCTGGCCCGATTTTACGCCAGCATTGTTCGAGCGGACCTTGAATGAATATGGCAACCGCGAACGCCGGTTTGGCGCGGTGGCCGTCAGCACCTGACCGGCGGGCAGGGCGCATGGCTGCCACTCATTCGAGCGATCCACCAAGGCGCTTCGCCGATCTGAAGACCAGGATCGTTTCAGCCGTTGCCGCCGCGGGAGTGGGGCTGACGCTGCTGTATCTCGGCGGAATCTGGACGATGATTCTGATTGCGCTGGTGACCGGTACGATGATCTGGGAATTCCGGGCGATTACTTTGGGCGGTACCGGGAAGGGTGACGGCGCTTCGGAACGAGCTGATGTGCCGTATTTGCTGGCAGGGGTTGTTGGTGGCGTCGTGGTGGCGCAGCTTTACTCGTTTTCTGCTGCGGCGCTGTGGCTGAGCTGGTCGCTGGCGGTGGCGGCTGTGGCCGATCTGTTGACAGGTAGGCGCGCGGCAATGACCTGGGGCGTTGTCGGGGCCGGCTATATCGGTGCCGCGGGAATAGGCTTTCTTTATCTGAGGGCGATGGAGCCAAACGGGTTTATCATCGCGCTTTGGGTATTTCTGGTAGTCGCCGCCGCCGATGTCGGCGGCTACTTCGCCGGGCGGCTGATCGGTGGGCCGAAGTTGTGGCCGCGGGTCAGCCCCAAAAAGACCTGGGCTGGCGCTGGCGGTGGTATCGCCCTCGCAATGTTGCTGGGCGGGTTGTTCAGTTGGGCAACCACGGGTACCTATTTCGTGCAGGTCTGTATAGTCTCGGCCGGTGCCGCAATGGTGTCGCAGGTCGGTGACCTTGCCGAGTCGGCCCTGAAGCGCCATTTCGGGGTGAAGGATTCGGGGCGGTTGTTGCCTGGGCACGGCGGTGCATTGGATCGTTTCGACGGTCTGGTTGCCGTGGCGCTGGTGGTTTCGCTGATCGTCTGGTGGCGCGGACAGACAATTTTTATCTGGTAGGGCATGGGCAGGCGACGCATCAGCATTTTCGGCGTTACTGGCTCGATCGGGGCCAACACGCTCTCGGTGGTCGAGAGCTTGGGCATCGAGACGTTCGATGTGGTCGCGGTCAGCGGAAACGGCAATATTGCCGGGTTGGCCTTGGCGGCGCGGATGCTGAAGGCGCAGGTTGCGGTGACCGCCGATGGCGGGAAACTGGAAGAACTGCGCGCGGCGCTTGCTGGGTCCGGCATCGATGTGGCGGCGGGGGCTAACGCGCTGGTCGAGGCGGCCAGTCGGCCGGCGGACTGGGTCATGTCGGCCATCATAGGGGCTGCCGGACTGGCGCCGACCCTCGCGGCGGCGCGCACCGGTGCGACGATCGCGCTGGCAAACAAGGAATGCCTGGTTGCGGCGGGCCCGGTTTTCATGGCCGAGATGCGCCGCTCCGGTGCGCGGCTGCTACCGGTCGACAGCGAACATAATGCCATTTTCCAACTGACCTGCGCCGAGCGCGATTGTCCGATAGAACGGTTGATCCTAACCGCTTCAGGTGGGCCATTCAGGAACCGCAGCCTCGATGAGATGGCGCGGGCGACGGTGGCGCAGGCGATGGCGCATCCGAAATGGGCGATGGGAGCGCGGATTTCGATCGATTCAGCGACGATGTTCAACAAGGCGCTTGAGATGATCGAAGCCTCGCATCTGTTCCGGGTCGCACCAAAGCAGATCGAGGTTCTGGTGCATCCGCAATCGGTCATCCATTCGATGGTGGGGTTCTGTGATGGCTCGATCCTGGCCCATCTCGGACCGCCGGACATGCGGGTGGCGATCGGGTATGCACTGTCTTGGCCGGAACGCCGCCATTTGCCGGTTGAACGGCTGGACTTCGCCCGGTTGAGCCGGTTGGATTTCCAGTCGCCGGATCCGGAACGCTTTCCGGCACTGGGGCTCGCCCGTGCAGCGATGTCGCAAGGCGGGGTCTCGGCTTGCGTGATGAACGGATCGCACGAGGTGGCGCTGGATGCGTTCATCGCCGGGCAAATTGGCTTCCTGGATATGGCGTCATTGGTCGGCGAGGTGATGGAGCGTCTCGACGGGTTGCCGGAGGCCAATGATCTGGATGACATCTTCGCCGCCGATGCGCAGGCGCGTCGGGTGGGAGAAGAACTGGTGAAACGCTTTGCAGCCTGATATACTTGATTAGAGGGACCAAAAAATGGAACTGCTTGCACAGATACCACTAATCGGCGGGTTTCTTAAATTCCTGGTGCCATTTCTTGGCGTCTTGACAGTTGTCGTGTTTGTCCATGAATTTGGCCATTACATCGTTGGGCGCTGGTGTGGGATCAGAGCCGAGGTGTTTTCGGTTGGCTTCGGAAAACCGCTGCTCAAGTGGACCGACCGGTGGGGCACCTGCTGGCAGATTGCAGTTCTGCCGCTGGGTGGGTTTGTGAAATTCGTCGGCGACATGGATCCGGCCAGCGCCGGGCGCATCGATGCAGACCAACTTTCGCCGGGTGAAAACAAGGTCGCTTTCCACAATGCGGGGCTGTTGCGGCGGGTGTTGACGGTCGCTGCCGGGCCGGTCGCGAATTTCCTGTTATCGGTTGCGATCTTTGCCGGAATTCTGCTGTGGGCCGGCCAATCATCGGATGAACCGATTGTCGGCTCGATTGGCGCGGAGGCATCAGCGGATGTCGGCTTTGAGGCCGGTGACCGGGTGCTGTCGATCGCCGATCAAACGGTGGTGAATTTCGGCGATATTATTGTTTATCTGGCCAAAACCGACGGCGCGCCGCAAAACGCGAGTATCGTGCGAAATGGCGAGACACGCGACATTGTCGTTCGGTATCATAGCTCTCCCGTGATTTCAGCGATTGACGCGGGAATGCCGGCGGCAGTGGCAGGCATGCTGGCCGGGGACATTTTTCTGTCGATCGACGGCGAAGCGATACATTCTTACCGTGACTTGCAGTTGATAACGGCAGCGAAAACGCACGGCGCCGAAATCACCGTCGACGTTGACCGCGGTGGCGAACAGCTCACATTCAGTTTCGTCCCTGCTCTGGTCGAGCGTTCACATCCGGAAACGAACGAGAAAGTGCTTTTGCCGACGATGGGCATCAAGGGCTCGGTCCTCGCCGGGATTGAACCTGAACGTGTTGCGGTACCGATTCATCGGGCGCTCTCAGGTGGATTTTCGGAGACCTGGAAGATCATTTCGGGCACCATGGGATACCTCCATGACATGGCGTTCAAGGGGGCTGACACCAGCCAACTTGGCGGACCCATCCGAATCGCCGAAATATCTGGAAACGCCGCCGAGCAGGGGTCGTCGTCACTGATCTATCTGATTGCGGTTCTATCGACCTCGATCGGCCTGATAAATCTTTTCCCAATCCCGATTCTGGATGGGGGGCACCTGATGTTCTATGCGATTGAGTTCATTCGCGGCCGCCCGGTAGGCGAAACTGCAATGAAAGTCGGAACGATGATCGGGTTGTCGCTAGTCCTCTTGCTGATGGTGTTCGCGACGTATAATGACTTGGTTAGGCTCTAGACTACTTCGCAACTGAGGGACGGGCCTGAGCACGGAATAACCTGACCAAACGGGACCGTGACCGGGAAGGAGATGGAATGCGTTCTGCCACTTTGAATTGGCGCCGCCGCGCGTGCCGCGCCCTGGCGGTTGGGATTTTTGCAAGCCTCATCGGACCGGGATTGACCGGGGGACTGACGGGGGGGCTGCCGGGCGATGCTGGCGGCGGCGCCGCGGCGCAGACCACACCGGACTCTCGATCGGGTGTAACCATCCGCGGTAATCGCCGAATCGAGGTTGGGACCATCCTGTCTTACATGGAACTCCCGACCGACCGTGCGGTCACCGCAGAAGATCTGAACTCTGCCGTGCGGCGGCTGTTCGATACGGGTCTGTTCAGGGACGTTCAGGTCATTCCAGGTCAGGATCAACTGATCGTCGAGGTCATCGAGAATCCGTCGATCAGTGTCATTGCCTTCGAGGGCAACGATGTTCTGAGTGATGAGGATTTGCAGCAAATCATCCGATTGCGCCCGCGATTGCCCTTCACGCTTTCCAGCGCAGAAGCCGATGCGCAGGCGATCATCGAGGTCTACCGTCGCACCGGCCGGTATGGCGCGCAAGTTGAACCGGTGATCATCGAGCGCGACGAGAACCGTGTCGATCTGGTCTTCGAAATCAATGAAGGCGAGGTCACCGGGGTCAACTCGATCGATTTCGTCGGCAACGAA
>DATLAW010000116.1:0-30190 GCA_035527255.1 Thermohalobaculum sp. | reverse complement strand
TATTGCAGTGATGAAAGCCTCGAAGAACGTCCATTCGTCGTCCGGCATCAAGTTCCGCGCCAAGATAACCTCCAGAGCCAAAGTTATCTTGAATCAGATACTCACCCTCTTGGGAATCCCATTTGTCAACACCGCCTAATCACATGTCCAATTGCGACACTTTTTGTCGATATGCGCCTCAATCTCGGAATCAAGCGCATGGCACCCTTTCATTTGAAATTGCCATCCGGGCCACTTGCCGGAATCGGCTCAAACAGGTCGTTGGCATTTTTGGTGCTGGATGACCGATCAGGGTCATGAGTTTGAATTTGCTGCAGTGCGGAGCGGCAGCGCCGGTTCAGGCCGAGCAAAGGATACTTGCGGCCCACACCTGCCGTTCAGAGCCTGCCGTTTCGTTGCGGCGCAGCATCCTCATAGCGGTCATTGATGTTCGGGGCAGCGATTTCAAAGTCAGAACGGCTTCGCGGACTATGCGGACTTTGGGTGAATGACTGCTTTGACGAGCCACAACGTGAGGTCAGAATTCCGCAACCTGTCTACCCAATGCCCAAATACACAGTGTTTTCCTTCCTGACCTACAAATGTCTTTTCGGCAGGGCCTTGTTGCCGTGCCATAGCCATCACTATTTCCGTTCGGGGTGGATCAACTGCCCGTGAGGGCTGTGAAATTGGACTACGCCTACGTTTTCGCCGGTTTGGTCGGCCTGTTTTTTGGTGGCGAGGCGCTGGTGAGGGGTAGCGTTGGGATTGCCCGTCGGTTGGCCATCCCACCGCTACTTATCGGGCTTACGGTTGTGGGGTTTGGGACGTCCACGCCGGAGCTGTTGGTCTCGGTCGAAGCGGCGTGGCGCGGCGTGCCAGATATCGCTGTTGGCAACATTGTCGGATCGAACATCGCCAATATCCTTCTGATTGTCGGGCTTACATCTCTTATCTGGCCAATCCGCGTATCAGGTGCAACCTTGCGTCGGGACACTGCCGTGATGGTGGCAGCAGCGCTTGTGTTGTTGCCCATTTTTGCCTCGGGCCACATCGGACGACTTACAGGGCTTTTGTTGGTTGCCGGGCTGGCGGGCTATCTGATCTGGGCCTATCGCCAGCCCGGCGAGGCCGTCGCTGAGGAGGTCGGCGTGCCATCCCCTGCCTCAGCATTGGTGTCGTGTCTTTGGGTTGTTGCCGGATTGGCCGCTCTGATGTTCGGCGCAAGGTTTCTGGTGGACGGCGCTGTCTCGATTGCGCGAGGCATCGGCGTATCTGAGGCATTTATCGGTCTGACAATCGTCGCGGTTGGCACATCTTTGCCTGAACTTGCGACGTCCGTTGTCGCCGCTTTCCGGCGGCAGTCAGAAATTGCAATCGGCAATATCATCGGCTCAAATATCTTCAACGTTCTGGGTATCCTTGGCGTGACTGCGCTGATCACGCCGTTTCCTGTCGCGAGCAGATTCCAGATCTTCGACCTGCCAATCATGATTGCGTTGTCGCTGGTTTTGACCGGTCTTTTGCTGACACGCCCCGTCATCGGGCGATGGGTCGGTTTGGCCATGCTTGTGGGCTATGCGGTCTATGTAGGGGCAGCGCAAGGATGAGGGGCAGAGACTGATCCATAGTCATGGAGTCTACGTGATCCTGCAGTGTTTACTTTTTAAGCTTGATGCGACCAGCCTTCATCTATTTTTTCTGGAGTTTTGATAGCAGACGTTGGCCGCAATGCAGAAATTGGTCTACAAGGGCTCTGAGCCGACCTTGACTGTATTTGACCCGAGATCGGCAATCCTGATCTGGCCGCCGTCGTCGAGGGGCTGTACGCTCGAACCGGCCCGTGGCTGGCGCGGGCGATCCGGCGGTTTTCGCGGATCGAGGATTGGGAGAACCACCACATGCGGATCGTCGATGCCATCGCCGCCCGCGACGCAACGGAGGCCCGCCGGTTGATGGAAGCCGACATTCAATGGAACGTCGAGCTATATCGCCGGGTGGTGAGGTAACTCCAACATTGGCTGGAAGCCGACCTGGCGGGCGGTTGTACGGATTTTCGGCGTCAGCCAGTGCCCCGATTCAACAGCCAACCAAATCAGGGTTTGATTTTGGTGACTGGCCCCGGCAACCTGTTGATCTGTTTCAGGATGGATCGGAGCGATCCGCATCGAGACGCCTGGTTCAAGTTCGAATCAAAAACAAGGGAGGGAAACGACAATGATCAAATCTGCACTCGCGGCACTGTCCGCGCTGGCATTCGCCACCGGCCTGGCGATTTCGCCCGCCGCGGCGGCGTCCGGTGATACAGTCAAGGCAATCAAGGAGCGGGGTTCGCTGCTGTGCACCGGCCATAACGGCAGTTACCTGGGCTTTGCCGAGGTCGACGACCAGGGCAAATGGACCGGCTTCGACATTGAATTCTGCAAGGCGCTGGCGACCGTGATCCTGGGCTCGCCGGACGCGTTGAAGATTATCCCGGTCAGCTGGGCGCAGCGGTTCCCGGCACTGCAATCGGGCGATATCGACGTGATCATCAAGGTGACCGGCTGGACCATGAGCCGCGACACCGAGCTGGGCCTGCAATACGGGCTGCCGTATTTCATTGGCCCGACCAACATCCTGGTTCGCACCGACCTGGGTGCGAAATCCTCGGCGGATCTTGCCGGTGGTGTGTTCTGCATCAATGCCGGCACCTCGATCGAGCGGATCGTCGCCGACTACATGGGGGCACGCGGCATCGCCTACGAGGCGCTGAACTTCGAGAAGGGCGAGGAGTTGCGGGCGGCGCTTTATGCTGGCCGCTGCGATGCGCTGGCTGGTTTTGGCCCGTTCCTGGCGGCAACCCGGTTCAATGCCCCGGACCCGAATGCCTTTACCATCCTGGACGAAGTTCTGGCGCTGGAGCCCGAGGGCATCGCGGCGCGTCAGGGCGATGACAACTTCATCGACGTGATCAACTGGATGGTGTCGTCGCTGCTGATGGCCGAGCAGAACGGCATCACTTCGGCCAATGTCGATGAGATCCGGGCCAACCCGCCATCAGCCTCGATCGAGCGGTTGCTGGGCGTCAGCCCCGGCATCGGCGACCGGCTGGGTCTGTCGAACGACTGGGCCTACAACATGATCAAGGCGGTCGGCAACTACAGCGAAATCTATGAGCGGACCGTCGGCACAGACAGCCCTTACAAGCTGCCGCGCGGCAAGAACCATCTGTGGACCAATGGCGGAATGTTGTATCCGCTGGTTCTGGATTGATCTTGAAACGGCGGGTCGGGGCATCCCGGCCCGCCGCCTTCGGGCAACCGTCAACTGCCAAAAATGCTTAGTGCCCTCAGAAACCGCCGGGTGCGGGGCTGGATCATCCAGGCCGCCGTGCTTGGTATTGTCGTTGGCCTGACCGCGTCGTTCAT
The DNA here is from genome assembly GCA_035527255.1 of Thermohalobaculum sp. Taxonomy (GTDB): domain Bacteria; phylum Pseudomonadota; class Alphaproteobacteria; order Rhodobacterales; family Rhodobacteraceae; genus Thermohalobaculum. Next base: position 26,801 of record DATLAW010000116.1, on the reverse strand, counting down.
TCTGACCGCGCGCCATAACCTGACCGCGCAGGGCATTTCGACCGGGTTTGGGTTTCTGGAGCGGACCACCGGCTGGCCGATCAATTTCTCGCTGATCGAGGCCGACGACCGTTCGACTTATGCTCGGATGCTGCTGGCAGGACTGCTGAATACGCTGCTGGTCGGGGTGATCGGGCTGGCCGGAGCTAGTTTGATCGGGATGACGGTCGGGTTGGCCCGAATATCGACCAACGCCGTGCTCAATATGATCGGCACCGTCTATGTCGAGATCTTCCGTAATGTGCCGCTGATCCTGCAAGGGTTCTTCTGGTACGCTCTGTTGACCCATCTGCCATCGCCGCGCCAAGCGATCCCGCTGGGCGGATTTGGTTTCCTGTCAAACCGGGGGTTGATGCTGCCGGCCTTTGACATGGGTTGGCTGGACCTTGGACTGCTGGTGATTGGTGTGATGGCGGCAGTTTTTGGCGCGACCCGCCTGCAACGCGCTGCCCTGATCAACCCGCGCTGGGTCTGGCCCGGCGCGCTGGCAGGGCTGTTCGTGTTGTTTTTGGTGCTGTTGTTCACCGGGCACCAGCCGGGCGACCCGCTGGTCACATATCCTGAGCTGAAGGGCCTGCGGTTCGTCGGTGGCTTTGTGATCAAGCCGGAGTTCTCCGCCCTGGTGATCGCCATCTCGGTCTTTGGCGGCGCCTATATCGGCGAGATCGTGCGGGGCGGGTTTCTGGCGGTCGAGCGGGGCCGGATCGAGGCGGGGCTGGCGCTGGGGCTCAGCGGGTTTCAGGTGAACTGGCTGGTGCGCATTCCGCTGGCGATCAGGGCGATGCTGCCGGCGCTGGCCAACCAGTACGTCTGGCTGATGAAGGCGACAACCATCGGCATTGCCATCGGGTTTCCGGACTATTTCATGGTGGTCTCGACCTCGATCAACCAGAGCGGCCAGACCATCGAACTGCTGGCGTTGTTGATGGGCGGGTTCCTGATTATCAACTATTCGATCGGCTGGGTGATGAACGTGCTCAACCGGCGGCTCGCGATCAAGGGCCGGGAGACCGAGACGTGACCGCCACTGCCATGCCACCACCGGTGCTGGAACGTGGCGCATTGCGCTGGGTACGGCGGCGGTTGTTCTCGAACTGGTTCGATGGCGCCATCACCATCCTGTTTGGCGCGGCGACCTTATGGGTCGCCTCGATGGCGCTGGACTGGGCGCTGCTCGATACGGTGTGGAATGTGCCGGACGGGTCTGGTTGCCGCGAGGCCGAGGGCGCCTGTTGGGCGGTGATCCGGGCGCGCGGGCGGCTGATCCTGTTCGGACTGTACCCCTATGAGGAGCATTGGCGCTCGACCCTCGCCTGCCTCGCCATCGTTGTCACCACGGTGCTGTCCTGTGTCCCCCGGTTCTGGGGCATGAAGCGGCTGCCGCTGCTGTGGCTGGTTGGGTTCGGCACCTTCATGGCGCTGATGTTCGGCGGCTTCCTCGGCATGCCGCTGGTGACCACGGAGAAATGGGGCGGGCTGTCGCTGACAGTGTTCCTGTTCGCCGCAGTGGTGGTGAGCGGCATGCCGCTGGCGGTGGCGCTGGCGCTGGCCCGGCGATCGAAGCTGCCGGTGGTGCGGGGCGTCGCAGGCGCGGTGATCGACGTGACCCGGTCGCTGCCGTTGCTGACGATCCTGTTCACCGCCGCCGTGGTGGCGCCGTTCGCGCTGCCGGGCTGGGCGCAGGGCGACAAGCTGGTGCGGGTGACGTTGGCGTTCGCGCTGTTTTTTGCCGCCTACCAGGCCGAGATCATCCGCGCCGGGCTTCAGGCAATCCCCGAGGGACAGGACGAGGCCGCTGCCGCGCTCGGCCTGAGATACTGGACCCGGGTGTCGCGGATACTGCTGCCGCAGGCGTTTCAAAACTCGCTGCCAGCGACGATCAACCAGGTTGTGATCACCTTCAAGGAGACCTCGATTGTCACCATCATCGGGTTCTTCGAGATCATGGCTTCGGGCAACGCCGCGATTGGCCGCGGCGACTGGAGCGGGCAGTATGTCGAGGTCTATGTGTTTGTCGGGCTGATCTACTTCGTATTCGTCTTCGGCCTGTCTCGCTATGGCGCCTATCTGGAACGCCGGGCGCGGCGGATGGACAGGTGATCCGACTCGAGGAACCCAACCATGCGTGAGGACCGCACCAACATCCTGCTGATCGTCGTCGATCAACTGACCGCCTTCGTGCTGAAAGCCTATGGCGGCAAGGTCCTGAGAACGCCGCATATCGACAAGCTGGCGGGCCAGGGCGTCGTGTTTGAAAACGCCTATTGCAACTACCCCCTATGCCTGCCGTCACGCGCCGCGCTGATGACTGGGCGGCTGCCAAGCCAGGTTGGCGCCTATGACAATGGCAGCGAGATGCCTGCGGCAACACCGACCTTCGCGCATTATCTGCGCGCCCGAGGCTACTACACCTGCCTCAGCGGCAAGATGCATTTTGTTGGGCCGGACCAGTTCCACGGCTTCGAGACCCGGTTGACCACCGAGATCTACCCGGCCGATTTTGGCTGGACCCCGGCCAGTGGTTATGCCTCCGGCGATGGGGATGACGCCAACCGAACGGCTGCCGGAACCTCGACCACCGATACGGTGCGTGACGCAGGGCCGGCGGCGCGCACCATGCAGCTCGACTATGATGAGGAGGTCTGCCACCGGGCGGTCCAGGAGTTGTATATGCGCGCCCGCTATGGCGACGGGCGGCCCTTCGCCCTGACCGTAGCACTGACCCACCCGCATGACCCCTACCTGACCACCCGAGAATACTGGGAGCGTCACAACGAGGGTGAGATCGAGGCGCCGCGGGTGCCATTCATCCCGCCCGACGCGCGCGACCCGCATTCGCGCGCGCTTTTTTTATCACTACGGTCAGGACAAGGCCCCGATCGACGAGGCTGCCTATCGCAATGCCCGGCGCGGCTACTACGGCATGATCGCCTATGTCGACGATATCGTCGGGCGGCTGATGCACGCGCTGGTCGAGACCGGGGTCGAAGACAAAACAACGGTTCTGTTTACCTCGGACCACGGTGACATGATCGGCGAGCGCGGCATGTGGTTCAAGAAAACCCTGTTCGAGCCGGCGATACAGGTGCCTCTGATCATCCATTCGCCGGGCCGCTTTGGGCCTTCGCGGGTAGTGGCGCCTGTGTCGCTGATAGACATCTTGCCGACGCTGAACGAGATCGCCGGAGGCGCCGCGCAGGACTTTCCGGTGGCAATTGACGGCGAGAGCCTGTTGCCGTTGCTCGAGGGTGCCAGCACGGCGCGCCATGGCGTGATCGCCGAACATATCGATGGTGCCACCTTGGCGCCCCGGATCATGCTGCGCCAGGGTCGTTGAAAGCTGGTCCATTCGCGGGCTTATCCGCCGATGATGTTCGACTTGATCGCCGACCCACTGGAACTGACCAATCTTGCGCCGAGTGGCGAACACCGGGACATTCTGGCGGAACTCACCTCGATTATCGAGGCCAGGTACGATCTTGATGAACTGCCGGGACAGGTCGTCGCCAGCCAGCGCACCCGCCGTTTCATCGACAATGCTTTGGCGCAGGGCAAGCCACAGCCGTGGGATTTTCGTGCCCAACCCCAGACCGACCCGTGGTTCGTCCGGCGCGGGGATGCATTCCCCGATGTCGAGCGGCGCGGGTATCTCAAATATGACCCGGAGTGACCGGGTGCGGCACCAATCAGGTTCGAGCGTCAAGGGCCTGGCTTGCGGCGGCGGCGCCGGCAATGAAACCGAGCGCGATGGCGGTCAGCAGGCCGTTGCCCGACAGGTAGCCCTCGACCCGCGACCCGGAGACGCCGCAGGCAGCGCCGCCACCGGCGAACAGATTGGGCAGGGCGGTACCGTCTGGGCGAAGCACCAGGGCGGAGGGGTCGATCACCAAACCGCCCTGGGTGTGGAAAAGGGCGCCGGTGACTTTTACGGCATAGAGTGGTGCTTCGAGGGCCGGTTTGGCGGTAAAATCGCGCCCGAACGGGTCTGATGCGGTGTTGGCGCTGCACTCAGCCGCGTGTGCGAGGGTCTGATTGAGCGTTTGCGCGGGAAGGCCGGTCTCGCGCGCCAGGGCCTCGACGGTGTCAGCCGTGCGGATCGCGCCTGTGCCGACCGCCCCTTGGTAGTCGGGGAAACCCATCCCGACCGCGTGCAGCCGCTGGTCGTAGATGTTCCAGGCGATGCTGCCCGGTTGCGCGAGCACCTTGACCGCCTGCTCGGAATAGCCCGCATGTTCATTCGAGAACCGGCGGCCCTCGGTATTCACCTGGATGCCGCCCTCCATCATCAGCGCCCAGGTGATCAGGATGCCGTGCGGGTGGGCGAGCGAGCCGTGGCCCTGATAGGCGGTGAGGTCCTTGGTGGCGGCGCCCAGTGCATCACCCCACAGGATGGCGTCGCCGGTGTTGCCGGGGTGGCCGAAATAGGGGGCGGCGGCGATCTGGGGGATGTGCCGTGCTGTCAGGTCCGAGTTGCCGCCATAGCCGTTGCAGGCGAGGATCACCGCGCGGCAGCCGATGGTCTCGACCGCGCCATCGGGGCGGGTGAGCGAGACGCCAGTGATCCGGTTGGCCCCGGTTACATGCAGCGTGGTCACATGGGCGTTGGTGACAACCGGCAGGCCGGCCGTCTCGGCGGCGGCTTGTAGCCGCGCCATCAGGCCAGCGCCGGTTTTCTCCGGCACGGCGTGCATCCGGTGTTTGGTGTGGCCGGGGTAGAGGAAGTCGTCGAGCACCAGCCACTCCAACCCGTGGGCGTCGGCGAGCCATTCCAGCGCCGGGCCGATCTGTTCGGTGACGGTCTTTACGATGGTGGGGTCAGCGCCGCCCGCTGCCTTCTTCTGGATGTCGGCGGCAAATTCCTGCGGCGTCTCGGCGACCCCGATGGCGCGCTGGAACCGGGTGGCGCAAGCAGGGATGAAGCCGGACGACATCGAGGTTGAGCCAGCGGGGCGCGGGTCACGCTCGAGCACGATTGTGTCGGCCCCGGCCTCAAGCGCGCGCAGGCCGGCGGTCAGGCCGCAGGCGCCGGCACCAACGACGACGACATCGGTTTCGATATCAAAGCGGGGCGGAGGTGGGGCGAGGGTGACCACCGCTCAGGCCCCCTGGATCAAGCGCAGGGCGTCGGCGCAGGTCATCACGGTGGAGACGGTGGCGAGATCGGCGATGGCGGATTGGTGGACCTGCGGGCTGAAGGCGGCGCAGCCATCGCTGAGCACGATGGTGTGGAAATCGCGCACATGGGCATCGCGCACGGTCGAGGCGACGCCGCCATTGGTGACGATGCCGCCGAATACCAGCGTCTCGATCCCGGCGCGGCGGAGCGCGAACTCCATCCGGCTCATGTAGAAGGCGGAATAGGCGACCTTTTCAATGGTGAGGTCGGCGGGTTGCAGCGCATCAACCAGTTGGTGGCCCCAGGCACCGGGCAGGAAGTCGCCCTTGGTCAGGAAGGGGCGGAGTTTTTTGAGGTGATCGAGGACGAAGGGCTGACCGCCTTTGCCAGGGACCAGGGTGAAATGGGTCGAGACGATCCAGCCGCCGGCCTGGCGCATTGCTTGCGCCAGCGGGGCGAGGCGTGCCGGGAGTGCCGCGATGGCGTCGGATTTTTGTCCGGCGCGGCCATAGGCGCCGTCGGCGTGCAGGAAGTCGTTTTGCAGGTCCACCAGCACCAGGGCGGTGGTGGCCGGGTCAATCGGGTGCATGAGTGCCTCCATTGCGAGTGATCACCACATTGCCAAAGCGGTCGACGCGGCCGGTTAGGCCGGGGTCGATGAAGATGGTTGCGTCGGGCTGCTCGAGGATGGCGGGGCCGGGGATGACCGCGCCCTCGGGCAGGTCGAGCCGCTCAAATACCGGTGCTGTGTGATCAGCGCCGTCGCAACGGATGGTACGGGTGCCGCGCTGACATGCGGCCAGGTTGCCCTCGCGCGGCGGGGCGAACACCGCCATGTCGAACTGCGGCCGCCGCCCGGTCACCGCAACCCGGTAGTTCAGGACCCGGACCGGGATTGCCTGGAGCAGGCGGCCGAAGGCGGCGAGATAGGCGGCATCGAAGGCCTGCTGGATGGTGTCAGGGGTCAGTGGTGCGGTCATGTCCAGTGCGACGGCCACGGTATGGGTTTGGCCAACATAGAGCATGTCGAGCTCGAATTGCCGGTCGATCCGATCGAATGCCACCCCGGCGCGGCCGAGCAGCCCTTCGGATTCGTCGGCCACGGCGCGCATTTTGGTCTCCAGCGCCGGGCAGTCGAGGTCGGCGAGGAGGCGGTTGACCGTTTGCACTCGGTCATGGCGCATATCGGCGACGACGCAGCCCAGCGCCGAGGTTACGCCGGGGAAGCGTGGGACCAGCGACGAGCCGAGGCCGAGATCGCGCATCAGTGCCCCGGCATGCAGCGCGCCGCCGCCACCAAAGGGCATGGCGGCGAATTGGGCCGGGTCGTGGCCGCGCTCGATCGAGACCAGGCGGATGGCGCCGGCCATCTTGGCATTGGCGACCTTGAAGATCGCCTCGGCGGCGTCGGGCACGCTGAGGCCGAGCGGTTCGGCCACATGGGTGCGGATGGCGGCGAGCGCTGCATCCAGGTCGAGCCGGTCGAGCTTGCCGCCGATGGGCCGGGCCGGGTTGATGCGGCCGAGCACCAGATTGGCGTCGGTGACCGTTGGCCGGTCATTGCCCTGGCCATAGCAGGCGGGACCGGGGTCCGAGCCTGCGGACTCTGGGCCGACCTGCAGGATGCCGCCAGCATCGACCCCGGCGATCGAGCCGCCGCCAGCGCCGATGGTTGTGATCTCGATCATCGGGGTGCGGACGATCATCCCGAAATCGATCGAGGTTTGCGCCGCCAGCGCCGCCTCGCCGCCAGCAATCAGCGAGACGTCGAACGAGGTGCCGCCCATGTCGCAGGTGATGACGTTGGGGAACCCTGCCGCGTGGGCTATGGCGCGGGCGGCGATGACCCCGGCGGCGGGGCCGGAAAGTGCTGTCCGGACCGGGAACCGCTTGGCGGTATCGACCGCCATGACACCACCGTTGGACTGCACGATCAGCACGTCGGCATCGGAGCCCTGCGCCCGGAGCGCGCCCTCGAGACGGTCGAGATAGCTGGAGACGACCGGTTGCAGGTAGGCGTTGAGGGTGGCGGTGGACAGCCGTTCAAACTCGCGGATCTCGGGAATGATTTCGGTCGCGGCGGAGACGTAGTCGTTCGGCCAGAGCGTGCGGACGGCCTCGACCGCCTGGCGTTCGTTGGTCGCGTTGGCGTAGCCGTTGATGAAGAAGACGCAAACCGCCTCGCAGCCGACATCGCGCAGGATTTCGGCCTGGGCGGTGACCTGATCGAGCGCGACTGGTGTGTCGATAGTGCCGTCGGCCAGCACCCGCTCGTCGACCTCGAGGCGGAGATTGCGGGGCACGACCGGCTCGAACATCCCCCACAGGCCCCAGGTCTTGGGCCGGTCGCGGCGGCGCATTTCCAGCACGTCGCGAAAGCCGGTGGTGGTGATGATGCCGGTGGGGGCGCCTTTGCGTTCCAGCAGGGCATTGGTGCCGACCGTGGTGCCGTGGACCACCGTGGCGATCTCGGAGAAATCCGCTACCCGCTGGCGGATGCCCTCGATGAAGCCCTGCGACTGGTCACCACGGGTCGAGGGGACCTTGGCGGTGGTGACGATCTGCCCGGCGTCGTCCCAGACGAAGACATCGGTGAAGGTGCCGCCAACATCGACGCCGATGACGTAACGCGGCGGGCTCATGCAGCGCCACCGTAGTCGCGCCTGGCGGCCTCGGGGGTGACGAAGCCAAGCGCGATGTCGCATTGGATGGCGGCGGGGGAGCGTTCCGCCGGATCGCCGTAGCCGCCGCCGCCGGGGGTTTCGAGGCGCACGCGTTGGCCGCGTTCCAGCGGGACATCGACGATCTTCGAGGCCAGCGGCGGGGTTGCGGGAACGCCGTCCTGGGGATAGGTGAACCGGGTCATCGCCGCCGTGCCGCCGCCTGCCACACCGCGCGGTGGGAAGCGGCCACGGTCGCCGAACAGGAAGGCCAGCGCCTCGTCCTCCAGCAGCTCGATCTCGTAGACAGCACCCAGACCGCCACGGTGTTTCCCCGGCCCGCCAGAATCGGGGCGCAGCGCCCATTGGGTGAATTTCACCGGGTAGGCGGCCTCGAGGATTTCCAGCGGCGGGATCATCGCGGTCGATATCGGCGCGTTGCCATGGTTGAGGCCGTCGCCCAGCGGGTGACCGCCATGGCCGCCGCCGAAGAACGAGAACATCACCCAGCGCCGGCCATCCTGGCGGTGCCCGGCGATCGACAGCGCGTTGATGGTGCCGTAGGCGCAGCCGTTCGAGCGTTCGGGGGCGATCTGGGCGATGGTCTGGAACACCAGGTCGATCAGTCGCAGGATGGTCTCGGTGTAGCCACCCACCGGCTTTGGCGCGGTGGCGGCGAGCAGCGAGCCTTCGGGAATACGAAATTCAATCGGCTCGAGCACCCCGGCGTTGGCTGGCACATCGCCGAACACGTGCTTCAGTGCCACGTAGCAGGCGGCGATGGTGGTCGAGCGCGAGATGTTCACCGGGCCGCGGCAGGCGGGCGCGGAGCGCGAGAAATCCATCACCATGCGGTCGCCGTCGATGGTCAGGTCCAGCGCAACTTTCAGGGGCTGGTCGATGGTGCCGTCATTGTCGAGCCAATCCTCGGCCGAGACGGTGCCGTCGGGCAGCGCCGCAATCTCGGCCCGCATCAGCAGGGCGGCGCGGGCTTTCAGCTCGATCATCCCCGCCGCCACGGTATCGGCGCCATATTCGGCCAGCAGGGCGTCGAGCCGCTTGACCCCCAGTTCCAGCGCGTTGATCTGGCCGTTGAGGTCGCCGTAGGCCGAAACCGGCAGGCGGGAATTGGCCAGCAGGATGTCGACCACGTCCTGGCGCAGCGTACCCTGGGCGAACAGTTTTACCGGCGGGATCAGCACGCCTTCCTGAAAGCACTCGGTCGCGGCCGGGTTGTAGTTGCCGGGAACGTTGCCGCCGACATCGTGCCAATGGCCGACCGAGGCGAGGTAGCAGAAGACCTTGCCGTCGCGAAAGTAGGGCCGCACCAGCCGCACATCGCTGAGGTGGGTGCCGCCGTCGTAGGGGTCGTTGAAGATCCAGACGTCGCCGTCGCTTGCGCCGCCTTGCAGGGTTGCCTTGTCGATCACCGCCTTGACCCCGAAGGCCATGACGCCGACGAAGATCGGCAGGCCCGACTTGCCCTGCACCATGGTGTCGCCGGTTTGGGCGTCGTAGATGCCATGGCTGGCGTCATGCGCCTCGGCGATGATCGGGTTGAAGGCGGAGCGGAACAGGGTCGCGTCCATCTCGTCGGCGATCTGCTCCAAGCGGCCCTTGAGGATTGCCAGGGTGACCGGGTCGAGCGGTTTGGCGGGTGGCGCCATCAGTTCGTCTCCAGGTCGTAGGTCTTGCCGTGGGCCATCATGTCGGCGGTGCCGATCACCTGGTTCAGCCCATCGAAATCGAACATCGCCTCGCCCATCGCGGCGTTCGAGCCGGTGGCCAGTAGGCTGGTGTAGTAGCGCTGCGCGGTCGCCGCCACGGCGCGCACCGCGCCGCCGGGGAAGATGACCATGGAATAGCCGAGAAGTTGCAACTCCGTGGCTGTCATCAGCGGGGTCTTGCCGCCTTCGACCATGTTGGCCATCAGCGGCGCCTTGCCCTTCAAGCGTGCCATGATCGCCTGGATATGGTCGATCGACTGCGGGGCCTCGACAAACAGCACATCGGCCCCGGCCTCGGCGTAGCCCTCAGCCCGGTCGAGAGCGGCGTCGATGCCCTCGACGGCGATGGCGTCGGAGCGGGCGATGATCAGGGTCTCGCCGCTGGCCCGCGCATCGAGGGCGGCGCGGATTTTGCCGCGCATTTCGGCGGCGGAGACCAGGGTCTTGCCCGCCAGATGGCCGCAGCGCTTTGGCATGGTCTGGTCTTCAAGCTGCAACGCATTGGCGCCCATACGCTCGAACAGCCGCACGGTGCGCTGGACATTGAGGGCGTTGCCGAAGCCGGTGTCGGCGTCGACGATGATCGGGCGGGTGATGCGGTCGCGGATGGCGCCGACGGTCTCGGCTACCTCGCTCATCGTCACCAGGCCGATATCGGGCCGCCCGAACCGGGTATAGGCAATGCTGGCGCCGGAGAGGTAAACCGCCTCGGCCCCGCTTTGTTCGGCGATCAGGCCGGTGAGAGCGTCGTAGATGCCGGGGGCGACCAGAATGTTGGGCCCGCGGAGCCGTTCCTTCAAAGTTGTCATTGTAGCCCTGCCCCGCTGGAAGATTTTCTCGATAGACTGGTATGCGAATATCGCCTGTCAGGTCCATGGCCCGAACATCACCAACCGGATTTCGCGATCTGGGACGCGGTCATTAATGCCCGAACCCCTCGGCGGCATCGCCCATGGCGTGGATCACGTTGTGCTTTGGCGTTGGCGACCGGGGGTAGGCTTTGCTGCTGTGGGTCAGCCCAAGCCCCAGCACCGCCTCGGCCAGTTTGTAGGTCAGCGGGCCGGGGTTGATAACCGGCACCGGCAGGTGCTGGGCCAGATAGCCGTGGGCCTGATGCATGGTGGTCGAGCCGAGCAGGATCACCTCGGCCCCATCCTCGTCGATGCAGCGCCGGGCGCAGTCGAGCAACAGGGGGAAGATCTGATCCTCCTTGCCGCCCAGCAGCGCCTGGTTGTCCGGTGTCACGTCGATCGACCGGATTGAGGTGCAGTGATGCTCAAAGCCCAGATCCTTCAGGGTCTTTTCATAGAGATGCTGCCAGTGCGGCCACAGGGCGACGATGGAGAACCGGCTGCCCAGCATCATCGCCGTCAGCATCGAGGCGCGGCCGGGACCGATGACCGGAATATCAAGCTCCGAGCGCAGCGCAGCGACGCCGGAATCGCTCATGGTGTCGATGCAGACCGCATCATAGCCGCGTTGCTGGGCTGCCAGCCCGGCCTCCATCACGCCGAAATCCGCCAGGCTCATATCCGAGGCGCTGACGTAGTTTTTAGGTGCGATTCTAACAGATTCGAAGTCGAAGCTGATGTCTGGCCCGAGGCTGACCGCCTGAAGCTGCTGGCGCCGCTGGTCGCGGTTTTCCTCGCTCATCGGGAAGGGGACGATCACCATAACCCGTTTCATGCATTTCTCCCTTGTCCTGCGTCGCCGCGCCCTTGCGGGCTTTGCACACATGAGCATACCCTCGCTGCCAGATGCAATTCGGGGACGAGCGTTAAATGGATTATCTGACTGAAGTTGCCGAGTTTGCCGCCGGGTTCAGGGCGCAGGACCTGCCGGGCGAGGTGGTCGAGCGGACCCGGCTGATCATTGCCGATTGCGTTGGGGCCATCGTCGGTGGGGCGGCAGAGCCGGAGATGCAGGCGCTGGCGGCGCGGCCCGGTATGGCCGGGAGTGGTGCTGCGCTGCTGATCGGCACCGGCCTGAGCGCCCATCCGGCGCAGGCGGCGCTGGTCAACGGCACGGCGGGGACCTGGCTGGAGATGGACGAGGGCAACCAGTTCTGCAAAGGCCATCCGGGGATGCACACGTTTCCGGCGGCCTTTGCTTATGCGCAATTGGTCGGGGCCAGTGGTGCTGATTTCCTGACCGCCGTCGCCATCGGGTATGAGGTTGGCGCGCGGGTTGGCATTGCCACGGCGCTGCGGCCGTCGATGCATCCGCATGGCACCTGGGGGACGATCTGTGCTGTGGTAGCGGTGCAGCGGCTGGCTGGGCGCGATGCGGTGGGCATGCGCGAGGCGCTGAACATTGCCGCCAATCTGACGCTGGCGACCAGCCGGCGAACCATGCTGGAGGGCGGTACGGTGCGCAATGTCTTTGCCGGGGTCAGCAACCAGATGGGGATCCTGGCCAACGATATGGTCGAAGCGGGTTTCTGCGGAGAAATCAATGGCATCTCGCAGGTTTTTGGCAAAGTTGTTTCGGATACATTCAACGCGGACGCGATGACCGAGGCGTTGGGTGAGCGCTGGGAGGTGATGCGCAATTATTTCAAGATGCACTCGTGCTGCCGTTATAATCACGCCGCCCTGGATGCGCTGGCGATGATCGCGGCTGAGGCCCCCGGCGGGCTTGATCCAGCGCGGATCGCGCGGGTCGATGTGGAAAGTTATTCGCTGGCCGCCGAGTTGGACGACCCGCGCCCGCGCAACACGCTGGCGGGTAAATTCTCGGTGCCGTTCGCGGTGGCGACGACGCTGATCAACCGCTCGAGCGATGTTGGCAGTTTCACCTGGGATCAGATCAATAACCCGGCGATCCTCGAACTCGCGGCCCGGGTGACTGTGCGCGAGGATCCGGCGATGACCGCCCAACTGCCGAACCACCGCCCGGCCGCGGTGACGGTGACCCTGACCGACGGCACCAGCCTGACGGCGCGGACCGAGACCAACCGTGGCGACTGGGCCGACCCCTATCCACCTGAGGAAATCCGGGCCAAGTATCTGTCGCTGACCGCCCGCCTGTGGCCCGAGGCCGCCGCCGCTGCGATCTGGGACGAGATCATGGTGCTGGAGATGCGGCCCGACATAGCCAAACTCGGCGCCCTGATGCGCCAAGCCGCCTGAATGATACCCGACGGAGAACCCGATGCCGCTGAACTCGACCCCTGCCTCCGACTATATTCAGGAATATATGACCGCGCGTCCGGCCAACCGGGCGACCTCGGCACTGGTCATCGTTGACATGCAGAACGCCAGCGGCAGCCGCACTGGCGCGCTGGGGCGGCGGATGCTGGAGGAACGCTCGAACTTGACCGAGTATCGCTTTGAGCGGATTGAGAAACTGGTGGTGCCAAATATCCTGCGCATGGCGCCGGTGTTCAGGGCCGGGGGCGGCGAGGTGATCTACATCACCCAGGGTGCCGAGCGGGCCGACTGCGCCGATGCGCCGCCGCATATGCGCAAGTTCTACGCCTCGACCGGCAACATTGCCGGCAGTCCGGAGCACGAGATCATCGACGCGCTGACGCCGGAGCCGAGAGACTATGTGGTCAACAAGCGCTCGATCGGCGCCTTTGCCTCGACCGGGATCGACCACCTGCTGCGCTCGCTGGGGCGCGAGCAGCTGTACATGACCGGGATCTCGACCAACATGTGCGTCGAGACCACGGCGCGCGAGGCGGCCGACCGGGGCTATGCGGTGACGATGATCGAGGATGCTTGCGCCACCACCCATGCCGATCTGCACGAGATGACCATGCGGAACTTTCGCCGGTTGTTCGGGCGGGTGCTGTCCACCGACGAGGCGCTGGCGGAGCTCGGGTAGGATCGAGCGCGGCTTCGGTTTTGACCGCAGATTCTTAAGATCGGCGGGTCATGCCGTGGTCGGCACGGCCCGCCGCCAAAACTTGGGCGTGTTACGCAGCCCAGCCGAGTTCTTTGAGGCTGTTCCAAGAATGCCATATCTTGGTCATGTCGGTAATTTTGTCGCCGGTGAACTGCATCACATAAACATAGTCAGCACTCGCGGTCTTGCCGGTGGGAGGAACAGGGCCGCCCGGCCCGGTATGGGTGCCGGTAAAAATGCCGTAGGCGGCGACGTTGTGGCGCTCGGTGTCGGTGGCGAAAGATTTGATCTGGTAGCTGCCGTCCGGCAGGATGCCGAGCAGCCCCTTCATCCAGTCGGTATAGGCATGAATTGAGGTGACGCCGTCCAAAGCCTCGCACTGGGCAGAGAATGTTGCGTCCGGTGAGCAATAGGCCTGGCAGACTTCCCAGCCCTTTCCGGATTCGCAGGCATCGAAGAAAGCGCGGGCGGTTTCGGTCATGGTAGCCATGGAGATCGTTCCCTATCTTGAATGACATTTCACAGATTGCCGACGGTTTCGCCGACTAAAGCAACCGTAGGAGTGGGCCGAGCGGATTGCCAGCGGCATTGTCAGTCAAAGCGCTACTGACACTCGCGGTGTTTCAGAGCCTTTCGACCTTTGGTTCGATCGTCTCAGACCGTCATCCCGCTCCAGGACAGGCGACTATTTCTTGTGGCTGGCATCGATCTTGGCCCGGATGTGGCCGCCCGCCGTGGTGGGTGGGTATTTTGGCGCCTCGCCGGGGCGGAGGCAGGTGGGGATGCAGGCGATCTCGGCGTCGTAGTTCGGGTGCAGGAAGTAGCCGACCGCGATGCGCCGGCTCATGGCGTCGTTGAGGTTTTCCGGAGTGACCACCCGGTGCAGTGTCGAGACCCAGCGGTCGTTTGTCCAGCGTTGCATCATGTCGCCGAGGTTGACGATAAGCTCGCCCGGACCCGGTTGCACCGGCAGCCAGGTGCCGTCGGCGCGGCGCGCTTCCAGCCCGCCATTGGCCTGGGTCACCGCCAGGACAGTCAAGGCGCCGTAATCGGTATGCTCGCCGGTGCGCAACTGGCCCGGCAGCGGCGGTTCGGTCAACGCCGGGTAGTGATGGGTGCTGAGGACGGCGAAATGCCGGTCGAGCAGCGGGGCAAAGTAATCCTCCGGCATCTCCAACGCCACGGCGAAGATGCGCATCAGGTCGGCGCCCAGCCGCTCGAAGGCGCGGTACATGGCGATCATCGCCACATCGACCCCCGCGGGCTGATCGGGGATGATGTTCGGGGCATAGGCGGTGCTGGCCTCGGGCAGGTGGGCGTAGGCGGCACGGCGGTCGTCGATCGGGCCGATGAAGATGCTTTCGCGCAGGTCCTTGGGCGCATCCTTGCCCAGCGTCGCGGACAGCCCGCGCGTTGCAAGCGGGTGATAGCCGCGCTGCTTGGCGTCGCCGGTCGGGGCCCAGCGGTTTTTAACCTCGGTGGGCTGGTCGAAGAAGGCAAAACCGCGCTCGAACAGGGTGTCCAGGGTTTCTCGGGGCACGCCGTGGCCGGAGATGACGACAAAGCCGATCTCCTCGCAGGCCCGGGCAACCGCGCGGGCGACGCTGGCCTTGCCCTCAGTGTCGCCTGCGAAGAAGGGCGCGATGTCGATGGCGGGGATTTGTTCGGTCATGGCGTTCACTCGCTTCTATGGCTCCCAGACTGTATCATCGACGATCCGGTCATAGGGGATATCGCGCTGGATCAGGCCGCCTGACAGCAGCGCCGCCTTCAGTGCCACGACCGCGGTGACCGGCAGGCCTGGGGATCGCGCCCACAGGCCCGAGGCACGGTAACCGCCGATGGCGCGGACCAGCACGGCGCGCGGCAGGTCGGGGAAGAACCCGGCTACCGTCTCGGCCACCGCCTCGACCGGCTCGGCGTACAGCGCCGTCACGGCACTGTGGATGCCGCGCACCAGCGCCTCGCAGACGCTGCGGCGTTCGGTCAGGAAGCGCCGGGTGGTGTAGAACGAGGTGTAGCCGAGATCGCCGCGGGTGGCGAAACGGTGCCAGATATGGCCAATGCCCGCGAGCTCGGCCTGGGCCGAATAGGGCTCGAACACCTGCACCACGTCGATCTCGCCTGCCACCAGCCGACCCAGGTTCTCGGCCATTGGCGCGTCGGCGACACGGGTGATCGTGGCGGGGTCGATGCCCGCCCGGCGCAGGTCATCCTGAAAACACAGCCAGGGGGTCGGCACCTCGCAGGCAACGGCGATGCGTTTGTTCGCCAGGTCGCGGAAGCGGAACCGGCGGTTCGGCTTGGCGCCGATCAGGATGAAGGGATCGCGCGCCACCACTTGGCCGAAGCAGACCAGCGGGCAGTCCGGGTCGCGGTCGTGGTGCATCATCACCCGCATCGGCCCGCCCCACGAGACATCGGCGCGGCCCGCCAGCAGGCCCTCGGCGGTCTCGGCCGGGACCGGCGACAGGCGGACCGCGACATCAATGCCCTCGCGCGCCCAATCCCCGCGCTGGATGGCGAGGTAGAAGGGCGTGTAGGCGATGGTCCGCAGGTTTTCATAGAGGGTGATCGGTTGGGTCATGAGGCGAACCTCACCTCAGCCACCCCGTCCATGTCAACCACCGGAATGGCCATGTTCAACCCAAGTCCGGCAATCTGGGGGCAGCTCGGCCGCCTTGGCGTCGTAAAGGGCGAGGTCGGCGTCCGTGTAGACACCGCGCCAGCGCTGGTTGGTCCCTTTGTGGAAGAAACGCTCGCCGCCGCCCGTGAAGGCCGCGGCCGTGGCGCCCAGCAGCGTCTCGCCGTCGCGGCGCATGGCCTCGAACCCGGCGGCCTCGATTAGTTCGGGCATCAGGGCGCCGGGTACTTCGATGCCGAGGAAGGCGGCAATCCGGGCCATCTCGGCCGGCAGATCGGCCTTGAGGTCGTTGTAGTGGAGCAGCAGGACGTTCTCGCGGTCGCGCAGATCCCACCAGCTGCGCTCGAATTGGAAGAATGACATGGCCGGCATGCCGTCGGTGTGACCCGGAATCGCGCCTTGCGTCAGCCAGCGGTGGAAATGGTCGGCCGGGTCTGCCGGGGTGCGCGGATAAGGGCGGGCGATGGTCTCGTCCATCTGTCCTGCCTGATCAGCCGCTTCGAGAAGTTTAGGCGCCAGGCCCGTCAAGTGGTTGTGGTACGATATGCAGACATCGCGGCCGTCGCGGGCGACGTGGATGTAGCGCACGTCGTCATATATCGGCATGCCGTCGGCTGGTATGTGGGACTTCAGGAAGCGGCGGTGTTTTTGCGCCTCGATACGCTCGATCACCACCTCGATCGGTTCCGGAACTCGGCGGTCGGTCCAGGCCGAGATATTCATGACCGGGATCGGTTCGGTAGATTGAAAGATCAGCAGGCTGACGATCCGCTGGGTCCAGGTGGTTCCGCATTTCGGGTATGTCGCGATAACGATGTCATCGGGTCGCGACTGGTAACGGTCCCAACGGCGGCTGTCCATCATCCAGGTACGATAGTCGCGCAGGGCAGGTCGGGTCGGCATGAATTTCCTCCGGACGGCGCACGCCGTCGGGCCAAATCTGCCTGAATTTCCCCGGTGGCGCCAGCGCCATCTCGGCCTCAGCGCCCCGCCGTGGCTCCCCCGTCCAGCTGCAAAGCCGAGCCGGTGGCGAAGCATGCCGCCGACGAGGCCAGGTACATGACCGCCGCCGCCACCTCCTCGGGCTGGGCGATCCGCTTCAACGGCGCATAGTCGATCATTTCGCGCTCGATCGCCGTCGGGTCGTTCGCCTTGTCAATAATGTCGGCACGGATCATGTCGGTGTCCACATAGCCTGGGCAGACGCAATTGACGCGAACGACCGGCGCGAGCTCCATTGCCATCGCCCGGGTCATGTTCACGACGCCCCCTTTCGAGGCGCAGTAGACGGTCAGGTTCGCCGAGCCCAACAGGCCGGATTCCGAGGCGATGTTGACGATATTACCTCCCGATGCCCGGAGTGCCCCCAGCGCCGCCCGGCAGCAGAAGAAGGTGCCCTTCAGGTTGATATCCAGCGTGGCGTCCCAAAACGCCTCGTCGGATTCCTCCATCGGCAACTCGGCGCTGATCCCGGCGCTGTTGACCAGCACGTCGAGCCCGCCCAGTGCTTCGACGGCCTGCCGTACCGCCACCTCACAGCCCGCCGCCGTGCCGATATCGCCCGGCGCCGCAACCGCGCCCTCGCCGGCCCGTGCCACCGCACGGGCCGCCGAATCCGCCGTCCGTCCGTTGATCGCCACCCGGGCGCCCGCATCCAGGAACCCCCGCGCGATTGCACCACCGATCCCGCGCGTGCCGCCGGTCACCAGCACGCGGCTGCCCGAAAAGTCGAACTGCATCTGTGATCCCCCTCGGCCTGCCGTCATCGTGCCCGTAATTTCCGCCCCGCCCCTCTGGACGCAGGCCGACCACTGTACCATTCTGCCAGAAATCATAGGGGAGGAGAACCCATGCGCGAGATTGTTATTGGGGCAGCCCAGATGGGTGCCATCCAGCGCGCGGACAGCCGGGCGGCCGTGGTAGCGCGGATGATCGCGCTGCTGGATCAGGCGAACGATGCAGGCTGCACGCTGGTGGTGTTTCCGGAGCTGGCGCTGACGACGTTCTTTCCGCGCTGGTACATGGAGGATCAGGCGGTGGTCGACACCTGGTTCGAGCGCGAGATGCCGGGGCCGGAGACGCAACCGCTGTTCGACCGCGCCCGCGAGCACGGTATCGCGATCTCGTTCGGATATGCCGAGCTGACGCCGGACGGGCATCATTTCAACACCTCGATCCTGACCGACCGCGCCGCCAACATCGTCGCGAAATACCGTAAGATCCATCTGCCGGGGCACAGCGAGTTCGACCACGACCGCGCCTTCCAGCACCTGGAGAAGCGCTATTTCGAGCCGGGCGACCTCGGGTTCCCGGTCTGGCGCAATATGGATGCCTGGATGGGGATGCTGATCTGCAATGACCGGCGCTGGCCGGAGGCATACCGCGAGATGGGCTTGCAGGGGGTGGAGCTGGTGCTGCTGGGCTACAACACGCCTTCGGTCAACTCGCAGTTCGGCGGCGAGGGGCCAGAAAAGCGGCTTTTCCATTCGGATCTGTCGATGCAGGCCGGGGCCTATCAGAACTCGACCTGGGTTGTCGGTGTCGCCAAGGGCGGCGACGAGGACGGCCACCCACTGATCGGCGGCAGCGTGATTGTCGACCCGAACGGCTTTATCGTGGCGCAAGCCAAGACCGAGGACGACGAGCTGTTGGTGCATGCCTGCGATATGGATGCCGCCAATTTCGGTAAGTCGACGATCTTCGATTTCAAGCGGCACCGGCGGGTTGAGCATTACGGACGGATCACCGGCCAGACCGGCGTGATCCTGCCCGATGGGGCGCCTGGATGAGCGGCCTGATCGATCGGAACACTGCCGGCGTCTACATCATCTCGGCGACGCCGTTCGATGAGGCCGGCGAGATCGACTATGCCAGCACCGATCGGCTGATCGAGTTCTACCTCGGCCATGGGGTGCATGGCGTCACCATCCTCGGCATGATGGGCGAGGCGCCGAAGCTGTCGGCGGACGAGGCGGCGGTATTCGCCCGGCATGTGCTGGGGCGGATCGCCGGGCGGGTGCCGGTCATAGTCGGTGTCTCAGGCGCCGGGCTCGAGAACATGGCACGGCTGACCGGTATTATGATGGATGCCGGGGCGGCCGGGGTGATGGTGGCGCCGCCGGGGTTGGCGACCGAGGACCGGGTGCTGGAGTATTATGGCCAGCTTTGCCAGCGGTTGGGGCGCCAAGTGCCGGTGTGCTTTCAGGATTACCCGCAGGCGACCGGCGTTCATGTCTCGGTCGCGACGATCCTGGCGATGACCCGCGAGATGCCGCAGGTGGTGATGTTGAAACACGAGGATGGTTCGGGCCTGGGCAAGCTGTCGAAAGTGCGCGAAGGGTCGGGCACCGCCGACACGCCGCGCCTGTCAATCCTGGTCGGCAATGGCGGGCTTTATTTGCCGATGGAACTGGCGCGCGGCGCCGATGGGGCGATGACCGGGTTCGCCTATCCGGAGATGTTGGTCGGCGTGGTGGAGCGGCACCGGGCCGGCAGCACGGATGAGGCCGAGGATATGTTCGACGCCTATCTGCCGCTGGTGCGTTACGAGCAGCAACCCGGCATCGGGTTGGCTATCCGCAAGGAGGTTTTGCGGCGGCGCGGGGTTATCGCCTGCGCCCGCACCCGGGCGCCGGGGCCTAGTCTCAGCCCGGCGGATGCGGATGAGTTGACCCGGCTGATGACCCGACTTGAGGTGCGGCTGGGGCAGGCAACGCGATGATGGAGACGAGGCCATGACCGATTTCGATCTGGTGATCCGGGGCGGCACGGTCGCTACCGCGACCGATACTTTTCGCGCTGATGTCGGCATTAAAGACGGGCGCATCACCGCACTGGCGGAGCGGCTGGACCCCTCCGGCGATGTGATCGATGCCAGCGGCAAGCTGGTGCTGCCCGGCGGGATCGAGGCGCATTGCCATATCGAGCAGGAATCCGGCATGGGCCTGCTGGCGGCTGACGATTACCGCACCGGATCGATCTCGGCGGCCTTCGGCGGCAACAGCAGTTTCGTGCCGTTCGCCGCCCAGCATCGCGGCAAGACCATCGCCGAGACCATCGCGCTGTATGACTGCCGGGCGGCGCCGAAATCGGTGATCGATTACTCGTACCACCTGATCGTCACCGACCCGACCGAGCTAGCCCTGACCAAGGAGCTGCCGGAGGCGTTTGCCCGTGGCATCACCTCGTTCAAGGTGTTCATGACCTATGATCTGACCAAGATCGACGACGGCCAATTCCTTGATATCCTGACCTGCGCCAAACAGCACGGCGCGCTGACCATGGTTCATGCCGAGAACAACGAGATGATCAAGTGGATGTCGAAGCGGCTGCTGGACGCGGGCCATACAGCACCGCGCTATCATGGGGTCAGCCATCCTGCCCTGGCCGAGGAGGAGGCGATCAACCGGGCCATCACCCTGGCGCGGTTTGTCGATGCGCCGCTGCTGATCGTGCATGTATCGACCCCCGGTGGGGCCGAGATCGTGCGAAATGCCCGGCAATCAGGGGCCAAGATCTTCGGCGAGACCTGCCCGCAATACCTGTTCCTGACCCGGGACAATCTGGATCTGCCGGGACAGGAGGGCGCCAAGTTCATCTGCTCGCCGCCATTGCGTGACGCGGCCACGCAGGAGGCGTTGTGGCATCATATCCGCACCGGCACGCTGTCGCTGGTGTCGTCGGATCACGCGCCTTACCGGTTCGATGCGACTGGCAAGTTCCACGCCGGGCCGGATGCAACGTTCAAACAAATCGCCAACGGCATGCCCGGTATCGAGATGCGCCTGCCGCTGTTGTTCTCGGAGGGGGTCACCAAGGGCCGGATCACGCTGAACCAGTTCGTGGCATTGTCATCGACCAATGCCGCGAAGATCTACGGGATGCATCCGGCCAAGGGCACCATCGCCATCGGCTCGGACGCCGATATTGCGATCTGGGATCCGGCGGAAGTGCGGGTCGCAAGCGAAATGCATGATGCGATGGACTACAATCCGTTTGAGGGCTTCGAGATCACCGGCTGGCCGGTCACCGTGCTGAACCGGGGCAACCGGATCGTTGACGGTGGCGCGTTGGTTGCCAGCCCCGGCGACGGAAAATTCGTTGCCCGCAAGCCGATCGACCTGACCGGGATGACCGGCCATCAGGCGGACGAGTTGAACCCGGCGAAGAATTTCGGCGCGAGGATTGCACCATGAGCTCCGGTCCGATTGTTGTCATCAATCCAAATTCCAACGAGGCGGTCACCTCGGGGCTGGACGACGCGCTGGCGGCGTTTCGGTTTGCCAGCGGCCCCGGCATCGAATGCCTGACGCTGGCGGAAGGCCCGTTCGGGATCGAGAGCCAGTTGCATTCCGATCAGGTGGTGGTGCCGCTGGTGCGCCTGGTCGAGCGGCGGCCGGATGCCTCGGCCTTCGTTATCGCCTGCTATTCAGACCCCGGCATCGATGCCTGTCGGTCGATTGCCAAGGTGCCGGTGTTTGGCATCCAGGAAAGCGGGATGCTGACTGCGTTGGCCCGTGGCGACCGGGTCGGGATCATCGCCATCGCAGAGGCTTCGGTTGCCCGCCACCGGCGTTACATGCGCCGCATGGGCTTGGGTGACCGGGTGGTGACCGAGCTGCCGCTGAACATGAGCGTTGACGAGACGGCGCGCGGCAACCGCACGTTTGAGCGGCTGGTCGAGGTTGGCGGGCAGCTTGTCGGCCGAGGCGCCGACGCCATCGTTCTAGGCTGTGCTGGAATGGCGCGCCATCGCCAGCCTTTGGAGGACAAGTTGGGGGTGCCGGTGATCGACCCGACCCAGGCTGCAGTGGCGATGGCGATGGGGGTCGTGCTATCGGCGGGGTAGCGACCGGTGATGCGGTTGAACAGTTTCACCCTACGATCAGGGCAGGACGGGGCCACCACCTAGGCCGTAAAAATGCTCCGAAATGCCGTCGAGGGTGGTGTTCCAGACCTGCCCGAACTGCGCCAGGCGGGTCAGTGTCTCGTCGAGATAGCGGATCCGGTGCGGCATGCCGAACAGCCAGGGGTGGATGCCGAGGGTGAAGCTGCGCCCGGAGGTGGCGCCTTCGGTGTGGAGCACGCGGAAGGCTTCCTCGACCAGCGCGGGCAAGCGTGGGGTCAGCAGGCGGCGGTGCCACAGCAATTGCACGTCGTCCCATTCCGATTGGCACGGGATCGACAGGATCGGCGGCGTGGTGGTCATCCAGTACGGCTGGTCATCATTGGGCCAGTCGGCGAGGTATTTGAAACCCTGTGCGGCCAGCAGATGCGGGGTTCGCGCGCTGTGGCCGAAGTCTTGCGATATCCAACCTTGCGGGGGCTGGCCGGTCATCCGCCCGATGTTAGCTGTGCAGGCACCGATCAGGTCCGCCTCCTCAGCCTCAGCCATGGCGCTCGAGACCATGCGGGTGGCGTGGCTGCCATGGGCGGCGAACCGCCAGCCGCGGCGCAGGCATTCCTCGACCAGCACCGGGTAGCGCTCAATGGCGGCGCTGTTGGCAGCGACGGTGGCGGTCAGGCCGTGGCGGTCGAGCACCTCGAAGACCCGGAAGATGGCGATCCGGGCGCCGTATTCGCGCCAGGTATAGCTGCGGTAGTCGGGCCGGAAATCGCCGAAGGCGTCGCGAAAACGCGGGTCAACAAGGGCGCCTGGTGGCGGTTCGGCCTCCCAATGTTCCAGATAGACCACTGGCGCAAAGGCGACCCGCGCGCCGTCGGGCCAGGCCAGCGGCGGGCGCCCCGGCATCGGCGAGAATGGGTAGAGGTCGTGGTCCATGCCGGGTGATCGGTAGGCGGTCATGGCGTGGCCTCCTGCGCCAAGAACCACTCGGCGATCTGGCGCCCGGTTGCCAGCCAGACCTGATCGTGATCGACAATATGGCGCAGCGCCCACTCCAGCGCGCGGATCCGGTGTGGCTGACCCATGATGAAGGGATGCAGGGCGATGCAGACCACCCTGCCCTGCTCGGCGCCCTCGCGCCACAGGGTGTCGAAATGGTCGATGATCATCTGGGCGAAATCATCGGCCTCGATGTGGTGGCGCCAGACCATCGCGTCGTTGATGTCCATCTGGTACGGGATGGTGATCAGGCGACCCGAGCGAACATTCATGCGCGTCGGCTGGTCGTCGTGGTACCAGTCGCAATAGTAGGTGATGCCCGCGTCGGCCACGAGATCCGGGGTGTTGCGGGTGAAGGTGGCGGCAGGCGAGAACCAGCCGGCGAGTTGCTGCCCGGTGAGGCGGCGGTAGGTCGCGACGCAATCGGCGATGACGGCGCGCTCCGCGTCTTCGGGCATGTTCCAGTGGTATTGGGTGTTGTAGATGCCGTGGCACATGACATCCCAGTTGCGCGCCATCGAGGCATCGAAGATCTCCGGATAATGCTCCCAGTTTGCCATGTTGAGCGACAGGGTGCAGGGGATGCCGAGCTTGTCGGTCACCTCGGCCATGCGCCACAGGCCGACCCGGTTGCCGTAGTCGCGGAGGCCATAGCCAAGGATGTCCGGATGCGGCATTCTGGGCCACGGATCGCGGGGGCCAACGGGGTTGGGCAGGAACTCG
This sequence comes from Thermohalobaculum sp., assembly GCA_035527255.1. Lineage (GTDB taxonomy): Bacteria > Pseudomonadota > Alphaproteobacteria > Rhodobacterales > Rhodobacteraceae > Thermohalobaculum. Next base: position 3,196 of record DATLAW010000116.1, on the reverse strand, counting down.
TAATGCTCGACATTGGGCACAACCCAGACCGCCACGCGGGCGCCGCCGGGCCAGACCAGCCGGGGGCGCTGGGTGATGGGGGAATAGGGGACGCGGTCCTCGATCATCGGACGCATCCTTGGTGGTGCGAAGGGAGAGATTGCGGATGGGCGAGATCGATCTGAGGCTGGCGGGTGGGATGGCGCTGTTGCCTGATGTTGGGTTGCGCGAAGTCGATATCCTGATCGCCGGGGGCCGCATCGCGGCCGTGACTGAGCGCGGTGGGGGTGCGGCGGCGGCTGAGACGGTTGTCGTCAAAGGGCTGACCGTGCTGCCGGGGGCGATCGACGCCCATGTGCATCTCGGGCATGGCGCCGATATCTCGCGCCCCCGGGTGCCGTCGGATGCCGCCAGCGAGACCGGTGCGGCGGCGATTGGCGGGGTGACCTGCATCATCCCCTATGTCATGAGCGCCGAGCCCTATGTGGGGGTATTCGACGAGCTGGTGCAGATCACGCAAGCCGGGGCGCGGATCGATTTCGGGCTGCATTTCGTCATCGCGACCGACGCACAGCTGGCCGAGTTGCCGGGTTATATCCAGCGCGGTGTGCCGAGCGCGAAGTTGTTCATGAACATTCGCTGCGACGAGGGCAAACGGCTGGGGTTGCCGGGCGCCGATGACGGTTTCCTGTTCCGGCTGCTGGAGGTGCTGGGCGCGCATGGCGGGGTACTGTGCCCGCACCCCGAGAACATCGAGGTCGCCTGGGTGCTGCGCGACCGGGTAATGGCCGCCGACCCGGAGGGCAAAGGTGGCCTGGCGACCTGGAACGCAACCCGCCCGCCGTTTGTCGAGGCCGAAGCGTTGAGCCGCGCCTGCTATTTCGGGCGGATCACCGCCACGCCGGTCCATGCGGTGCATACCTCGTCCGGCGAGGCGCTGGCTGCTGCCGTGCGCCAGCGCGAGGCGGGCAGCCAGGTCAGCATCGAGACCTGCATCCACTATCTGACCCACGACACAACCAGCGCTGTCGGCGTGGTCGGCAAGGTGAACCCGCCGCTGCGTCCGCCGGAGGATCGCGAGGCGTTGTGGAAGGGCATCCGGGACGGCCATATCGACACCATCGGCACCGACCACATCCACCGTCCGCTGTCGTCCAAGGATGGCAATATCTGGCAGGCGCAGCCGGGCTTTCCCGGCCTCGACGCCTTCCTGCCGGCGCTGATCACCGAGGGGCATGTGACGCGCGGAATTCCGTTGCCGCGGTTGATCGAGATGGTCAGCGTCAATCCGGCCCGCGCCATGGGGCTGGCGCGGAAAAAGGGGGCGATTTTGGTGGGGGCCGATGCCGACCTCGCGGTGCTGGATTTGGGCGCGCGCTGGACAGTGGATCGGGCCGGTCTGGCCACCGATGCCGGGTTCTCGATCTATGAGGGGCACGAGATGGCCTGCCGGGTGACGCATACCCTGTCGAGGGGCGCTTTCGTGGTCCGCGATGGGGCGTTGCAGGCTGGCGCCGTTGGCACCGGCAAGTTTGTCGCGCGGACACTGGAATAGGATCGATAGGCGCCAATCACTCACGGATGCACATGGCGGCAAAGAGCCGCCCGAAGTAGCGGGTCGGGCCGCGCAAAACGGCAGCGTCCTCAACCGCCGCGCGGCCGATGCCGATCTCGGTATCGATGCGGAACCGGGTGCCGAGCCAGCCGCGCAGACGGGGCGCCGGGATTGGGCGGAAGGGGCCCTGGTTTGGGATCTGGCCTTTCGACTCGACGCGCGCCCAGCGCCAGCCGTAGCGCGACCACATGTTGCGGGCGCTGACAACCAGCACGCCGCCCGGCCGCAGCACCCGGCGGGCTTCGTCCAGCATCCGCTCGGGCTGCGGGCAATGCTCGAGGATCTGCGGCAGCAGCACCGCATCGACGCTGGCGTCGGGGTACGGCAGGATGCCGCCTAACATCAGGTCGCCCTGGACCTGGCCGGAGGCGAACCCCTCGCGGCGCATCCGCTCGAGGATAAAGGTCAGGTTATTCTCTGATAGTGCGGCCACATGGAGCGATACCTCGGGCGCCAACATGCGGCGGAGTGCTGCGCTGTAGGTGCCGCCCCAAGGCATCACCTCGACCACCTTGGCGCCCGGCGGCAGGTCTGGCAGCAAACCGAGTTCCACCGCGGTCGCCTCGCCCTGGCGGCGCGAAACATAGACACCGGCCAACGGCGACTTTGCCCAGACCGCATAACCACGGAAATCACAAATCTGATCCCAGCTCCAACGAGCGGGATTCCACTCGGCGAAGGGATTGTCGTGGTTGCGGATGCGGAAGAATGGATAGCTTTCCGCCGATTTGGCAGGGTAGACGCAGACACCGGGGCGCGCGAAAGTTTGCCAGGAATGGACCTCGCTGAAGGGCCGCCGGGGTGCCTTCATCGTTGGCGCGGTGGGCTTGGCCCGGCCGATCGCCAGGATGCCTTGCAGCTCGAAAATCGGCGGCAGGTCCAGCATCTCGCGCAATGGCGCGTGTTCGCCGATCCCGGCGTTCCAGATGCACTGGAAGCCGCGCAAGTGCGCGCTTAACATCATATGGTAGCAAGCGCCTGCAACAGATTGAACAATTGAGAAGTTTCCGTGCGTCCAACCCTTCTGAAAGCACAGGAATACCAATGCCGAACACTCGGAGAAATGGTGGTTTCCGCCTGATATCTCATGCGCCCGGCGCTTCATGTCGGGGTCGGTGACGATGATGAAGTGCCAGTTCTGCTGATTGCAGGACGAGGGCGCCTGGGTGCCGTCGCGGACAATCTCGGCCAGGATTTCCGGGGCAATCTCGGTGCCGTCGAAGTCGCGGCATGAGTGACGCATCGCCAACTGATCGAGCAGGCGCCTCCAGTCGGGTGCTGCCCCCGGCTCGTCGTCCGGAGCGGGGGTCGTTGGGTGGCTGGCCATCTCCATTCTCGCCTCGCAATCGTTGCCCACCGGCGCGCCTGATCCGTTAGCATTCCGTTGACAGCGGAGGCAGGCGTCGCGAGAGTATCCATCGTTGACTGCCCAAGGGGGGAGAACCTGTCAAGTTCCCAATGTCGCGCCAGCTGAACGTGGATCCGTCGAAATCACGGTGGTGGAGTATTAGGGGACAGGGCAATCCGCCAAAACGGCAGCCGTGAAACACCGGAGAAAGCCACCAAGAAACCAACGGCAACGTTGCAAATAAAGACCACCAA
>DATLAW010000115.1:0-8698 GCA_035527255.1 Thermohalobaculum sp. | reverse complement strand
AGACGAGAGGCCGTCGCCGGTGAAATCATCAAACGCCGCGCAGCCTCCCGCCCACTGAGCCCATCTTCAATGCAGCGATGAAAGCGACGGCGAATGTCGAGCGAAAGCGGCATGGGCATCGGCAGATCCTCCTGAAAAGGATGAATCACAAAACCAAGCCAGTGGGAATCCCAAAAGATTCAGCATTTGATCGAAACGCTCTAATCACCGATCGATCGAGGCGGCGTTGCCAGTCCGGTCGGGTGTCTCGATCCCTGTGCGGCCGATGGAGACGGCATTGTAGGGGGCGCCAAATCCCTCAGATCGTCACCACGACTTTGCCGGTCGCCTGGCGGGTCTCCAACAGCTCAAGTGCCCGGTTTGCCTCGGCCAGCGGCACGACGTGCGAGACATGGGGCTTGATGCGGCCGACCTCGAACCAGCCGATCAGGGTGCGCATGCTGTCGGCGATCACCTGGGGCTTGAAGCGGGCGTAGCCGCCCCAATAGAAGCCGATCACGGTCAGGTTCTTGACCAGCAGGATGTTGGCTGGGATCTGCGGAATCTCGCCGGAGGCAAAACCGATGGGGATTAGCCTTGCATCCGGGTTGGCGGCGCGGATGGCGGCCTGCCATTGATCGCCGCCGACCGGGTCGTAGACCACGTCGGCACCGCCCAGCGCCTTGACCGCCTCACGAATGTCGGCGGTTTCCGAATCGATCAGATGGTCGGCGCCCATTGCCCGTGCCTGTTCCAGCCGGCCGGCGCCGCGGGCGACCGCGATTACCTCGGCCCCCATCAGCTTGCCGATCTCGACCGCCGTCAACCCGACGCCACCAGCAGCACCCAGCACCAGCAGCCGCTCGCCGGGCTGGAGGTTCGCCTTGTGGCCGAGCGCCACATGAGAGGTGCCATAGGCGACCTGGAAGGCGGCGGCCTGGGTGTCGCTCATGGCATCCGGGATCGGGACGCAGGCGCGGGCGGGTGCGAGGGCGTATTCGGCGAAACCGCCAGCGCCGCAACTGGCGATGACGCGGGTGCCCGGCGCGGCGCCGGTCACATCCTCGCCGAGGGCATCGACGGTGCCGCAAACCTCCATCCCCGGCGCGAACGGCAGTGGCGGTTCCTCCTGATAGCGGCCCTTGACCATCAGCGTGTCGGCGAAGTTCACCCCGCAGGCGTGGATCTTCAGGCGCACCTGCCCCGGCCCCGGCTCGGGCACGGGCACATCGTCCATCAACAGCCCGGCTCCCAATTCGTGTACCCGCATTGCTCGCATGATCATCCTCCCGCCTGATTTATCCCGCCGTTCTGGGAGGAATGCCCGGCACATTCAAGTGAAAGCGCGACCGTTGCCCGGACCGGTGCGGCGCTGCTAAGATTGCCGGATGATCTTCAGCCAGACACGGCGATATTGCCTCGTTGCGCTGCTTGGAGCAGCGCTCGCCCTCGGCGGCGCGGGGCATTCCGAAGGAACAAACGACATGGACACGGCCCTGATCAAAGCTGCCCAGCGCGGTGATGCGGGCGATGTTGCACGGCTATTGAGTGAAGGCGCCTTGGTCGATGCCCGCGACGCCAACAACCGCACAGCGCTCCATCGCGCCACCGAGGGTAATCACATTGCGGCGGCGGTTGTGCTGATTGAGGCCGGGGCCGATGTGAATGCCTCCGATGGCGCCTCGATCGACCACACTCCCTATCTGATGGCCGGGGCGCGGGGTTATCTGGAGATCCTGACGCCGATGCTGGCCCACGGCGCCGATCTGACCAGCACCAACGGCTATGGCGGCACCGCGCTGATCCCCGCCTGCGAGCGCGGCTTTGTCGCCGTGGCGCGGCTGCTGATCGACGCGGGTACCGACCTCGATCATGTCAACCGGCTCGGCTGGACCGCGTTGTTGGAGGCGATCATCCTGTCCGATGGTGGCCCGGCGCATCAGGAGATCGTTCGCATGCTATTGGAAGCCGGGGCGGACCCCAACCTTGCCGACCATGACGGGGTGACCCCGCTGGCCCATGCGCGAACGCGCGGCTATGACGCGATCGCGGCGCTGCTGCGGGCCCGTGGCGCGTGACATTGGCCGGACCGATCCGCGAGGCTTTCATCGGTCAGGCGAATGTGTGCCGCGATCTGGGTTCGCCGTTAACCGCGCAAATTTGCGAGCGATTGGTCGAAATTTTGGACGGCAGCACGGCGTTGGGCCGCGCGGTCAGGGACTGGGCGCTGGAGCCGGTGGCATCTGCGTTGGCGCTACGGCTGTGCGGCGCGCTGCACCGAATGGTTCGGGCCAGCCGGGCGCCGGAGCTGGCACGGTGCTATCCACCAAACCTTGATACCGGGGCGGCTCTTGACGCCGGCTTGCGCGCGGCTATTGCAGAACTTGACGAGGATCTGGTGGCGCTGCTGGCAAGTGCGCCACAAACCAACGAGGTGGCGCGCTCCGGTATCCTGCTGGGCGGGCTGCTGACCATCGCCGCCGCGATCCGGTTGCCGCTGGCGCTGCATGAGATCGGCGCCAGTGCCGGGCTGTACCTGCATCCCTATTGCTACGCCTATGACTTTGGGCAGGGCCGCCGCTGGGGACCGGACGGCGCGCCGCTGACCGTCGCTTGTGACTGGCGCGGCGCGGTGCCGCCGCTGGATGCAGCACTTAAGATTGCTTCGCGCTGCGGTGCCGACCTTGCTCCGATTGACCCGGCGGATATCGCCGCGCGGGAGCGGGTGCTCTCCTATATATGGCCCGATCAGGCGCTGCGGCTGGAGCGGACGGCGGCGGCGATTGCCCATGCCGCCGCCCACCCGGTGATCATAGACCACGCGGAGGCCGCCGATTGGGTTGAGGCCCGGCTGGCCGCGGCGCCGCGCCAAAGGGTCGGACGGGTGCTGATGCACTCGATTTCATGGCAGTATTTTCCCACTGCGACGCAGCATCGGATCGCCGCCGCGCTGGAGACGGCTGGCGCGGACGCCACATCGGGGACGCCACTGGCCTGGTTGCGGTTGGAGCCAGACAGCATACCGGGCACTGCGGCGATCTCATTGACCATGTGGCCCGGTGGCATAACCCGAACGCTGGGGCGCGGCGATTATCACGGGAGGTTTGCCGAATGGAACGGCGCATGAAAACCATCGGTATCATCGGCGGCATGAGCTGCGAGTCGACCGCGCTCTATTATAATCGCTTGAACGTGGAGGCGCGGCGGCGGCTGGGCGGCCCGCACTCCGCCGAATGTGTTATCTGGTCGGTTGACTTCGCCCGCATCGAGCGTTTGCAGGCGGCTGGCGATTGGGACCGCGCTGCAACCGAGCTTTCCCGCATTGCCGTGGCGCTGGAGCATGCCGGAGCCGACATCCTGATCATCGCCACCAACACCATGCACAAGGTTGCCGACGCGGTGCGGCACGCGACCCGGGTGCCGCTGATCCACATCGCTGATGCGACTGCCGCCGCAATTGTGAGTGCTGGACACCGCCGCCCCGGCCTGATGGCAACCGCTTATACGATGGAACAGGATTTCTATGTCGGGGCGTTGCGGGCCGCCGGGCTCGAGCCGCTTGTCCCCGAGGCTGATGACCGGGCCGAAACCCACCGCGTCATCTATGATGAGCTGTGCCAGGGGGTTGTGAACGAGGAAAGCCGCGCGGCCTATGAAGCCATCGCAGCGAGGTTGATCAAACGTGGCGCCGACTGCATGATTCTGGGCTGCACCGAAGTGGGGATGCTGCTGAACCAGGGCAACGTCGCCGCGCCGGTGTTCGACACGACGTTGATCCATGCGGACGCCGCACAGGAAGCGGCGCTGGCGGAGTGAGGCGATACGTCTTCAATTAGCGGGCGTCGTGGGCAATTCCCGTAGATCAGTTGGCGATTGCATCGGCATCTCTTTTGATCCGGTTCAGCAAATTCGCATCGATATTCCGGTTCACCGGCAGGCCATTCTTGCGTTGAAAACCGACCATCGCCGCCACTATCGCGGTATCGTAAAGGCCGTTGACCGGCCCGTTATAGTATCCAAGTTTTTTAAGGCCTCGCTGCGCCGCGAACACATCCGTCGAGACCGGCACGCCCTTGCGCGGCGGGTTTAGCTCAAGATAGCGGTTCATGGTGTCCAGAAGTTTCTGGTCGATTCCGCCTTCCGGATCCAGCCCAAGATCAGCGCGACAGCGCTTTATCGCAGCCACGGTGTGCGGACCGATGATGCCATCGACGCGGCCCTTGTAGCATCCGAGCTTCTTCAGGCCGGCCTGGGCCTCTCGATTTTTCAATTGCTCGCGGGTGTATTGCGCTGGCGCCGGTTTTGACGCCGGTTTTGGCGCCGACTGCTCCGGCATCATCTGGCAAGCGGTCAATATCATCACCGCCGCCACGAGAACGGACGAAATTTTCATTGGCGCCCCCCGGCGTTGCTATGAGGGATCGACCCCACCACCCTCGATCATCATAGAATAACCGGCATTCAAGTTGGGCGCATCTTGTATCGGCGATGCCTGATGCGCCTTACGGTTGTTGGCTGGAGCGCGCGCCGGATACCTGGCGCACCGACGCCACCAACTCGACCGTGTTGCCCTCGGGATCCTTGACATAGACGCTGTTCCAGCCGACCCATCGGTGCTCGGCGGTTGTCGGCTCAAGCCCGTGCGAGCTGTACCAGGCCAATGCGGGGGCCAAGTCCTCGACCTTGACCGTTAGCGCCAAGTGATGCAGCGAAGAGGTGCCGCCGCCGACGGGTTCCTCGTCACCCAAGGCTGCGAACAATGCAACAACGCTGGTATGCCCGGCAAAGCCCTCGGACACCCGCAGGAAGACAATGGTGTCGGAGTACTCGCCATCGATTATCTCCAACCCAACAATATCGCGGTAGAAGGCGGTCATCGCCGCCAGATCGAGGCAGCGGATAGCGACCTCGCCAAGGTCGCCGACGGTAAAGGGGGGCGTGGCCATTTCAACCTCGCGTCATTTGTCCATAGACCGATCTTGGTCCAACCTCTAACACGGCCGGACCGAAGGCAAGCCCAGGATCAGGGGAACCACAGTCGGATGAGCAACCATATACTGTTCGACGGCACCGGCGAGAGCGGCTGGCGATGGACGCACATGATGCGCTCGCCCGACACCGAGGCCGCGTTGCTGGCTGACCCGGAGATTTCAAACACCGCCGCCTGGGCACTGCTGGAAGAAGACACCCTGCCCCGCGCTGGTCAGATGGAGGGCGGCACACTGCTGATCCTGCGCGGCATCAATCTGGTCCCCGGCGCCGAGCCGGAGGACATGGTATCGCTGCGTCTGTGGATCACCGCCAAGCGCATCGTATCGACCGAGATCCGCCGCCTGACCCAAACCGATGAGATGATCCGGAAGTTTCAATCAGGGGACGCGCCCGACAGTCCCGGCACTTTTGTGTTCGAGCTGGTCGAACGGCTGCGAGCCGCCGCCGAGCCGGTGCTCGACGAGGTCGAGAGCCGGGTTTCTGGTATGGAGCGGTTGGTTGCGACCGCCGCCCGACGGTCTGGGCGGGCTGAGCGCGGGACCTTGGCGGCGCTGCGCCAGGATGCGATCCTGCTTCACCGCTTCATTTCCCCGCAAGCGTTAGCCCTGGACGGACTGGTGCGTACCGCGCCGGCGTGGCTCGCGGACGTCCACGCAATGCGCGAAGAAGCCGAGGCCTTCCGGCGGATTGCCGCTGACCTCGATGCCTTGCGCCAGCGGGCACAGTTGGTCGCTGAGGAAATCAGCTTGGCCGCCACCGAGCGCACCAACGACATCATGCTGACCCTGTCGTTGGTCGCGGTTCTGTTCATGCCGGCGACATTTCTAACTGGCCTTTTTGGCGTCAACCTCTCCGGGATTCCCTATGCGACCCAGGCCTGGGCTTTCTGGGCGTTATGTGCGCTGCTCACAGGCATCGGGCTGCTTTCGCTTTGGCTGGTACTTCGCCTCCTGCGCTGAGATGACGCTTGCCGCCGGGCTGCCTTTGCGTCATAGGCAGCGCCAACCCCCCTCAGGAGTTCATCCAATGGATCTGCGCAACATCGCGATCATCGCCCATGTCGACCACGGCAAGACAACGCTGGTCGATCAATTGCTGAAGCAATCCGGCGCCTTTCGCGAGGGGCAGGCGGTGACCGAGCGGGCAATGGACAGCAACGACATCGAGCGTGAGCGCGGTATCACCATCCTGGCCAAATGCACCTCGGTCGAGTGGCACGCTGCGCGGATCAACATCGTCGACACCCCAGGTCATGCCGATTTCGGCGGCGAGGTCGAGCGGATTTTGTCGATGGTTGACGGCGTCGTGCTGCTGGTCGATGCCGCCGAGGGACCGATGCCGCAGACCAAGTTCGTCACCGCCAAGGCGCTGGCACTGGGGCTGCGGCCGATTGTGGTGCTGAACAAGGTCGACAAGCCGGATGCCGAGCCCGACCGGGCGCTGAACGAGGTGTTCGACATGTTTGCCAATCTGGGCGCCAATGACGACCAGCTCGACTTCCCGACGCTTTATGCCTCGGGCCGCTCTGGCTGGGCGGCGACGACCCTGGAGGCCCCGCGCGTCGGGTTGGATCCGCTGTTCGAGCTGATCATGCGCCACGTACCGCCGCCGCGCCAGATCGCCAACGCCGCAATGCCGTTCCGGATGTTGGCCACCACGCTGCAAGCCGACCCCTATCTGGGCCGCCTGCTGACCGGACGGATCGAGGAAGGCACGGTTCGCCCCGGCTCGATGCTTAAGGCAATGACCCGTGATGGCGAGGAGATCGAGCGGTTCCGGGTCTCGAAGATCCTGGCGTTCCGCGGTCTCGGTCGGACGACGATTGATACCGCTATTGCCGGTGACATTGTGGCGTTGGCCGGAATGAGCAAATCGACAGTCTCGGACACATTGTGCGATCTGGCGGTGGATGTGCCCCTGCCCGCCCAGCCGATCGATCCGCCAACAATCTCGGTCACCTTTGGCATCAACGACAGCCCGCTGGCGGGCCGTGACGGCTCGAAGGTCCAGTCGCGCGTGATCCGTGACCGCCTGATGCGCGAAGCGGAGTCGAATGTCGCCATCCACGTGACCGATTCTCCGGGCGGCGAAGCCTTCGAGGTTGCCGGACGCGGCGAGTTGCAGATGGGCGTGTTGATCGAGAACATGCGCCGCGAGGGATTTGAGTTGTCAATCTCGCGCCCCCGGGTGCTGACCCGCGAAGAGGGTGGCACTCGGCTGGAGCCGATCGAGGAGGTCACCGTCGATGTCGACGACGAGTATTCCGGCGTCGTCATCGACAAGCTAAATCAGCGCAAGGGTGAACTGGCCGAAATGCGCCCCTCTGGCGTCGGCAAGACCAGGATTGTCGCTCATGTACCCAGCCGTGGTCTGATCGGCTATCACGGCGAGTTCCTGACCGACACAAGGGGCAGCGGAGTGTTGAACCGGGTGTTCCATGAATGGGCACCGTGGCGCGGCGCCGTGCCGGGACGGCGGGCAGGCGTGCTGATCTCGATCGAGGATGGCGACAGCGTCGCCTATGCGCTGTGGAATCTGGAGGAGCGCGGGAAGCTGTTCATTGGCACCGGCGAAAAACTCTACACCGGCATGATCATCGGCGAGCATTCACGCGAGAACGACCTGGAGGTCAACCCGCTTAAGGGCAAGAAGCTGACCAACATGCGCGCGTCGGGCAAAGACGAGGCGGTGACGCTGACCACTCCGACGCGCCTGACGCTGGAACAGGCCATCGCCTATATCAACGACGACGAACTGGTCGAAGTGACACCGAAGTCAATCCGGATGCGCAAACGCTTTCTAGTGTCTCACGAGCGCAAGCGCGAATCCCGGAAAACCCAGGACTGAATCGCAAGAAATCAGGGTTCCGAGGCCTGCAAATCACCCCATCGCTGGAGTCTTACATCAGATTCCGGGGCTAATGCTTTTGGGTGATTGGGTTTTACTAAAACCAAAATTGACGGGAATTCCGTTTGTAGAATACCCTTTTTAGTTGCATAATTACATCTTATGGCGAGTCGAGGCCGAAAACTGCACCCAACTAGCTAAAAACTTAGATCAAATGTGGCGCGGCCTGCCTTAATCTGAGCGAGCCCAGAATAGGGTCTCGATAAAAATGATGACTGAGCAGTCAAAGAGGAAAATAACAATGAGGCATGCAGTAGATGTACACGTGGGACAAAGGGTTCGTCAGCGCCGTTGGATGACGGGAATGACCCAACAGCAACTTGGCGACCATGTCGGGATCAAGTTTCAGCAGATCCAAAAATATGAGACAGGAGCGAACCGCGTAAGCGCTAGCCGCCTGTGGGATATTGCGGCGACGATGGAAGTGCCGATTTCGTTCTTTTTCGAAGGCCTCGAAGGCCAGGCGGTCGATACGGGCGAGTCTCGTGGCGACATCCTAAACGACAAGGAAGCGCTCGATCTGGTTCGTGCCTACTACACGATGCCTGAGACCCAGCGCCGACGTCTGTTCGATCTGGCGCGCGTGCTAAGCGAAGCCGCCTGAGATCGTCAACGTGATCTGAGTATACGCACGGGCCCCGAGCATCTGGGCCCGTGCGGGACTATATCCTCTTGATCTTGCTAGGCGGTGTTGACAAATGGGATTCCCAAGAGGGTGAGTATCTGATTCAAGATAACTTTGGCTCTGGAGGTTATCTTGGCGCGGAACTTGATGCCGGACGACGAATGGACGTTCTTCGAGGCTTTCATCACTGCAATA
>DATLAW010000114.1:0-3239 GCA_035527255.1 Thermohalobaculum sp. | reverse complement strand
TGCGAGCCTCGCGCATCGCGACAGATTGTGGCAGCGGGCCCGCCAGTTCGAATTCCGTGCCGATTGGGAACGTGCCTGAGTCGTCACCCCAGGAACCGAGCAGTTGGCTATGTGTCCGCGCCTCGTTCAACAGGTGCAGTCCGCCACCCGCCGGCGAGTCGAGGAGCCGCGCGGCATTGCGCAGGATGGCTTCGAACACCGGTTGCTCGTCCGCGCGGGATTGGCTGATGACGTACAGGATCTCGCGTGTCGCCGCCTCACGATCCAGCGCATCTTGCAGCGCGATGTTATCGGCGATCTGTATCTCTGAATCTGAGGTCAACTTGCAGTTCCCGGAGCCGTTAAGATCGCCGAATTTGGGGCAGTCTAAGATGCCTGAGAGGAATATTCTACCTCGGCGGCCGTCCTTGCCGCAGGCTGCAAGAAACATACGATCATGTGCTCCAACATGACCACCTCGGTTAGAAGCGAGCAAGGGTGCGTGCTCGCATGCAGCGCTCTCTTGTCGCCGGTCAATGGTGCGTGCGCGCACGCACCCTAAGGCCAATATCTTTGGCCGCCCGGCATGGAATTGGATTGCGCTGCCAAGGGAGTTGCGTTACCGCGAACGGCCCTCCACACAGGCCGCACCATGCACGCCGATACACTCGCAATCGATTTTGGAACCTCTAATTCTGCCGCCGCGATTCTGTCGGGAACTGGGGTACACCGTATCCCGATTGAGGGTGGCGCGGACACTCTTCCGACGGCGGTTTTCTTCCCATCCGGGGGTGGCGAGATGCTGATCGGCGCGGCGGCTACTCAAGCTCTGATCGACGGCGAAGATGGCCGCTATATGCGGGCGTTGAAAAGCGTGCTCGGACTACCGCTTACCCACGAGACGCGGTTGATCAGCGGCCGAAGCCGCACAATCGGCGGCATCATAACTGACTTCCTGACTGCCTTGCGCGAACGCTCCGAGGCCGCGACTGGCCAGCGCTATCGCAAAGCCCTGTCAGGCCGCCCAGTCCACTTTCACACTGCGGACAAAAACAAAGACAGGCAGGCAGAGGATGATCTGCGTGCCTGCTATCTTGGCGCCGGGTTTGATGAGGTGTCATTTCTCGCCGAGCCCGAGGCCGCAGCGCTGGCCTGTCATGGTTTAGGCGGTCGAACGGAAGTCGGCCTGATCGTTGATATCGGCGGCGGTACGTCGGATTTTTCAGTTTTTCGCAGTCGCGGGGTGAAGCCAGCGATCTTGGGAAGTCATGGCATCCGACTAGGGGGTACGGACTTCGATCACGCGATCTCAATCGCCCACGCCATGCCTCCCCTTGGTATTGGGGGACAGCTGCGGAGCGCAATGGGCGCAGCGCTATTGCCAGTGCCACGCCGGCCTTATGTCGATCTCGCAACCTGGTCGCAAATTCCGTTCCTATACACTGCCGAAACACGGCGTATGGTCGCACAGATGATCCGGTTCGCGGTTGAGCCGGAGAAAGTCTCCCGCTATGGCACCGTGATCGAGCACGAGCTGGGCCATGAACTGGCGTTTGCCGTTGAACGCACCAAAATCAGTGTGAATGCGAGCGGCAGGGCAGACGCCATCGGAATGGGCTTCATCGAGGCGGGTTTGTCGCAAACTGTCTCGCCTGAAAACCTTGCGGCGACCCTTGCCAGCAATAGAATCCTCCTTCGTGAAGCGGCCATGAAAACCCTTCAGATCGCAGATATTGATCCGAACGAGGTCGAGCGGGTTATCCTTGTCGGGGGATCAAGCCTCATGACCTTCGTCTCGGACGAAATGAGCGAACTTTGCTCGAGTGCTGAGATCCTCCGGTCCGAGGCTTTCACGGCTGTGATAGATGGATTGGCTATGGCAACGAGCCGTTGACGCCGCAGACTGAAAACCCATTTTTCGATAATCACTTAAAATCAACATCTTAACCCCATGCTCAACCTTGAGCACCCCGCCTTCACGCCCGCTCTCGCCAGCCCGCGCCGGATCATCGGCGGCTACTTTCCAGGCAGGCTCGGCAGATAATCCCCCTTCAGTTCCAGCAGGAATTTCCGGAACGCCGCCGCCACCGGCGAGATCGCCACGTCGTTCAGCCGGATCAGATACCATTTGCGGATGATCGGCAGCCCCTCCAGCGGCAGGGTGACCAACCGGCCTGCCTCCAGCTCCGGCACGATGGTATGGGCCGAGATGATCGCCACCCCCAGCCCGGCGATCACCACCTGTTTGATGGTCTCGTTGGTCCCCATCTCGATCGAGCGGTAAGGCCGCCCCTCGCCGATCCGGTCAAGATAGCGGGTCATCAGAACGCGCGAGCCGGAGCCATTCTCGCGGCACAGGAACGTCTCACCCAGCAGTTCCCCGGACGAGACCTTTGCCTGCCCCGCCAACCGATGCTCGGGCGGCGCAATGACCACATAGGGGTGATCCCCCAGTTCGTCGAAGTCGCTGGAGGGCGCCTGTGGCGGACTGCCCATGATCGCCAACTCGATCTCACCCCGGGTCAGCCACTCGATGGTGTCCTCGCGGTTGCCGACCTTCAGCCCGACCTCGATCTCCGGATGGATCCGCTTCATCCGCGCCACCAGTCCGGGGGCGAAATATTTTCCGGTCGAGACCACGCCGACCGAAACATATCCCGCCAGCCCAGTCCGCATCGCAGTGACCCGCTGATAACTAAGGTCCAACGCATTCTCGATCTTGCGCACCGTCGCAAACAGCTCCGCCCCAATCGGGGTCAGCGCAATCTTGCCGTCCGGCCCGCGCAACAGCACCTGCGCCCCGACGATATCCTCCAACCCGCGCAACTGGGTCGAGACCGCTGGCGGCGTCACATGCAGCTTTCCCGCCGCCGCCGTCACCGACCCGGCATCGACAATCGCCGCCAACGCGCGCAGGTGTTTCAGAGTCAGGGCTTTCGAATACAGCATGTAGTCGCGTTTAACGCATCGGGCCCGAACAGCAAAGTTTTTTGGTGTAATTGCCCCGCTCAACCCACCCGGCGCCCTACCGACCACACACCCATCACCACGCTCAGCCCGCCGATCTCGCGCAGCATCACCAGATCGGCCCGCTTGCCGACCGCGATCTCGCCCCGGTCTGCTAGGCGGTGTTGACAAATGGGATTCCCAAGAGGGTGAGTATCTGATTCAAGATAACTTTGGCTCTGGAGGTTATCTTGGCGCGGAACTTGATGCCGGACGACGAATGGACGTTCTTCGAGGCTTTCATCACTGCAATA
>DATLAW010000113.1:0-7256 GCA_035527255.1 Thermohalobaculum sp. | reverse complement strand
TTAAAGAGGTCGTCATCGACGGTGAGAACATCACCATCACGATGAACGACAATAGGCGGCTCACCACAATTCAGCCGCGTGACTTCGACGTGGTCGAGGTGCTAAGCGCATCGAACGTCGCGATCCGGGTCGAGGCTCAGGAGCGCGGCGGGCTTTTGTCGACCTTGGGTTTCTGGTTGCCGATGCTGGTCGTCTTTGGCATCTGGATCTTTTTCCTCAACCGGATGCAGGGCGGCGGACGCGGCGCCATGGGCTTTGGCAAATCCAAGGCCAAGCTGCTGACCGAGCGCACCGGAAAGGTCACTTTCGACGAGGTCGCCGGCATCGACGAGGCCAAGGAGGAGCTGGAGGAGATTGTCGAATTCCTCCGCGACCCGCAAAAATACTCGCGCCTCGGCGGCAAGATCCCCAAGGGCGCGCTGCTGGTTGGCCCTCCGGGCACTGGTAAAACTCTGCTGGCCCGCGCCATCGCTGGCGAGGCCAATGTGGCGTTCTTCAGCATTTCGGGCTCGGATTTCGTCGAAATGTTTGTCGGCGTTGGCGCCTCGCGGGTGCGCGACATGTTCGAGCAGGCGAAGAAGAACGCGCCCTGCATCGTCTTCATCGACGAAATCGACGCTGTCGGGCGCCATCGCGGCGCTGGTTATGGTGGCGGCAATGACGAGCGTGAGCAGACCCTGAACCAGCTTCTGGTCGAAATGGACGGCTTCGAGGCCAACGAGGGCGTGATCCTGATCGCCGCCACCAACCGCCCCGACGTGCTGGACCCGGCGCTGCTGCGCCCCGGCCGGTTCGACCGCCAGGTGCAAGTGCCGAACCCGGACATCAAGGGTCGTGAGAAGATCCTCGCCGTTCATGCCCGCAAGGTGCCGCTGGCGCCGAATGTGAACCTGAAGATGATCGCGCGCGGAACGCCCGGCTTCTCCGGCGCCGATCTTGCCAACCTGGTCAACGAAGCGGCACTGAAGGCCGCTCGCAGCGACAAGCGGCTGGTCACGATGGACGACTTCGAGTTCGCCAAGGACAAAGTCATGATGGGCGCCGAGCGACGCTCGATGGTGATGACCGAGGAGGAGAAGACCCATACCGCATATCACGAGGCCGGTCATGCCCTGGTGGGCATGAAGGTGCCCCAGCACGACCCGATCTACAAGGCGACGATCATTCCGCGTGGCCGAGCCTTGGGTCTGGTGATGTCACTGCCCGAGCGCGACAGCTATTCAACCTCGAAGACCAAATATATCTCGATGATCGCCATGGCGATGGCCGGCAAGGCCGCCGAAATCATCAAGTTCGGCGAGGATAACGTGTCCTCTGGCCCAGTCAGTGACATCCAGCAGGTGTCGCGCATCGCCCGCGCCATGGTCACCCAGTTTGGCATGTCGGACGCGGTCGGCAACATCGATTATGCCGCTGAACGCGACAGCTTCATCGGAGGTTTGCCAGCCGGTGCGAGCCGAATTTCTGGCCCGACGCAGAAGCTGATCGAGGACGAGGTCAGACGCCTGAGCGATGAGGGTTATGAGACCGCGAAACGTATCCTGACCGAGCACCGCGAGGAGTTCGAGCGCCTGGCGCAAGGCTTGCTGGAATACGAGACCCTGACCGGCGAAGAGATCATCAAAGTGATCGCGGGCGAGAAGATCGTTCGCTCGGATGACGGCGACGTGCCACCGGCCACCGGCGACGGAAGCCACGCGGCGGTGCCCAAGGCCGGCAAGCCGAAGCGTGACCTCGGCGGCGAAGGTGGGATGGAGCCGCAGCCGCAGTAGACGTGGGGTGGGGTTTACATCTCATCCCATCATTGCACTTCCCCGGACTTGATCCGGGGTCTCGACCCTCATTCCTCAGCGGCGCGAGGCCCCGGATCAAGTCCGGGGAAGTAAGGGGCGTGCGGGGAAATAAATCCAAAGCTCAGTGATCGAAACTTATCGCAGCAGACCCCTCCCCAACCCCTCCCGTTCCAGGGGAGGGACTTCAAGTCCCTGAAAGCGCAACGGTATCCCCTCTCCCCGCTGGGGGGGAGGGTTAGGGAGGGGGCACCATGGCATGAGTCATGATCATAGACCGTTGGTCTTCCACCCTCAGAAATGGATCGTCCTGCCATAGGCGTTCAGCACCACCTCATGCATCATTTCTGATAGCGTCGGGTGCGGGAACACCGAATGCATCAGGTCTTCCTCGGTGGTCTCCAACTGGCGGCCGATCACATAGCCCTGGATAAGTTCGGTAACTTCTGCACCGATCATGTGGGCGCCCAGCAGCTCGCCGCTGGAATTATCGAAGATGACCTTCATCATGCCCTCGGATTCGCCCAGCGCGATGGCCTTGCCGTTGCCGATGAAGGGGAAACGGCCAACCTTGATTTTTCGCCCGGCCTCCTTCGCCTTGGCCTCGGTCATGCCGACGCTGGCGACCTGCGGGTAGCAATAAGTGCAACCGGCAATCGATTCCGGTTTGACCGGGTGGACATGCTTGCCAGCGATCAGTTCGGCAACCATGACGCCTTCGTGGCTTGCCTTGTGGGCCAGCCAGGGTGCGCCGGCGATGTCGCCGATCGCATAGATCCCCTCGACCCCGGTGCGGCAATAGGCATCCGTCACCACATGGGTGCGGTCGATCTTGACGCCTACGCCCTCCAGCCCCAGCCCCTCGATATTGCCGACGATACCGACCGCGGAGATCACCGTGTCGAACTCTATTTTCTCGACCTTGCCACCGGTCTCGATATGGGCGGTGACCTTGCCTTTTCCGCGGTCAAGCTGCTTGACCATGGCGCTCGCCATCAACTTCATGCCCTGCTTCTCGAACGCCTTCTTGGCGAAGGCCGAGATCTCGGCGTCTTCCACCGGCAGGATCCGGTCCATCACTTCAACCACCGTGGTATCGGCGCCCAGCGTGTTGTAGAAGCTGGCGAACTCGATGCCGATGGCGCCGGAGCCGATGACCAGCAGCCGCTTCGGCATCCGTGGCGGCAGCAGCGCGTGCCGATAAGTCCAGACCAGGTCGCCGTCAGCTTCCAGCCCTGGCAGTTCGCGGGCCCGGGCGCCGGTGGCAATGATGATGTTCTTGGCCGTCAGTTCCTCGGTGCCCTTTTCGGTCTTGACCGAAACCTTCCCCTTGGCCGCGACCGATGCCGCGCCCATCACGACGGTTACCTTGTTCTTTTTGAGCAGATGCCCGACGCCGGAGTTAAGCTGTTTGGCCACCCCGCGTGAGCGTTTAATCACCGCGTCGAGATCGTAGCCGAACTTCTCCACCGTCAGCCCGAACTCGCCGGCCCGCTGCATCAGGTGAAATACCTCGGACGAGCGCAGCAGCGCCTTGGTCGGGATGCAGCCCCAGTTCAGGCAGATGCCGCCCAGATGCTCACGCTCGACAATCGCGACCTTCAGTCCAAGTTGCGCGGCGCGGATCGCGGCGACATAGCCGCCGGGGCCAGCGCCGATAATCACGACATCAAAGGCGGTGCTCATGCGTTCTCTCCCGGCAATCAGATTTGCGGCAGGGTAGGGCGGATTGGGCACGCAACGCAATCAGCGCCTGCGCGACAAATCGACGGGTCATGTTTGTTCAATCGGTTCAGAGCATTTTCGAAGCAGATGGAATCATCCGCTTAACCGGAAAATGCGACCAGCCAATGTCTCCGAGCGCGCGCTTGATGTAATCAGGTCGGAAAGCGCTCTAGCCGCGGCGCAGCTTTGCCGCCGGAATTGGCGCTGGGCAGAACGATCCTTGCGGCAAGGCTGCGAGGCCCGGCAAAATCGCCGGGGTCATCCCGACCCGATCAGCCCCTGATGCGCGTCGAAGGCGCGATTCGCCTGCCGTCAGGCCATGTAGCCGCCACTGGCGCGGTATTCCCGCTCGGCCTCGGTGTCCTGGCGCCCCAGCGGCCGGTTGCGGCTGGGAAAACGGCCAAACTTGCGGATGACCTCGCGGTGGCGTCGAGCATGTTCGATGTTACCCGCGCTGGTCGTGGTCAGCCCCAGTTTGATCAGCCGCACGCACCGCTCCTGGTCCGGCAGGCCCTCGGAATGCATCAGCGGCAAATAGAAGAACAGCCGTTCCGGCTCCGGTGTCACCTTGTCGTGGCCACGGCGGACGGATTGTTTGGCCGCGCACAGCGCCCGGCGATCGGTGCGGTAGGCCTCGGCGGTGCCCCGGAACATGTTGCGCGGGAACTGGTCCAGCAAGATCACCAGCGCCAGCGCGCCTCGGGGCGTCAACAGCCAATGATCGCAGCCGCCACCCCCAGCGCGGCGCCACAGCGCCTCAAAGCGTTCCCTGATTTCCGCGTCAAGCCCGGCCTCGCTCACATCCCAGCGTTCCGGTCCAATTTCATCCAGCCAGAATCGGAGGACATCCTCCTGCTCGGTATCCATTCTGCCACTCCTCGCTCCGAACTGAGTTATTTATCAGTCTCCCACAGTGGAATGGCAGCGCGTTGCTGGGGGGTTTGTCAAGAAATGCAGGGGAATCGCTCGCGCTTCGTCCCGATTGTGCGGTTTTTGTCGCGCTTTACGGCTGCGTTTCGCTGTCCGAGGCCTGTTCGACGGCAATCTCCTGTGCAATCTCCGCTGCGACCTGGGTGCCGGAAACCATGCTGTAGGGTGCGATCGGCGAGGTCTCTTCAATCGATGGCGCCGGGCGCACCGTCATGCGGTACAGGGCATAGGCCGTGATCACCGCCATGATAATAGCGATGAAATAGAGGAATACCGGCGGACCAAACTCCTGCATGAGATAGCCGACGAGGATCGGCGTGCCGACCGCTCCAATCCCGTTTAGAACGATCAGACCACCCGAGGCGGAGGCCATGTCTTCGTGCTCGAGAAAGTCATTGGTGTGGGCGATCAGCAATGAATACAGCGGGTTCGACGTGCCCCCCACCAGAAACGCTGTGACGACCAGCGCGATAAATGATCCGCCGAAAATCAGCGCGATCAGGCAACCGGCAGATCCGAGCACGGTCACGATAGCAATCAACGCGCGCCGGTCCATCCGGTCCGACAACCATCCAATCGGGTATTGCAGCACCAGCCCGCCAACATAGATCGCGCCGATGAAAATCGAAATCTCGCCTTTGGTCAGCCCGATCTCGGTGGCGTATACTGGCCCCATTCCGAACTGGGTCGCAAACACCGCACCCAGCAGGAAGGTGCCGACACAGCCCAGCGGCGAGGTCTTGAAAAGCTGCCCCAATGACATTCGCCGGGTCGTCGAGAACACCGGCGCCGGGCTGGCCGACAGCAACATCGGCGCGAACGAGATCGAGACCGCGACCGACATGATGACGAACAGGTTATAGCCGCCCGGATCGGCGACATTGATCAGGCCCTGGGCGACGATGATGCCGAACATCTGGGTCATCAGATAGGTCGACAGCGTCCGGCCTCGATTCTCGTTGGTTGAGCTGTCGTTGAGCCAGCTTTCGGCGACGACATAGACGCCTGAAAAACAAAAACCGACGACAAAGCGCATCAGCGTCCAGGCAATCGGGTCCACGACCGCCGCGAAGATGATGAAGGCGGCCGAGATCAGCGATGCTAGCGCCGCGAAGACCCGCACATGGCCAACCCGCTGTACCAGCCAGGGCGCCGCCTGCGCGCCGCCGAGGAAACCGGCGAAGTATCCGGCCATGACAAAGCCCATGGTGGTCGACTCGAAAGCCTCAATGCCGCCGCGCAGGCCAAGCACCGTGCCTTGCATACCGTTGCCCAGCATCAGCAGGAACATGCCGAGCAGCAGGGGCCATGAGGTTCGAATTACGGTAAACATCGGGCGGGCTTTCGTATGATCTGGCGATTTTACGCACTTTGCCGGTTCCCGTGAACTGGCAATCGCTTGGAAACGTCAGGATGTGTCGCGAGAGGGACGCGGATGCCAGATATATCGTCGCACCCGCCCTTGCGCCAGGCGTCAGTCCGGCAGCAGCAGCGAGCTGTCACCGTAGGAGTAGAAGCGATAACCCGCCTTGATCGCATGGGCATAGATCTGCTGCATCCGCTCGCGGCCCATCAAGGCCGAGACCAGCAAGAACAGGGTCGAGCGTGGCAGGTGGAAATTGGTCATCAAGCCGTCGATAGTACGGAAACGGTAGCCTGGGGTGATGAAGATTTCGGTCTCACCGCTAAACGTGCCTACCTGGCCATCAGGCGTTGCGGCGCTTTCCAGCAGACGTAGCGCAGTGGTGCCGACCGCGATGACCCGCCCACCCGCCGCACGCGCCGCGTTGATGGTTGCGGCGGTGCGCTGGTCGATTTCGCCCCACTCGGCATGCATCCGGTGCTCGGCGACAATGTTGGTCTTGACCGGCAGGAAAGTCCCGGCGCCCACATGCAGCGTGAGGCGGGCCGACAGCACGCCGCGCGCCGCCAGCGCCGCCATCAGCGTATCATCGAAATGCAGAGCGGCGGTGGGTGCGGCGACCGCGCCAAGACGCCGGGCGAAGATCGTCTGGTAGTCCTGCGTGTCCTGCGCATCGGCGGCTCGGCGCTGGGCGATGTAGGGCGGCAGCGGCATCACCCCGGCCCCGGCGATGGCGGCATCCAGATCGGCACCGCTGCGGTCGAAGGCCAGGGCAATCTCTCCGGCATCGCGTTTCTCGGCTACCTCGGCGCTCAGGCCACCGCCGAACTGGATGTGGTCGCCCGGCGCCAGCCGCTTGGCCGGGCGGGCAAGTGCTGTCCAGCGGGCGGCATCGTCACGGCGGATCAGCGTGACCTCGATCTTCGCCATCCCCGGCCCGTCGGTGCTGACGCGATGACGCTCGCCGAACAGCCGGGCCGGGATCACCTTGGTGTCGTTGAACACCAGCATATCGCCGGGACGCAGCCAGCCGGGCAGGTCGTGCACGTGGCAATCGGCAATCTCACCGCCACGCGCCACCAGCATCCGCGAAGCCGGACGGGGCTTCACCGGGCGCAGCGCGATCAGGTTCTCAGGCAGCTCGAAATCGAAATCGGAAAGCTTCATTGCCCCGCATTAGACGGGCGAGGGAGGCCCGTCCAGAGGTGCGGCATTTCAAAATGTTCGGTGCGGTCGGCAGACCCCTCCCCTTGCAGGGGACGGGGACGAAAGACCAACCGCCGCCGCTAGCGTCCCTCCCCCAGAAAGGGGTACCTGTTTAGCGTCCCATATAGTGTGTTTTTTGTTGTGTGGGAATCAAGATCGTGATTCACCATTTGGATGAAGCGATCCGAGCTTGAAGCCCTGGACAAAGCCGATCTGGTTGCTCTTGCCGAACGGCAGGCTGA
>DATLAW010000112.1:0-3190 GCA_035527255.1 Thermohalobaculum sp. | reverse complement strand
GATCTTGGCCAGCAGATACTCGGCCGCCCGGAGACCGATCTGCTCCGCGGGAACATGAATGGTCGTCAGGGCCGGCACAATCTGACTGGCAAATTCGAGGTCGTCAAAGCCGACAATCGAAACCTCGTCGGGCACCGCAATACCTTGCCGGCCGCATTCGATCAGCGCACCGAAGGCAAGCTGATCATTGCCGCAGACCACGGCCGTCGGTTGCGGCGAGGTCGCCAACAGGGCACGCAGCGCGAACTGCCCCTCGGCGATCCTGTAGGGGCGCTCAATCAACAATTCGCGCGGCAAAGCCAGGCCCCTCTCGCCCAGGGCACGGCGGACCCCCTCGAGGCGTGCGGCAGCGCGGTCATTGTTCTTCGTCAGGCCAGCGATCACGCCAATCTGACGGTGCCCCAAGTCCAGAAGGTGGCTGGCAAGCCTGCGGGCCGCCTCGGCGTTGTCGAAGCCGACACACGGCGTGTCGTCGCTCGCCAGCAGCCAGGTCACGACATATGGAACACACCGGGATTTCAGAAAATCGGTGACGTCCGGGTCACGCTGCGCACCAACCAGGATGATCCCATCGACCCCATGGGCGACCAGGGACTGGATTTGATCAGATTCTCTGGCCGGGTCGTATCCGGTGCTCGCGACGATCAGGTTGTAGCTAGCATCGACCAGGCGCCGCTGCGCCGCCTCGGCGGTGATCGCGAAATTGGTATTCTCGAGGGTTGGGACAATCAGGCCGATGGCATGCGACCGTTGGGAGGCTAGCGCCCGCGCCGCGCCGTTGGGCACATAGCCGAGTTCGATGACGGCGTCTTCAATCCGCCGACGAACAGCATCGCAGACCGTGCCGGTCCGGTTCAGGGCGCGCGAAACGGTGGCCCCAGAGACGCCAGCGGCAAGCGCCACATCCGCGACCCTGACATGGTTAGACCGGCGTCGCTGCGCCCTTTTTTGCACCGGCCTTCCGGATTTATCGCCCATGTCACCTATATCCGCCGGTTATTCGATCCGACTTGGATCGCCGGTGAAGTTCATTTCGCAGTACGATCCGCCGTGAAATTGCCGGATCACCGCGTCCTCGGTCATTCCGGCAAAATCCGAGGCGTAGGTCTCAGCGGTATCCTCCGGCCTGTAGCCGAGCCATTCAATCCCGCTATTGCTCCAGAAGCTGCTGGCATTGTCGGAGATCCCATAGGCGATCAGGAAGTGGAAGTCAGGCGCGTCGATGCAACGTCTGAACAACTGTACCCCATCGCGGGCGCTGATCCAGGTTGCAAGCATGCGCGGGTCTTCGGGATATTCGCGGAAAGAACCAATACGTAGACACGCAACGCTGAGCCCATGCTTGTCGGCATAGAGCCGGCCCAGAGCCTCGCCGAAGACCTTGCTGACGCCATAGTAGCTGTCGGGCCGCGCAACAGCGCTGCAATCCGTCACCACTTCGCGTCGGTGAAAGCCGACGACGTGGTTCGACGAGGCGAAGACAACCCGCTTGACCCCAGCCAGGCGGGCGGCCTCGAAGACATTATAGGTGCCGACGATATTGGTCGGGAGGACCTGCGCCCAGGCATTGTCCTCCGGCTCGACCGATACGCCCGCAAGATGGATGACGCAGTCGATACCCTCAACGGCGGCAACCGTTGCCGCGAGGTCGCCGATATCCAGATCAATGCATTCCTCGCCGACACCAGCAGCGTCCTGCGGGGCGATATCGGCCAGGCGGGTGAAATCGTAGCTCCCGGCCAAGCCGCGGCGCAGCACGCGACCGATCTTCCCGGCGGCTCCGGTGATCAAAAGCTTCATGCCGAGGCCCGGAGGGTGTTGCCCGGCCCGACGCACTTCCAGGGTGCGACCGCGAAGGATGATACTGCCGCTTCGTCGAAATCGAAACCGAGCCCAGGCCGCTGCGGCAACACCAGCGCACCGTCGCGGACCTCGAGCTGGTGTGTCACCACCTCGCGGAAATTCAGGACCTCGCTGTCGGGGAAGAACTCGACGAACTGGCCATTCGGGACCGAGGCGACAAGATGTATGTGCAGGTCATGGAACCAATGCGGGCACATGGTCACACCAAAGCTGGCCGACGTGGCTGCTATGCGGCGCCACTCGGTGATACCGCCGCATACGGCGGCATCCGCCTGCAAGATCGCGGCGGCGCCGCGCTCGAGCAGATGCTTGAAACGCCAGCGGCCGGCCTCGATCTCGCCGGTCGCTACCGTGATCGGGGTCGCCGCTGCCAGACGCGCATGATTGTCGATGTCGTCGGGGCTGAACGGCTCCTCGATCCAGTAGGGGTCGAAGGGCTCGAACAGCCGGATGGCGCTCAATGCAGTCGGCAGATCCTTCCATGCATTGTTGGCATCCAGCGTCAGCAGAACATCGGGTCCGATCGCCTCTCGGGCAGCGCGGACCCGATCCGCGTCTTCGCGGTTGCTCAGTCCACCGACTTTCATCTTCACGGCACGGAAGCCCATGGCGACATAGCGCGCCATCTCCTCGCCCAGCATCGTCGGCGTCTTGCCCTCGAGATAATAGCCGCCGCTGGCATAGGCGGGGACCAGGTCGGTGCGGTGCGCGCCCAGAAACTTGTACAACGGCAATCCGGCGGCTCGCGCATTGCGATCCCACAGCGCCGTATCGAGGATCGAAATCGCCCGCATGACGGCGCCAGCACGTCCCTGCAACAATGCTTCGTCGTACATCGCCTCCCAATGCCGCTCGACCGCATGACAGTCCTGTCCAAGCAGGATCGGCGCCAGAAGATCGGTGACCGCCATGGTCACCAGCCCGGCGGCGTTGTTGCCCCCGTAGCAAAACCCAATTCCCTCGATGCCGTCATCACCGCACACGCGCACAAGCGCATATTCCCGCGCCACAACATGACGCGTCGAGAATGTCGTCGGCACATTGAGGGGGATGCGAATCGTGCAAGCGTTTACATTTTGGATCTTGCTCAATTCAGGTATCCTCTTGTTCGGCTCAGCACTGAACTCCAATATCATGGAATCCAACAATTTATAGCGCTTTCGCGAGCATTCAACCAGTGGCAGCATCCTTGCGGAGCCGCTTTCTGTCAAGACCAGACGCGCCATTTCTCCCTGGCTCAGGGCATGCAAAATAGTGACGCCCTCAAAACTAAACCTTTTAAATAGAGCAAGTTACCCTACGATCCGCGATCTGGCAGCTCGAGTTG
>DATLAW010000111.1:0-6958 GCA_035527255.1 Thermohalobaculum sp. | reverse complement strand
CGCGCATCGAACAGGCGGTCGGCAAGCTGAAACGCTTCAAGCGCATCGCGCTACGCTGCGAGAAAACCCGCCGAAACTTCGGATCGTTCGTCGCACTCGCCGCCGCATTCATCTTGATCAAATCCGTCCACACGGCCTAGGTCTCGCCACCGGACGCAAGAACCCTTGCCTGTTCAACCCAATTGTCGCGCGTCACGCGTCCCTTGAAAGTCAGCAAATTGGAATCGACCCAGGCAACTTCGTTCAGCGTCCATGCGGCGATCTGGTCGAAATGGTAAAAGCCCAGTTGGTTGCAGAGTTGTTCGAGCTTCGCCCCGATCCCCTTGATCTTCTTGAGATCGTCGGCCATTCTGCCACGTGGCGCGGCCAGCGCCGCAGGTCGCGTGCCCTCGTGGATACCTTCGATGACGCCGTCGCCGTCGCGGTCCAATTCATTGGCCGCTGTATTGCCCGCGGCCGGGCCGGTCCTGGCGGTCTCAACGGCGGTTTGTTCCGCGGAAACCCGCTCGGCCGCCGCTCGCTCGGTCGCTTCCCGCGCCTCAGCGTCCGCGCGCCGCCGCTGTGCTTCTGCAGCCTCCGCGGCTTCACGCGTCGCGCGTTCCTCGGCCGCAGCCCGCTCAACCGCCGCTCGCTCGGCGACTTCCCGTGCCGCGGCATCGGCCGCCGCCTCCGCGCGGTCCTGGCAATAGTTGCTAACCAAATAGAACAGTCCCACCGCGATCACCACGCCCAGGATAACGAGCAACCACACCGGCACACCCATCAACGCGAGAATCCAGATCAGGATCGCGGTTACAATCGCCGCCACGATCAGCCCGACGATCAGGCATTTCCTGCGATCGTCTTCCCACTTGTTCGAATCAACCATGGATTTTCCTCCTCTATCACTCTTTTCCGATTTTGAGCGTCTCGAGAACTCCATTCACCGCCCGCGGTGCGGATCTTGCCTACCTGACCCAATCCTCACAAATGATCCGACCCGTAAACTCTTAAAACGTCGAACCAGTCGGCCCACGGCCAGACTGGTCAGACTGGTCAGCCCCCACCGAGTGGTCCAGTTTGAGTTATAGTGCATGACCGGCCTCTGGTCCATATGCGCGATGGTTTTCAGGGCCAACGGTTTCACGCCTTCCACCAAGCTCTGCTGTGCGCCCTCTTCACTGAAACGCGAGGGGCCGGAGCAATCTACCCTTACGCCATGGGCGAGGTCCCAAAGGCCCGGCAGATCGCTGTGCATCTCGATCATGTCGCGAACCACGGAATTTGCGAAGCCGAGATCACCGATCGTCTCGTCGAGCGAAAGGCGCAGGGTCAGGCCGCATGTATCGCCGATGGCGTCGCGTCCTTCCTCGATCAGTTCGCGCATCATCCGTGAGCGATCCGTCATATTCGTCGGTGCGTTGATGGGTTGCAGTTGAAATAAAATTCTGGATCACACCAAATCCATGCGCGCCATAGAGGCAGACCACATCGAAGCCGCATTCATTTCGCGCGGATGTCGCTGTCTGGCAAAAATCCGCCATGACCGCTTGAATTTACAACGCCCGCTCACGCGCCCAAAGCAGCACTTCGTTCAAACTGAAACCCTGACCTGCTGCCCAACATCCGCCTCACGCTCATCGCCGGCCAACCGACCCGCGCACCGCCCATTCGTTAACAATTATCCATCGACATTTCGCCACTCCCATAACACCCCCAAAACACCCCTAAAACACTTCCAAAACACTCCTGCTGGAATCCCAGCCCAAGGCAGGTTAACAATCCGCCATGAGCAACATTCTCGACCAGATCAAAGCCTACAAGCTGGAGGAGGTAGCCGCCCGCAAAACGGCCCGCCCGCTGGCCGCCGTCGAGGCTGCCGCCAAGGCCGCGCCCCCGGTTCGTCCATTCCACGCAGCCCTGGTTCAGGCCCAGGCCGCCGGGCGCTACGGCCTGATCGCCGAGATCAAGAAAGCCAGCCCCTCCAAGGGCTTGATCCGGGCCGACTTCGACCCACCCACGCTGGCCCGCGCCTACCAGGCCGGCGGCGCCACCTGCCTCAGCGTGCTGACCGATACGCCGAGCTTCCAGGGCGCCGACGAATTCCTGATTGCCGCCCGCGCTGCCACCTCTATCCCGGTGATCCGAAAGGATTTTATGTATGATCCCTACCAGGTCGCCGAGGCCCGCGCGATGGGCGCCGACTGCATCCTGATCATCCTCGCCAGCGTCTCCGACACCCGGGCCGCCGAGCTGGAATCAACCGCCGCCGACTGGGGCATGGATGCCCTGATCGAGGTCCATGACGGCCCTGAACTCGACCGCGCCCTGGCCCTGAAATCTCCCCTCCTCGGCATCAACAATCGCAACCTGAAGACCTTCGAAGTCCGGCTGGAGGTCACCGAGCAACTCGCCCCCCGCATCCCCGCGAACCGCCTGCTGGTGGCCGAGAGCGGCCTCGCTACCCCCGCCGACCTGGCTCGGCTGGCGCGGGCCGGCGCGCGCAGCTTCCTGATCGGAGAAAGCCTTATGCGCCAACAGGATGTCACCGCAGCGACCCGGGAAATCCTCGCCAATCCCCTGCCTATAACCGGTGCCGCATGAGCGATTTCTCCCACTTCGACGACGAGGGCCGCGCCGTCATGGTCGATGTCGGCGACAAACCCGCCACCGCCCGCACCGCCACCGCCAAGGGCACCGTATCCATGGCGCCCGAGACCCTGGCGATGATCATCGATGGCAAGGCCAAGAAGGGCGACGTGCTGGCGGTCGCCCGCCTCGCCGGCATCATGGCGGCCAAGCGCACGCCGGACCTGATCCCGCTCTGCCACCCCCTGATGCTGACCAAGGTCACCGTCGATCTGACCCCCGCCCCACCCAACCGCGTCGAAATCGAGGCCACCGTCAAGCTGACCGGCCAGACCGGGGTCGAGATGGAGGCCCTGACCGCCGTCTCGGTCGCCGCCCTCACCGTCTACGACATGTGCAAGGCGGTCGACCGCGCCATGCAGATCTCCGACATCCGGGTCACCCACAAATCGGGCGGCAATTCGGGCATGTTCGAGGCCGATTGATGCTGCTCCCCGTCGCCGACGCCCTCGCCCGGATCCTGACGCTTGTCGAACCCACGGGCACCGAGCAGGCGCCACTGGCCGAGGCCGCCGGCCGGGTTCTGGCCGCCGACGCTGTCGCCACCCGCAACCAGCCGCCCTTCGCCGCATCGGCCATGGACGGCTACGCGGTACGCGCGGCTGATGCCACTACGGGCGCGCGCCTCACGGTGACCGGCGAGTCCGCCGCCGGCAACGGCCACACCGGCACAGTCGGCCCCGGCCAAGCGGTTCGCATCTTCACCGGCGCTCCGGTCCCCAGCGGCGCCGACACCATCCTGATCCAGGAGGACTCAATTCGCACCGGTGACACCATCGAGGTCACCGATTCCCCCGCCCCAGGCGCCCATATCCGCCCCATGGGCATGGATTTCGCCGAAGGCTACCGCCTGACCGCGCCTCGCCGCCTGACCGGCCGCGAGGCTGCCCTGCTGGCGTCGATGAACGTGCCCGTAGTGACCGTCCGCCGCCGTCCGGTGGTGGCGCTGATCCCGACCGGCGACGAATTGGTGGAGCCGGGCCAGACCCCCGGCCCCGACCAGATCGTCTCGTCCAACGACATCGGCCTGGCGGCGATGCTGACCACCATCGGCGCGCGCCCACTCCGCTGCCCGATCGCCCGCGACAACCGCGCCAGCCTGCTGGCGGCACTGGTGGCGGCGGGCGAGGCGGATTTCATCGTCACCCTCGGCGGCGCCTCGGTCGGCGATCACGACCTGGTTGCGGGAGTGTTCGGTGATGCCGGCCTGACCCTCGATTTCTACAAGATCGCCATGCGGCCCGGCAAACCGTTGATGGCGGGCAAGCTCGGCGCCAGGGTGATGCTGGGCCTGCCCGGTAACCCGGTCTCGTCGATGGTCTGCGCCGAGATCTTCCTCAGGCCCGCCATCGACAAGGCCCTCGGCCTGCCCGCCGGCCCGCGCCAAACCCGCCCTGCCCTGCTCCGCCACGCCATCGAGGCCAACGGCCCGCGCGAGCACTACATGCGCGCCACCGTCAGCCTGGGCGCCGACGGCAACATGCTGTGTGACATGGCCCCGGACCAGGACTCGAGCATGATCGCCACGCTCGCCCAGGCCAATGCATTGGTCGTCCGCCCGCCCCGCGCACCGGCGGCGAAGGCGGGCAGCAAAGTCGACTACATCGCGCTCGACTGAGCCGGTGCTCGCCCGTTACAGCGGCTTGATCGCAACCTTGCGGAACTTGATCACCCCGGCGCCATGCTGCAACGAGAACGGCCCCTCGGTCAGCAGTCCGCTGCGCAGCACCGCCGTGGTCTCGCCGTTCAGCATGACCGAGATATCGCGCCCCTTGACGGTGATCTCATAGGTATTCCACTTGCCGCCAGCCTTCGGCATCGGGTCGATCTCAACGTGCCGGACGATGGCGCCGGTGCCATAGCTCGGATCCTTGCGCTGATCGAAAATATTCGCCTCGTAGCAGTTCCTGTCGTTGATTTTCTCACGGTTGTTACAGCGCAGGAAGATGCCGCTGTTGGCGTCGTCGCTGGCCCAGAACTCGATATGGAGCATGAAATCCGTGTAGGATTCCTTGCTCAGCAGATGCGCCGCGCCCTCGCTGGTCTTGGTATCGGCAACAACCGCACCATCCTCCAGCCGCCAATTTGACGCGCCGACCTGATCCCAGTCGCCCATTTTCTGGGCATCGAGCAGTGTGATCCAACCGGGCCCGGTCTGGGCCACAGCCTGCGGTGCTGAATGGATGACGGCGAAGATACCAGCGATGAACGCCAGGCCAAGGGAAAATACGCGTGTCGATATGAACTGCATGTCGAATTCCTCCGTTTGCGTGGGTGGTGAGTTGCTGTGGAGCTCCCGGCCTATCCTGCCGAGCTACCCAAAGACGGCGCCTGTTCCGGACAGATTTTAACAGTTGTCGGGCCAACCTGGTAGCCGCCCACATGCACAATGCCGCCTGCCGGAAATCAGAATTACCCAGGTCGGCGCTTTACTGATTCATCAATAAATCTTGCACAAAAAACCCATGCCCCGGATCTACTCCGGGAAACCCGCTTCGAGCGGATCATCCAGCATCGGCCGCCACAGAGCCTCAACGGCGGGAATATCTGAACTGATACCCCTAATGTAATCGCGAATGTTGAAATCCGGCTCGCGACGGCCATTAGGATCTTGAACTACAGCAAAGCCATATCTCTTGATCGCTTGACACAAACCGGGAACTTTCATAGAACATTGCACTAGATGTTAGGAAATTCCAGCTGGAGAAAGCCGCGATGCTGACCAGGAAACAGTACGATCTTCTGATGTTCATCCATAAACGGGTCCAGCGTGACGGCGTGTCGCCCTCGTTCGACGAGATGAAGGAAGCGCTGGATCTGCGTTCGAAATCGGGCATCCACCGGCTGATAACGGCGCTGGAGGAACGCGGCTTCATCCGCCGCCTGGCCCACCGGGCCCGCGCTGTCGAGATCATCCGCCTGCCCGACAATGTCGAGGATACCAGACCCAATCGCGGCGGCTTCCGCCCCTCGGTGATCGAGGGCGACCGCGCCGCAACGGATATCTTCAGCCAAAGTGCTGCCCAACTTGGCATGCGACCACTGCGCCGCGACGAAGATGCGGCCGTCGTTCCATTGATCGGGCGCATTGCCGCCGGTGTGCCAATCGAGGCAATGGAAAATGGCGCCACCCATCTCGGCGTGCCCTCCTCGATGCTGTCGGCCTCGGGTGAGCACTACGCCCTCGAGGTCAAGGGTGACAGTATGATCGAGGCCGGAATTTTTGAGGGCGACATTGTCGTCGTCCGCCGCCAGGACAGTGCCGATACCGGGGACATCGTGGTCGCCCTGATCGAGGACCACGAAGCAACCTTGAAACGCCTCCGCCGAAAGGGCGGCGCCATCGCGCTGGAGGCCGCCAACCCGGCCTACGAGACCCGGCTTTATCGCGCCGATCAGATCAAGATCCAGGGCAAGATGGTCGGACTGATTCGCACCTACTGACGGCGGGATCAATTTCTCGAACAACTCCCCGCAAGTCTAGAGCCACTTGGTTGCGCGGGGAGTGCATAGATGAGCCCGATCGAGCACCGACTAAAACACCAGGATTAGCAGCCCGATCCAGATCATCAGCCCCAGCACCGGTGCGAGCACCATCACAGCAGACGGCCGGTCCGGGGGCCGCAAATGTGGCGGCGTATTGACATCGCCGTCATCTGCGGCGGCACCAAAAACTGAAAAAACGCCCGGAGGCGTTTGAAAACTTGAGGATTTTTGCAAGTCACGCCGCCAACCCGATGCAGGGAGCGAGGGTGGGGTGGATGTTGCACCAAGTTGACGGCGATCTGCTGCTTGCACCATTAGATATACACCTTAAAGGCGAGTCGCGTCAATCTGACTCTGCTCATTAGACGCATTTTGCGACTAAAATCGTAAATGTTCCCTTAATGTGCTCGCGACGATTGCCTCTCAGTCCCCTTCACGCCATATGTGAGCATACTGAACCGGGAGCCTTAAATGTCTGACCAAACCATAATTGCGAATCGGCCCAAGGCCGAAAAGCTCGAGGGCGGGCGTCGTTTGGTGATGCAGACTGAATTCCGCCCGGCCGGCGACCAGCCCCAGGCGATCGCCGAAATCACCAAGGCGATTCTGGCCGGCGAGTGCGATCAAGTCCTGCTTGGCGCCACCGGCACCGGCAAGACCTTCACCATGGCCAAGGTGATCGAGGCGACCCAGCGCCCGGCCATCATCCTGGCCCCCAACAAGACCCTCGCCGCCCAGCTTTATGGCGAATTCAAAAACTTCTTTCCCGACAACGCGGTCGAGTATTTCGTCTCCTACTACGACTACTACCAGCCCGAGGCATACGTCGCGCGCTCGGACACCT
>DATLAW010000110.1:0-16944 GCA_035527255.1 Thermohalobaculum sp. | reverse complement strand
ATGCCGCCAGCGCCGCGCCGCCAAGGTTCGACAACTGCTCGGCATGTAGCTTGACCGGTAGGTCCAGCTCCTCGGCGCGGTCAAACACCCGGGCGATCTGGTCGGGCAGGAAGGCGATGCCCTCGCAGAAACCGTCAACCGCGTCGGCCAACCCCTCGGCGGCGGCGGCATCGAGGGCGGGCAGGCAGACCTCGTCGATATAGTCGTCTGATCGGTCCTTGTACTTCGGTGGAATCGCATGGGCGCCCAGAAAACTGGTCACCACAGCGATATCACGCTTCACGCCCAGCCGCCGCGCCGCGCGCAGCATCGCCAGCTCGGTATCGATGTCCAAACCGTAGCCGGATTTGATCTCGATGGCGGTCACGCCCTCGGCGATCAACGTGTCCAGCCGGGGTAGTGCGGTATCGACCAACGCATCCTCGTCGGCGGCACGGGTCGCCGTGACGGTCGACAGGATGCCGCCGCCAGCCCGGGCAATCTCCTCGTAGCTGGCGCCTTCCAGACGCATCTCGAACTCGCGCGCCCGGTTGCCGCCATGGACGATATGGGTGTGGCAGTCGATCAGGCCGGGAGTGATCAGGCGGCCCTCCTGCTTGTGCATCGGAAGGGCGCGGACCTCGCGCGGCGCCGCCTCGCGCGGGCCGATCCAGACGATCAGCCCGTCAACCACGGCGATCAGCGCATCGTCGATCAACCCATAGGGCGCGCCGCCTTCAACCATTGTTGCAGCGGAGAGTTCGGTCAGAGCGTAGGCGGTCATGCGTTCCTCTCAACCAGCATTGCACGCGGTTTCTTTATGGGTAATATGTATGTACATAACCCGTCAATGAGGAAAGTTGATCGCCGATGAAAACGCTGTACTCCGAACGGGCACTGTTACCCGGCGGCTGGGCGCGCGACGTCCGTGTCACACTGGGCGCCGATGGACGGATCGCCGATGTCGAGGCCAACACTCAGCCGCAATCCGGCGACGAACGGCTGGCCGGGCGGATCCTGCTGCCGGCGCCGTCGAACCTGCACAGCCACGCCTTCCAGCGCGCCATGGCCGGGATGTCCGAGGCGCGTGGGCCGGACGAAAAGGACAGCTTCTGGACCTGGCGCAAGCTGATGTACCGCTTCCTCGAGACCCTCAGCCCGGATGATGTTCAGGTAATCGCCGCGTTGGTGCAGGTCGAGATGGCCGAGGCGGGTTACGCGGCGGTCGGCGAGTTCCACTACCTGCACAACCAACCCGGCGGCGCGCCCTATGCCAACCCGGCCGAGTTGGCGGAGCGGATCGCAGCGGCGGCCTCCGAAACCGGGCTGGGCCTGACACTGCTGCCGGTGCTGTATATGCAGGGCGGCTGCGATGGGCGGCCGCTGGCCGGGGGGCAGTTGCGGTTCTCCTGCGGGCTCGACGCGTTCGGGCGCATTATCGAGGGTTCGGTTGCCGCCACAGGCGGCTTGCCCAGCGACACCCGTGTCGGCGTCGCGCCGCACAGCCTGCGCGCGGTCACACCCGACGCGGTGCGCGCTGTGGCGCTGCTGCGCCCCGATGATCCGGTCCATATCCACGCCGCCGAGCAGACCGCCGAGGTTGCCGAGGTCGAGGCCGCCCATGGTGCCCGGCCGGTGGCGCTGCTGCTCGACCAGGTCGGCATCGACCGGCGCTGGTGCCTGATCCACACCACCCACATGCAACCAGCCGAGACCCAAGGCCTGGCCCGGTCCGGGGCGGTCTCGGGCCTGTGCCCGATCACCGAATCCAATCTGGGCGACGGTATCTTCGACGCCACCCGGTTCCGCGACGCCGGCGGCGCCTTCGGCATCGGTTCGGACTCCAACATCCGGATATCGCTCAGCGAGGAGCTCCGGACGCTGGAATATTCCCAACGCCTCGGCGATCAGGCCCGCGCCGTGCTGGCCGGACCCGGCTCGACCGGCCGAGTGCTGTTCGACGGCGTCGTTGCCGGATCCGCACAGGCCTGCGGGCGCGATGTCGGCGCCATCGAGCGCGGGCGGCTGGCCGACCTGATGACGCTCGACAGCGGCAACCTGGCGTTGGCCGGCCTCGACGGTGACATGGCGCTGGATGCCTGGATCTTCGCTGGCGACGACCGCGCCGTCAGCGATGTCTGGTCCGCCGGCCGCCGGTTGGTCTCCGCCGGGCGCCACTTCGCCCGCGACACGGTCGAGGCCCGCTACCGCTCAGTGATTGCCCGGCTTCGGAACGCTGCATGAAGCGAACCTCGTATCTCGACGTCAAGGCAGTGATCCTCGGCCAGATCCGCGGCGGCGCGTTGCGCCCCGGCGACACCGTGCCCGGCGAAGCGACGCTGGCGGGCAAATTCGGCTGCGCCCGCGTCACCGTCAACCGGGCACTGCGCGAACTGGCCGAAGCCGGTGTGGTCGAGCGCCGCCGCCGGTCCGGCACGCGGGTATTAGCCGCCACCCCGCGCGACGCTGAACTGGAGGTACCCTCGGTCCGGGCCGAAATCGAGGCGACCGGAGCCACCTACCGCTATGAGTTGCTGGGCCGCCGCATCGCAGCACCACCCGCCGATATCCGGGCCGCCCTGGGCCTCGGCGCCGGAGTGCGCGCCTTGCATCTGCGTTGTCGCCACTGGGCCAGTGATACCGCCCATCAGGCCGAGGACCGCTGGATCAGTCTTGATGTCGTTCCGGCGGCCCGCGAGGCGGATTTCGCCGCCATCGGGCCAAACGACTGGCTGATCCGGGCGATGCCGCTCAGCCGGGTCGAGCACATCTTCTCCGCCGCCAACGCCGACGAGGCCGAGGCGGCGCTGCTCGGCATCACGCCGGGGGACGCAGTCTTCGTGACCGAGCGCCGCACCTGGATCGACGGCCGCGCCATCACCCGGGCACGGCTGCTGCATCCGGGCGCGACCCACCGGCTGGTCGCGCGGACGAGGGCGCCGATTTGACGGATGGATTTGCTTTGGCCCCGGCACTAAGTTAGCTCCCAATAGGGGGGTCTCATGGAACGCCGACTTGCTGCGATCTTGTCCGCCGACATGGTGGGCTTCAGTCGACTGATCGAGCGCGACGAGGAGGGCGTGCTGATCCGCCAGAAGGCGTATCGGCGCGAGACCATTGACCCCGAGATCGCCAACCGCGGCGGGCGCATTGTCAAGACCACCGGTGACGGGCTGCTGGTCGAGTTCGGCAATGTTCAGGACGCGGTGCGCAGCGCCATCGACATCCAGATCGCGATGAACAAGTGCGAGCGCGACAGCGCGGTGGACGACCGGATCGTCTACCGTGTCGGGATCAATCTGGGCGATGTGGTTTTTGACGACGGCGATGTTTTTGGCGACGGGGTGAATGTCAGCGCGCGGCTCCAGGGGCTGTCCGAGCCCGGTGGCGTCTGTATCTCGGACCTGGTCCATCAGGCGATTGGCGACCGTATCAGCGAGCCGTTCCGCGACATGGGCAGCCAGCGGGTCAAGAACATCTCGCGGCCGATCCGGGTCTGGCAGTGGACCCCCGATGCGCCCCCCAAGGAAGCCGAGCTGAGTGAGGCGGCGCTACAGCAACGGGTGCGCTACGCCACCGCACCCGACGGCGTTCAGATTGCCTGGGCCAGTATCGGTAAGGGGGCGCCGGTGCTGAAGGCGCCGAATTGGATCAACCATCTGGAGTATGAATGGCGCAGCCCGGCCTGGGGGCCGTTTCTTGCAGAGTTCGCACGCCATAGCGAGTTTGTCCGCTTCGACCAGCGCGGCAACGGGCTGTCGGACTGGGACGCTGAAGAGATGTCCGAGGACACCATGATCGCCGACACAGCGGCGGTCGCCGATGCCGCCGGGCTCGAGCGGTTCGCGCTGCTGGGGATCTCGCAGGGAGCTGCATTCTCGATCCGCTATGCGGTCGAGAACCCGGAGCGGGTAAGCTGCCTGGTGCTGTTCGGCGGTTATCTCCGCGGTCGGCTGAAGCGGCCCGACCCGGAACAGAAGAAGCTTTTTGACACGCTGAGCATGATGATCCGCGATGGCTGGGGCTCGCCCAACCCGATCTTCCGGCATTTCTTTACCTCGAGCTTCATGCCCGACGCCCCGGCCGATGTCGCGGCGAATTTCGACGAGCTTCAGCGGATTGCGACAAGCCCGGAGAATGCCATGCGGATCTGGGAGATGAATTCGGTTGTCGATGCAACCGAGTTGGCCAAGCAGGTGCGCGTCCCGACCCTGGTGCTGCATTGCCAGGGCGACCGGGTGTCGCCGCTGGACGAAGGCCGCCGGATTGCCAGGTTCATCCCGGAGGCCACCTTCGTCGAGCTGCCGGGGAGCAATCATGCCCTGCTGGCGGGAACCCCGGCCTTCGACCAGTTCTTCGACGAGGTGACTGCCTTCCTGGCGAAGCATAACCGGTAGTTGGGCGTGCCCGCCCCGAGGTGGCTCGCCCGTCCAAACCAAAAATAACTTGATCCGCCGCCGGTCCCTGCCATCAGATGCAGACGACGCCGCTTGCCGGCGCGCAGCCGGAGGACCCCGCATGCCCGACATCGACCTGCCTTTCACCCGCACCGAATATGCCACGCGCCTCGCCAAGACCCGCACCGCCATGGAGGCCGCTGGGGTCGAGGTGCTGTTCACCTGCGATCCCTCCAACATGGCCTGGCTGACCGGCTATGATGGCTGGAGCTTTTATGTACATCAGGGGGTGATCATCGGGCCCTCGGGCGATCCGCTGTTTTGGGGCCGCAAGATGGATGCCATGGGGGCGCTGCGCACCTGCTACATGGCGCCGGACGACATCACCGGCTACCCCGACCACTTTGTTATGTCGACCGAGCGGCACCCGATGGACCACCTCGCCGGGCTGATCCGCGAGCGTGGCTGGGGCGGCAAAGCGCTGGGGGTCGAGATGGAGAATTACTACTACTCGGCCAAGGCCCATGCGGTGTTGACCAAGGCGATGGCGGACAGCCGGATTGTCGATGCCACGGCGCTGGTCAACTGGCAGCGGGCGGTGAAGTCGGAGACCGAGATCCTGTATATGCGCCGCGCCGCGCGGATCGTCGAGCGGATGCATGCGCGGATATTCGAGGTCATGGAGCCGGGCAAGCGCAAGAACGAGGTTGCCGCCGAGATCTTCCATACCGGTCTGTGGGGGGCCGAGTTCGAGGGCGTCAGCTATGGCGGTGACTATCCGGCGATCACGCCCTTGATGCCGACCGGCAAGGACGCCTCGGCGGCCCATCTGACCTGGGATGACAAGCCGTTCCAGACCGGTGCGGGCACCTTCTTCGAGATCGCCGGGGTCTACCGGCGCTATCACGCGCCACTGTGCCGGACGGTGTATCTGGGCACGCCGCCGAGGGACATGCTGGCGGCGGAGGAGGCGGTGCTGGAGGGGATCGAGGTTGGCATCCAGGCGGCCCGGCCTGGCAACACGGCGGGCGATGTGGCGCAGGCTTTCTACGATGTTCTGACCAGGCGCGGGATCGAGCGCGAGGGGCGCTGCGGCTATCCGATCGGGCTGAGTTATCCGCCCGATTGGGGCGAGCGGACCTTTTCGATCCGGCCGGTGGATACCACGGTTCTGGAGGCCGGGATGACCTTCCACTTCATGCCGGCTTTGTGGATGGAGGACTGGGGGTTGGAGATCACGGAATCGCTGCTGGTTCGCGATGGCGCGCCAGCGGAATGCCTGGCGGATTACCCGCGAAAACTGTTCATCAAGCCATGACTTTGCTGGACGACATGCGGGAAACTCTGTCGGATTTGATAGCGTTTCCAACGGTTTCGGCGGATTCTAATCTGGAACTGATCGCGTTTGCCGCTGCCCGGCTGGATGCGCTGGGGGCGAAGACCGACATGACCTTGGACCCCTCGGGGACCAAGGCCAATCTGTTCGCCACGATCGGGCCGGATATCGATGGCGGCATCGTGCTGAGCGGGCATACCGACGTGGTGCCGGTGACCGGGCAGGACTGGGCGACCGACCCGTTTGAGGCCGTGGAGCGGGACGGGTTGATTTATGGCCGGGGCAGTTGCGATATGAAGGGGTTCATCGCCTGTGCCCTGGCTTTGGCGCCGCGGATGGCGGCGGCGGATCTGCGCCGCCCGGTGCATTTCGCGCTGAGTTATGACGAGGAAACCGGGTGCCTCGGGGCCCAGGTCATGCTGAAGGCGCTGGAGGCCTCGGGGCGGCGTCCCGGCATCTGTATTATCGGCGAGCCGACCAGCATGCGGATCATCGAGGGCCACAAGGGGTGCTGCGAATACACCACCCGGTTTGGCGGGCTGGCCGGGCATGGATCGGCCCCAGATCTTGGCGTCAGTTCGGTCGAATATGCCGTGCGCTACGCCAGTAAGCTGCTGGAATTGAGGGCGGAACTTGCGGCGCGGGCGCCGGTTGGATCACGGTTCGAGCCGCCGGGGACGACGTTGCAAATCGGTGGCATCCGGGGAGGCATCGCCCATAATGTCATCGCCGACAACTGCGAGCTGGCCTGGGAAATGCGCCCGGTGGTCGACGCCGACGCCGACTTCGTCAAGCGCGAGATTGGGGCCTATGTCGAGGACACTTTGCTGCCGGCGATGCGGGCGGTTCATGGGGCGGCCAGCATCGAGACCGAGGTGATCGGCGAGGTGGTCGGGTTCGAGCCGATGCCCCATTCCGAGGCCTGCGATCTGGTGGCCGAACTGACCGGGGGCAACACCCGCGAGGTGGTCTCGTTCGGGACCGAGGCGGGGCTGTTCCAGAAGCTGGGGATCTCGACTGTGATCTGCGGGCCGGGGGCGATTGGCCAGGCGCACAAGGCCGACGAATTCGTCGCGGTTGAGCAGTTGGAGCAGTGCCTGGAGATGATCGAACGGCTGGTGGTGAAGCTGGAACGCTGAGCGGTTTGGGCTGGGATTCCAACGGGGGTGTTTTGGGAGTGCTCCCGACTCGACTTGCGATAGGGCCGTCGTGTTGAGCGAAATTTAACGAAAATCGTCGCTATTCGTCGCCGAGAACGGAGGGGGTATCGGGATTGGCTGGGAGACCGATCCAGGTAAGTGCCTGCTGCTCGTCATCACCTTTGAAATGCTTCACCGCTGCGCTGACGAAATGGTTCGCGATATTTGGCAAAATAGCTAGCGCATTCGAGTCGCTCACAAACGCTACCTTCAATATCTTTCTGTGATGATCGCGGACGAATTTGAAATGCGAGAAAAAGCCGCCCAAAGTTTCCCATCCTGGAAACACCTCTGCACAGATTACCAGGCCGTTCAGCGCACCGTGAGC
This sequence comes from Thermohalobaculum sp., assembly GCA_035527255.1. GTDB lineage: Bacteria > Pseudomonadota > Alphaproteobacteria > Rhodobacterales > Rhodobacteraceae > Thermohalobaculum. The sequence continues at coordinate 9,705 of DATLAW010000110.1, read as the reverse complement.
CTCGATATACGCGTCCGCATCGGCTGAGAGCGCGGCGAAATCCTCTCCTGTAAGCGGTCCGTTGGGCCGGGCGATAAGAATGCCCTTTTCGATCAGCATCTCGTGCTCAAGCATTAGTCCGCCCTCTCCATTCGCTCACAGGTTCCCGCTGCCCATCAATAATCGATCAGCGCCACTCGGTAAGGCTATGTTCGCAGCGAGCAGAAAACCGGCAGACGGTGCAGAATGCCCGCCAATCGTCGCATCACCGCTTCAATGACACTATGTAGGAAGCAATGTCGTCAAACTCAGTGGCGGCCAGTCCAAGATCCGGCATTGGTGGGTGTGGCTCGGCCAGCCAGTTGCGGAGCGCCTGTTCGGTCTGGCCAGGACGAAGCGCCACGCTGACGAAAGTCGGGCCGGCATCGCCGCCGTCGACCTCTGGAGCGACGATATGGCAGGAAACGCACCATCTTTGGGCCAATTCGCGCCCGCGCTCGATCTCCCCGGCATTTGCGATCACGGAGCCCGCTAGGACGGCAGCGCAAAAAAGGATGGCTCGCATCAGTTTACCTCTCCTCGTGCCTCGGCAACAAATTACCTGGAAAAGGCGGCATTCGTCGGTCACTCATCCTCGGATCGCATAACGGGCCACCGTTTCCACCTTGCCATTTCGCATTCTCATTATTACCGCTGGTCACGGCGCAGTCATTGATTCAAGTCATTTGCGGGAAATCACAGCGGCAAGAGTGAAAACTTGGAACTGCCGTATTGCGATGTCAGTTTGTTGGTGCCACCCAGAAATACGGTCTTCTATGTCTGTATTCTGGTTGGAAACGGGCGAAACGCATAGCGGTGACAACGGTCGCTACATGGCACATCTGCGACCGTTTGGATTTGGAAAATTAGGACTGGTCTGCTCCCGGGGCCGGGCCTCCAGCGGGCGCATTGTGGATCCTGTTCCGTCGGTCCGGGATTTGACGCCCGGAATGGCGCATCGGGGTGCGTAGCGCTTGGCTGAGGCGCGCGGCCGGTTTCGTCAAGCCGGGGGGCGGGTGCCGGATTTCGCCCGATTTTGATCCGAAGGCGGTCGATGAGAACATCGCGCGATTGCTTCCTCGCCAAATCCGGCGACAATGCGATTGAACGTTTTGCGAGGAAACCAAGTGGCGCGCGTTGAACGAAAACTTGCGGCTATTCTGGCGGCCGATGTCGCAGGTTACAGCGCGCTGGTCGGCATGAATGAGGAAGCGACCATTCGGTCGTTCAATGCGCATCTTTCGGCGCTTGGTCCAATCATCGGCACCCATTCCGGGCGGTTGTTCAAGACCATGGGCGATGGGTTCCTGGTCGACTTCGGCTCGGTCGTTGATGCGGTTTCCTGTGCTGTCGCCATGCAGCGGCGGATTATCGAGCGCAATGCGGACGAGCCGCAGGCGCGGCGGCTGGTGTTTCGGATGGGCGTGCATGTTGGCGACGTCGTCGTCGAAGGTGACGATGTCCTGGGTGATGGCGTCAACGTCGCCGCGCGGCTTGAAGGTATCGCAAAGCCCGGGGGCGTCAGTGTTTCGGCCCGGGTGTTAGAGGATGTTGAGAACAAGCTCGATCTCGAGTTTATCGACACCGGGGTCCAGAGCCTGAAGAACATCGCAAAGCCCATGCGTGTCTACGATGTCGCAATCGAAACGCAGGCAACGGCCCATGTTGCGCCGGAACTGCCGGATAAGCCGTCGCTTGCGGTGCTTCCCTTCGACAACATGTCGAGCGATCCGGAGCAGGAGTATTTCGCCGATGGTCTGAGCGAGGACCTGATCACGGCACTTTCCTACGTGCCGTGGATTTTCGTGATCGCGCGGAATTCGTCCTTCACCTACAAAGGCCTGACCGCCGATGTGCGAAAGATCGGCGCGGAGCTAGGGGTGCGCTATGTCCTGGAGGGCAGCGTTCGCCGGGCCGGGGGGCGGGTGCGTGTGACCGGTCAGTTGATCGACACCGAGACCGGCAATCACATCTGGGCCGATCGCTACGACGGGGTCCTGGATGACATCTTCGAGCTGCAGGACAAGATCACCGGCGCGGTCGTCGGCGCCATCGCGCCCAAGATCGAGAGCGCGGAGATCGAGCGGGCAGCGCGCAAGCGCCCCGATAGCCTGAGCGCCTATGATCATTATCTGAAGGCGCGCGCTGCCCTGAACAATCTTCAGATCGAGGAAGCGACGGCTTTGCTGGACCAAGCCATCGCCGCGTCTTCCGACTACGCCAAGGCGAAGGCGGTGAGGGCATGGTGTTGCACGCTGTCGGGCTGGCGCGGCAACATCTCGCTCGACGACAATCGCAACACCGCGATCCGGTTGGCCGAGGAGGCGTTGGCCAGCCCGAACGCGGATTCCGAAACTTCCGCATATGCCGGATATGCCATCGCGTTCATGGGCGGCGGGGTGGAACGCGGGATTCGGCTGGTCGAAAACGCGACGGCCGAATGTCCCAGTTTCGCCTGGGCCTGGGCGTCTCTGGCGCTGTTGGAGTACTATTTCGGCAGCCCGGAGCGGGCGATTGAGCTGGGTGAGACCGCGCTTCGTCTGAACCCACGCGACCCGCAGAGCTTTCGTGGCGAGATTGCTATTGCAGGCGCATATCTCATTCTCGAACAGTTCGAGGAATGTCTGAAATGCGCCGAACAGGGCCTGCAGAAAGACCCGGACATTCAGTTCTTCATCTTGCTCCGGATCGTCTGCATGGTCCAACTGGACCGGATCGCGCAAGCGCGCGTTATCGCCCAGCGGTTCATCGAGCGTCACCCGGAATTCAGTATCTCCAGTTGGAATGCGCTGACCGACAGCTCGCCGGACGCCGAGAAGACCGGGATCATGGGCGACGCCCTGCGCAAGGCCGGCCTGCCTGACTGAACTGAAGAGGGGGTTGCCGGGTCAGGCCCGAGAATGACGACCGTGAGGCGCCGAAGCGGCGGACGCGAACGCGGTCGGGAGCGGGTGTGGTATGGCGGATGCGGCCCGGTCGTCCTATCTAATGGCACGAACACCACAACGAGGAGACCAGACATGTCGATCAGACCGGTGAAGCGGATCGAGGCGGCGCGGCCGACCATGGAGGGGGCCGGGGTGCATCTGCATCGGGCCTTCGGGTTTGGCGATACGGCGGAGCTGGACCCGTTTCTGTTGTTCGACGATTTCCGCAATGACCGGCCGGCGGATTACCTGAAGGGGTTCCCGTGGCATCCGCACCGGGGGATCGAGACCATTACCTATGTGCTGGCGGGCACGGTCGATCATGGCGACAGCCTGGGCAACACCGGCACGCTGGGGGCTGGCGACGTGCAATGGATGACCGCTGGCAGCGGCATCATGCATCAGGAAATGCCGAAGGGCGACGCGAAGGGCCGGATGCATGGGTTCCAGTTATGGGCGAACCTGCCCGCGTCGCTGAAGATGACCCAGCCGCGTTATCAGGACGTGCCGGGGGTGGAGATCCCCGAGATGGTGGATGATGACGGCACGGTTGTGCGGGTTGTCTGCGGCTCGTTCCGGGGCAAGCGTGGGCCGGTGGACGGGATCGCTTCGGACCCGCGCTATCTGGATATCTCGGTGCCGCCGGGGGTGCGCAAGACCCTGAAGGTCGAGGTCGAGCGCCATGCGTTTGCCTATGTCTTTGCCGGCTCCGGCACCTTCCGCGATGCATCCAAGCCGTTCGGGGTGCTGCTGGAGAAGGAGCTTGACGACCGCGAGGTGCTGATCCGCGACCAGACCGGCAACCGCTCGCTGGTGGTGTTCGACCGGGGCGACGAGGTGACCATCCAGGCCCGGGACGAGGGCGTGCGGTTCCTGTTGATCTCGGGCAAGCCGCTGCGCGAGCCAGTGGCCTGGTACGGGCCGATCGTGATGAATACCCAGGCCGAGCTGGATCAGGCGGTGCGCGAGTTGCGTGCCGGTAGATTCATTAAGGGAAGCTGAGCGGCGAATTGCCTGTTCCCGTGGCGCGCAAGGCTGATAATGTGGCTGATGATGTAGCCATCTTGGCACCTTTGGGTAGATCAGCATGAAAGACGACAGCGACCTTCGGGTCACCCCGTTCTCGACCCATTGGGGCACCTATTATGCCGAGGTTCGGGACGGCAAGCTGACCGGCGTGCGCGACTATGCCGGTGATCCGGACCCGGCGGTGATCGGGCCGGGGATCATCGATATGGTCGATCATCCGACCCGCATCGACCGGCCGATGATCCGCAAGAGCTATCTGGCCAAGGGCAGGCACGCCGACCGGGCCGGGCGTGGGCGCGAGCCGTTTGTCGCTGTGCCGTGGGACGAGGCGCTGGACATCGCGGCGGCGGAATTGAAGCGGGTAGCCAAGACCCATGGCAACGGGTCGATCTTTGGCGGCTCGTATGGCTGGGCCAGCGCCGGGCGGTTCCATCATGCTCAAAGCCAGGTGCACCGGTTCCTGAATTGCATTGGCGGCTATGTCGCCTACACCGACAACTACAGCTATGCGGCAGTCAACAATCTGAGCCCGCATGTGGTCGGCAAGTTCCTGGATGTGGTGCTGGACCGAGCGACCTCATGGCCGGTGATTGTCGAGCATACCGGGTTGGTGGTGATGTTCGGCGGATTACCGGTGAAGAACGCTCAGGTGACCTCGGGCGGGGTTGGCCGGCACACGATGCCAGGGGCGCTGCGGGCGGCCAAGGCGCGCGGGGCCGAGTTTGTCTCGATCAGCCCGATCCGGTCCGATACGATGTCCGAAATTGCGGCGGAGTGGCTGGCGCCGAGGCCGAATACCGATACGGCGGTGATGCTGGGGCTGGCCCATACGCTGGTGGCGGAGGGGCTGCACGATCAGGCGTTCCTGGCCCGCTATTCGGTCGGGATTGAGAGGTTCCTGCCCTACCTGATGGGCGAGACCGACGGTCAGCCAAAGGATGCCGATTGGGCGGCTGGGATATCGGGGCTGGAGCCGCAAGCGATCCGGGCGCTGGCGCGGCGGATGGCGGCAACCCGGACGATGATCACCGTGGCGTGGTCGATCCAGCGGGCTGATCATGGCGAGATGCCGTGCTGGATGGCCATGGTATTGGCGGCGATGCTGGGCCAGATCGGGCTGCCGGGCGGCGGCTTCGGCATCGGCTATGCCTCGGAGAACGGCATCGGCAACCCGGTGCGGCTGTTCCGCTTTCCGGCGGTACCGCAGGGCGATAACCCGGTTGCGGCACCGATCCCGGTGGCACGGATAGCCGACGCGCTGCTGCATCCGGGCGAGCCGTTTGATTTCAACGGTGCGAGCCGGACCTATCCGGATTTGCGGCTGGTCTACTGGGCCGGCGGCAATCCGTTCCACCATCATCAGGACCTGAACCGGCTGGTCCGGGCGATCCGCAGGCCGGAGACGGTGATCGTCAACGAAATCTGGTGGACCCAGATGGCGCGCCATGCCGATATCGTGTTCCCGACCACCACGGTGCTGGAGCGCGAAGACATCTCGATGACCCATTGGGAGCCGCTGATTGTCGCCATGCGTCAGGCGGTGTCGCCGGTGGGGCAGGCGCGCGATGACTACGCCATCTTCAGCGGACTGGCCGGGCGGTTGGGCGTGGCGGAGAAATTCACCGAGGGACGGACACCGGAGGAGTGGATCCAGCATCTGTGGGATCAGGCCCGCCAGCGGGCCGCCGAGGCCGGGTTCGAGTTGCCGGGGTTGGTGGAATTGCGCGAAGGCGAGACCATCTCGCTGCCGCCGGCCGAGCGCGAAGCAGTGCTGATGGAGGCGTTCCGAGCCGATCCCGAGGGGAGCCGGTTGACGACGCCGAGCGGCAAAATCGAGATATTCTCCGAAACGATTGAAGGCTTCGGTTATGACGACAACCCTGGGCACCCGGCCTGGGTTGAGCCCTATGAGTGGCTGGGCGGGGCGATGGCGAAAACCTGGCCGCTGCATCTGATTTCCAATCAGCCGAAGACCCGGCTGCATAGCCAGTTCGACCCCGGGCGGGTCAGTCAGGCGAGCAAGATCCAGGGCCGCGAGCCGATGGTGATGCATCCCGATGACGCCGCGGCGCGCGGCATTGCCGATGGCGACGTGGTGCGGGTGTTCAACCGGCGCGGCGCGTGTCTGGCCGGGGTGATCCTGTCGGACACGGTGATGCCCGGCGTGGTGCAGCTGTCGACCGGTGCCTGGTATGATCCGGCCGAGCCGGGGGTCGATGGCAGCCTGTGCAAGCATGGCAACCCGAACGTGCTGACCCGCGATGTCGGCACCTCGCGGATCGGCCAGGGGCCGTCGGCCCAGACAACGTTGGTCGAGGTCGAGCGGTTTGTCGGTGAATTGCCGCCCGTTACGGCGTTCGATCCGCCGGTGATCGAGGAGCGGGCGTAGGGCTGCACCGCCTTATGCCCCGGCCCTGTGTCGGGGTCTCGAATCCATGCGAGAATCGCTTTTTTTTGAGAGCACCGATACCCGGAATGAGGCCGGGACGGTTTGGGTCGGAGTTAGTCCGCTATTCAGGCGAGGCGCAGTGCCAGGATATCGCCCCAGAACGACTCGCGTGCGAATCGCAATCGTCTGACATACTCTACGCCATGGGGTCCCGAGAGGCCCTTTCGCGGACGTTGTGAGAGCAACGCCGCAGGACCTGTTCGCTGGAGGAACACGACCATGGGAACCCCCCGATTTCTCGCCGCCTTTATGGCGATCGCATCCCTTGCCACACCGGCTGCGGCTGATTTTACCCTGACCATCCTGCATACAAACGACTTCCACAGCCGGATCGAGCCGATCAACAAGTATGACAGCGGCTGTGGCGCCGAGGATGCCGCCGAGAACAAATGCTTTGGCGGTTCGGCCCGGCTGATTACTGCGATCCGCGAGCGCCGCGCGGCGGCGACAAATTCGATCCTGGTCGATGGCGGCGATCAGTTCCAGGGCTCGCTGTTCTATACCTATTACAAGGGCAAGGCGGCGGCCGAGATGATGAACGCGCTGGGCTACCAGGCGATGACCGTCGGCAACCATGAATTCGACGATGGTCCGGAGGCGCTGCGCGGCTTCATGGACGCGGTCAGTTTCCCGATTGTGCTGGCCAATGCTGATATCTCGCGAGAGCCGTCACTGGCCGGTGTGCTGATGCCTTCGACGGTTGTCGAGGCTGGCGGCGAAAAGATCGGGCTGATCGGGCTGACTCCGACGGATACCAGCGAGATTTCCTCGCCCGGCCCGAACGTAACCTTCTCGGATCCGGCCGAGGCATTGACCCGCGAGGTGGCGCGGCTGACCGCCGATGGCATCGACAAGATCGTGGTGCTCAGCCATTCAGGCTATGCGGTCGACCTCGCCGTGGCGGCGTCGGTTGCGGGGGTTGATGTGATCGTTGGCGGTCATTCGAACACCTATCTCTCAAACGTCTCGGCCGACGCGAGCGGCCCCTATCCGACCTGGGTCGATGCGCCGGACGGTAACAAGGTTGCCATCGTCCAGGCCTATGCCCATGGCAAGTATCTGGGTGAGTTGAACGTCACTTGGGACGATAACGGCATCGTCACCGCCGCGACCGGCGAGCCGATCGTCATGGACGGCCAGGTTTCCGAGGATGCGACGGTGAAGGCCCGCATCGCCGCGCTGGCGTTGCCGCTGGACGAGGTTCGCAACAAGGTCGTTGCGGAGGCCGCGGCGGTGATCGACGGCAGCCGCGACAACTGCCGGGTGCGGGAATGCGAGATGGGCAATCTGGTCGCCGATGCCATGCTGGCGCGGGTCAAGGATCAGGGCATCGATATCGCGTTTGCCAATGGCGGCGGGCTGCGGGCCTCGATCGACGCCGGGCCGGTGACCATGGGCGAGGTGCTGACGGTGTTGCCGTTCCAGAACACGCTGGCGACGTTCCAGCTGAAGGGCTCGGACGTGATCGCGGCGCTGGAGAGCGGCGTCAGCCAGGTCGAGGAGGTCAAGGGTCGGTTCTCGCAGGTCGCCGGGCTGAAATACGCCTTCAGCCGGGCGGCGGCGCCGAATTCCGGCCGGATTTTGGCAGTGCTGGTGCGCGACGGCGACGCCTGGGTGCCGATTGACCCAGACAAGATCTATGGCGTGGTCGCCAACGACTACATCCGCCGCGGTGGCGACGGCTATGTGGTGTTTGCCGAGAACGCCATCAACCCATATGATTTTGGGCCGTCGCTGGAGGGTGTGGTGGCCGAGTATCTGGCGGCTGGCGGGGCGTATCAGCCCTATCTGGACGGGCGGATCGAGGAGAAGTGAGGGTTTGACAGATACCGGAGCGGCGGGGCGGCCAATCGTATCGACCCTGCCGCCCCGGACCTGCGCCGCCTGGCGTAATCTGGCAACGATGACGCTTTGACGCGGGTAAAATGCTGATTGTCCTTGCATTTTGGCCGGCCACGCCTCATATGCCTGCCACGCGCCGCCCGGAATGAAGCAAGTTCGGGTTGTGGGTCGAGAATTCACCCCGGTGCGTCACTTTCAATCTCTTCTTCCGGCAAATGGCGGCGAGCAGGGAACATAGCCGCGCAAACCTTGTGCGGCAGCGATAGCGCAGAGCACGTGCCAAACACGCGCCCCGTCGCCCCAGACACGTCCCCGCCAGATGCGCTTGGCTTGTGACAGAACCGCGGTTGCTTGCCAGAGATGCGGCAGCCGGCGGAAAGGATACGTTTTGACTATTACATCTTTTTCGGAGTTTGGCCTTGCCGCTCCGTTGCTGGCAGCACTTGAGCGTGCCGGCTTCAATACCCCGACCCCGATCCAGGCGCAGACGATCCGTCCGCAGCTTGAGGGGCGGGACATCCTCGGCATCGCCCAGACAGGCACCGGCAAGACCGCTGCCTTTGGCTTGCCGATCCTGCATCACATCCTGGCGCTGCCGGGCCGTGCGGCGCCGAAGACCTGCCGGGCGATGATCCTGGCCCCGACGCGCGAGCTGGCAGTCCAGATCGAGCAGCATATCCGGCGGCTCGCCGGTGGTGCCCAGGTCTCGACCGTATTGGTGCTGGGGGGCATGTCCCGTCAGAACCAGATCCGTCAGCTTGGCCGCGGCGTCGACATTCTGATTGCCACCCCTGGCCGCCTGACCGACCTGGTCGGCGACCGCCATGTGCGGCTCGACGAGGCCCGCTGGGTGGTGCTGGACGAGGCTGACCGGATGCTCGACATGGGCTTCATCAACGACGTCCGCAAGCTGGTCAACGCCCTGCATCCGCGCCGCCAGTCGGCGCTGTTCTCGGCGACCATGCCGCCCGAGGTGGCGAAGCTGGCTGAATCGCTGCTGCGTGATCCGGTCCGGGTTGCGGTGGCGCCGCATCACGGCGAGCCGATCGGCAAGATCAATCAGTCGGTCGAGATGTTGTCCCCGGCGGACAAGCGGACCCGGCTTGCCGCGATCCTGAAGTCGCCCGAGGCCAGCCGCGTCATCGTCTTCGCCCGCACCAAGCGCGGCGCCGACCGGGTGACCGAGAACCTTGGCAAGGACGGTATCGTCGCCGAGGCAATTCACGGCAACAAAGCCCAGAATGCCCGCAACCGGGCGCTGGACTCGTTCCGCTCCGGCCGGGTCCGGGTGCTGGTCGCGACCGATATCGCGGCGCGCGGCATCGATGTCACCGGCATCAGCCACGTCATCAACTACGAACTGCCGGACGAAGCCGAAAGCTACGTCCACCGCATCGGCCGCACGGCGCGCAACGGTGCCGACGGGATCGCGATCACCTT
>DATLAW010000109.1:0-6427 GCA_035527255.1 Thermohalobaculum sp. | reverse complement strand
CTGACCGTCCATGTTCCGGTGTCCGCGCAATCCCCTTCCGGCTCAAGAACTCTTACGCACACCGCACCGTCCCCACTCCAAGTCCAGTAGCCCCAGTTATTTTCCGCCGCCCAAGTACCCTGCAATGCAATATCCCGGACCGCATTCCCATCGAGAGCATCTGCCCCCGCCGGAGAACTGCCAATGAGGCCGACTGTGACCATGAGCGCCGCGCCTGCGCGAACGAGGAATCGGTAGACTTGAACGGGCCAGATCTTTTTCTGAACCAAGCTCTTCGAATAGGGCATTGTACATCCCTTACTACTTTCCCCGCCCGGCTAAGGATACCTGATTTGGGGCCGAGTGTCACGTTTGGCCAGCGCGAGTAAGCTGCTGCGATAGTCGGCTCAGGGTCAAATTCGGTAATTCACGACGTTCGTTACGGTTGGCCGGTATTCACCTGTGCGCGGAAATTGCCACTCGCAACTCCGGTTGATGACTGCATAGCCTGGCCGAAGACTCGCTCAATTGATCACGGTGCGCCACAGCAATGTGGCGATGTCGCTGCCCAAATTGCGCAGCCGGTCATTGCCGGGCAGGGCGGGCGGCGGCGCCATCGGGCTTCGCCCGTCCGCCTTCCAGCCGCGCGTCGCCCAGCGGTCCCACAGCGCCTGGTCGAGCGCGTTCTCGCTAATGATCCGCTCGCGGATGTTCTGGTCCAGCGCCTCGGCCCTGGCATCCGCCAACCCGATATTCTTGCGCTCGGCCTGCTCCGCCACGCCCAGGTCGTGGCTGATACCCGCAATCATCTCGTCGGCCCGCTGATAGCTGCCGACGAACCAGAAATCGCGCAGCCGCTGCTCCAGCCAATCCAGCCGGTCGTGCGACGAAAGACGGTACAGCGCCGGGATGCCCTGCTCGAAATAATGGTTCAGGATGAACCGGCTGATCGGATTTCGGCGTTGGGCCAGATACCAACGGGCGAAAGGCGGTGGTTTCGGCCCGGTGCCGGCGCGGTGGCGCATCACCCGGTAGCCGTACATCGACAGGTGATACCCAACCGGGTCGCGCAGCAGCACCGAACAGCGGATCTCGGCTCCGGGAAAATGCCGCTTCAACGAGATGCCTAGCGAATGGCCGGTGACTGCCTTCAATTGCGGCAATCGCGGGTCATCGGCTGCCATCGAATAGCGGTTGCCAATCACTGCGCGCAGCGGGTTGCGCCAGCGCGGCGCCAGCAGGAAGCCCTCGCCCAGCTCCGCGCGGAAATGCTCCTCGACCGTCGTCCCGGCGCATTTCGGCACGTGCAGCAGGAAATGGACGACCCGTCGCGCCACTGGTCAGGTTCTCCGTCGTTTGCCCCCGGCACCCTGCCGATCTGCGCCGGTTTTGCAAGTGTCGCCTTGCAATGCGCCCAGGCGACAGCCAAATTGCGCCGCGCCGCAGCATTTGGAGACCGCGATGAGCTATGCCTATGACGACCAGAACATTTTCGCCAAGATCCTGCGCGGCGAAATCCCCTGCAAGAAGGTGCTGGAGACCGCGCATTCGCTGGCCTTTTACGACATTCAGGCGCAGACGCCGGTGCATGTGCTGGTGATCCCAAAAGGTCCATACGTGAATGCCGACCATTTTGGCGAAGCGGCATCGGGCACCGAAATCGCCGATTTCAGCCGCGCCATCGCCCAGGTCGCACGCGAAACCGGGGTCTCCGAGGCAGCAGGCGGCCAGGGCTACCGGATGATCGCCAATACCGGCCCGGACGGGCGTCAGGACGTGCCGCACTACCATGTCCACATTCTCGGCGGCGAACGGCTGGGCCGGATGCTGCCAAAGCGCGAGGACTGATGGACAACGCCCTCGTCCTTTTCTCCGGCGGCCAGGACAGCGCCACCTGTCTGGCCTGGGCCTGCGACCGGTTCGAACATGTCGAGACGCTGGGCTTCGACTACGGCCAGCGCCACCGGATCGAGCTGGACCAGCGCCCGGTGTTCCTCGACGCCTTCAAAACCGATTTCCCCCAATTGGCCGCCAGACTGGGCGACGACACCGTGCTGGACGTGGCAACACTCGGCCAGGTCTCCGAGACGGCACTGACCCGCGACACCCAGATCGTGATGACCGAAGCCGGGCTGCCGTCGACCTTTGTGCCGGGGCGCAACCTGATATTCCTGACCTACGCCGCCGCGCTGGCCTATCGCCGAGGCATCAAACACATCGTCACCGGCGTCTGCGAGACCGATTACTCCGGCTATCCCGATTGCCGCGACGACACCATCAAGGCCTTCCAGGTGGCGCTGAACCTCGGCATGGAGACGCGCTTTGTGCTGCACACCCCACTGATGTGGATCGACAAACCCGCAACCTGGCGTATGGCCGAACAGCTCGGCGGTGCAACCTTGGTCGAGCTGATCCGCGAGGCGACGCACTCCTGCTATCTGGGAGTGCGGGACAAACGTCACAACTGGGGCTACGGCTGCGGCGACTGCCCGGCCTGTGACCTGCGCGCCAACGGGTGGGCGGGGTACCGGGCCGGTTAGGACTTCCAATGCGGCGGGATCGTCCGCTCAAAATAAGGCAGGGCCTCGATGCGCTTCATCCAGGCCGCGAGTCCGGTCGGGATGTGCTTGCCCCAGTCCTCGCCGGGCTGGCGCTCATCGACCCGGCGGATCATCCGCATCGCCGGGTAGACGGTGAGATCCGCGAGCGAGAGTGCATTCGCAAAGTAGTCGCCGTGCAACATGGCCTCAAAGCGGGGCAGCTCCTCATCCAGACGCTTGTGCAGGTCAGCGAACACGTCGGCGTCCGCCGGACCCTTGCGGAACAGCGTCGCCCGGACGAGTTCGCCGATCAGCGGCCCAAGGTAACTTTCGCCCTCGGCTGCAATCCGACGCACGGTCGCGCGGTCTTGAAGGCTCTTCGGCAGCAGCGGACGCTCAGGGTAGGCCTCGTCCAGGTATTCGAGAATCACCGTCGACTCCCAAAGCGCATATCCGTCATCGACAATGGTGGGCACCTTGCCACGCGGGGCAATCGCGCGGAACGCAGGTGCCCGGGTATCGCCCTGGTCGAACGAGAGAACCTTGAGATCATACGGAATGGCCTTGTGCTCGAGCGCAAGCCAGACTTTCCAGGCGAACGATGATCCAGACCCGTAATAAAACGTCAGCGCCATAGTTCAGGTCTCCAGTTTCAGGAAAGGGGGATATACTCGGTCAGGCTCAGGTTGAATGGCGCAGCATAGTGATCAAACCGGCCATTTGAAAGTGGGCGCAATGGCCGGAACGCCAGATTGGCGCGCGGCCGGCCTCACCCCACCCGCCCCCGATTCCCACCGATTTGCCCACCGATCTGCCCTCTGTGCAACAGCACATGGTCCAGCAGCACGCAGGCCATCATCGCCTCGCCCACCGGCACGGCGCGGATGCCGACGCAGGGGTCGTGGCGGCCTTTGGTGACGATCTCGGTCTCGTTGCCGGCCTTGTCGATGGTGGCGCGCGGCTTCAGGATCGACGAGGTCGGCTTCACGACGAAGCGCACCACCACGTCCTGACCCGACGAGATGCCGCCCAGGATGCCGCCGGCATGGTTCGACAGGAACCGCGGCCCGTCGTTATTGCCTTTGGGGCCCATGGTAATCTCGTCGGCATTCTCCTCGCCGGTCAGCGAGGCGGCGGCAAAACCGTCGCCAATCTCGACCCCCTTTACCGCGTTGATCGACATCATCGCCGCCGCCAATTCGGTATCCAGCTTGCCATAGACCGGCACGCCGAGGCCAACCGGCACGCCGCGCCCGACCACCTCGATCACCGCACCGACCGAGTTGCCGGATTTGCGCAGCCCGTCGAGATAGTCGGCCCAACCGGCCGCCGCCTTGGCATCCGGGGTCCAGAACGGGTTGCGCTCGATCTCGTCCCAGTCCCAATTTGCCCGGTCGATCCGGTGCGGACCCATCTGCACCATACAGCCGATGATGCGGAGATTCGGCAGCAGTTCCTTCAGCACCGCTCGGGCGACGCCCCCCGCCGCCACCCGCGATGCGGTTTCCCGCGCCGAGGCCCGGCCGCCGCCGCGATGGTCGCGGATGCCATATTTCATCCAGTAGGTATAATCCGCATGGCCGGGCCGGAACTTCTCGACGATATCGCCGTAATCCTTCGACCGCTGGTCGGTGTTGCGGATCATCAGCTGGATCGGATGGCCGGTGGTCTGGCCCTCGAAAACCCCGCTCAATATCTCGACAGCGTCGTCCTCGCGGCGCTGGGTGGTGTAGCGGCTAGTCCCCGGCTTGCGGCGGTCGAGCCAGTGCTGCAGCATTGCCGCATCCAGTGCTACCCCCGGCGGGCAGCCATCCACCGTGGCGCCCAGGCCCGGCCCATGGCTTTCGCCCCAGGTGGTTACACGAAACAGATGGCCGAATGTGTTGATCGACATGGATGCGCCCTCTCTCAGGGTGTCATACCGCCAAGTCTCACAAAGCAAAACCCCCCACCCGTTGCCGGATGGGGGGTGAAGTCACACGTCCGCGTCGCCTGGTCGGCGAAACTGCGGATTACTCCTTGCGCTTGATCTTGGCCCACAGCGCCTTGTTGCTGAGGTACAGCAGCACGGTCAGCGCCAGCAGCATCAGGATATTGCGAAAGCCAGACTTTTTGCGGTCGGTCATATGCGGCTCGGCAGCCCACATCAGGAAGGCGGACACATCCTCAGACATCTGCTCGACGCTAGCCTCTGGGGCCTCGCCGGCGTGGCCTTCCTCGCCGCCATGCATGGCGTATTCGACCGAGCCCTCGTCCAGCGGCGGCGGCATCGCGATCCACGAGCCGGGCGCCATCCGGCCAACCTCGACATTGTTCCCGTCTCTCATCTCGAAGATCTTGCACTCGTCCGGATAACCGCCCGGCGCGAAGGCCTTGTTATAGCTGCCTTCCATTCCGGCGTCGGCGGCGCATTCGGGCTCCTCGTCGTAGCCATCGAGGATGGAGTAGATGTACTCCGGCCCACCGATGCCGTTGAAAAGCTGGCTCAAACCCGAGCCGTAGGGGCCATGAAAGCCCGCCCGCGCCTTGGCCATCAGGCTCAGGTCCGGGGCATCGGCGCCGGTGTTGGCGGGGAACTTGTCGGAGGCCCTGCCAGCGCGGGTATCGCCGGGCTCGCCCTCTTCGTCCGCCACCTCATAGAGCGCGGCAATCGCCTTGACCTGCTCGGTCGGGAAGGCCGGGCCGATCTCGGAGCCCAACTCGCGGAACGACAGGTACTTCAACCCGTGGCAGGCGGAGCAGACCTCCTGGTAGACCTGAAAGCCGCGCTGCAACTGATGCTTTTCATAGGTGCCGAACGGGCCCTCGAAGCTGAAGGCCACATCTTCGATATGGGTTTCAGCCCCGGCGGCGAAGGCCGCGCCGGGCAGGGCCATTACCGCCGCCATCAGGGCGGGGATGATGCGGGTCTTGATCATCGTCTCTCTCCTCGCCTCTCGGGTCATTCGCCAGCCACCGCGGCGGATTTCGGCGGATAGTGCGCGTCGAAATCGGCCTCGATGGTTTCCGGCTGCGGCAACGGCTTCTCCAGGATGCCGAGCAGCGGCAGGATCACCAGGAAGTAGGCGAACCAGTATGTCGTTGCAAAAGCCGAGATCCGCGGCACGATGCCCTCGGCCGGCTGGCTGCCGCACCAGGTCAGCACGACAAAGTCGAACACCAGCAGCCAGAACCACCACTTGAAGCGCGGCCGATAGCGGCCCGAGCGGACCCGGCTGGTGTCCAGCCAGGGCACCAGCGCCAGCACCACGATCGAGCCGAACATCGCCAGTACGCCCAGCAGCTTGGCCGACATGAAGGGCGACAGGAAGAACATGATCCAGGTGTCCGCCGTGATCGCGCGCAGAATGGCGTAGAAGGGCAGGAAGTACCACTCCGGCACGATATGGGCGGGCGTCACCAGCGGGTTGGCTTCGATGTAGTTGTCCGGGTGGCCCAGATAGTCGGGCATGAACCAGGTGAAGGCAGCGAAGATGATCAGGATGAAGCTCAGCGCGAAGAAGTCCTTGATCACGTAGTAGGGCCAGAAGGGGACGGTGTCCTTCTTGGCGATCTCCATCGAATCGCGCCGCACCTCGACCCCGGTCGGGTTGCCGTTGCCGGTGGTGTGGAAGGCCCAGATATGGACCGCCACCAGCGCTGCAATCACGAACGGCAGCAGGTAGTGCAGCGAGAAGAAGCGCTGCAGGGTCGGATTATCGACCGAGTAGCCGCCCCACAGCCAGGTCACGATCGGCTCGCCGACCAGCGGGATGGCCGAGAACAGGTTGGTGATCACCGTGGCGCCCCAGAACGACATCTGGCCCCAGGGCAGCACATAACCCATGAAGGCCGTCGCCATCATCGCCAGGTAGATCAGGATGCCGATGATCCAGGTGATCTCGCGCGGCGCCTTGTACGAGCCGTAG
>DATLAW010000108.1:0-4879 GCA_035527255.1 Thermohalobaculum sp. | reverse complement strand
TGCCAACCGTCGGGCAGGACCCCAGCCCGGTGGTGGTGTCGCTCTCGCCGCATTTGGTCGAGACCCACAGGTCGGTCAGCGGGCAGACCTCCTTTTGCAGCTCGGTCGCCCAGTGGACATATTCCTTGGCCTTCCAGCCCGCCTGCCGAATGGTCTCGAAATCGCCATTCTGCTCGATCGAGAACCCGCTCACCGGCTTGCCGGTCTTGGCGATGCCGTAGACGATGACCTTGGTCCACTCCGGCTCGATCCCGATCACCACCACGGCGGCGACGTTCGGGTTGCTGCCGGTGCCGATCATGGTGCGGAAATGCAGGTCCAGATCCTCGCCGAACTGCAACCGGCCATAGGAATGGGGCAGCGCCATGGTACCTTTGACATTGTTGCCCACCGCCTCGCAGGCGGCGTTCGAGATGTCGTCGACCGGCAGGATGATGACATGATTGCGCACGCCGACACGCCCGTTCTCGCGGCGCCAGGCGTTGATGGTGTGGTTCTCGAAGCCCATGGGTTTTCTCCTCACCAACGCTTGGTTTTCAGATTGTGGACGTGGACATGGCCGCCCGGCTCGGCCGGGCCAACCATGCGGCCGATATCGACACCGTATTTGATCACCGTGTCGCCGGCCTTCAGCGCGGTAAGCGCCACTTTGTGGCCAATCGGGATGTCGGCCTTGGCGACCAGTTTGAAGTCAGAATTGTCATGGGTGATGACGCACAGCATCTCGGTGCCGGCGGTCAGTCCCTCGATGACCACGACGCCGACATTGTCGCGCCGGTCATGGACCAGGAGTTGGGGGATGCTCATCGGGTGGATTCCTTTGGCTGGCTCTGCTAACTCTGCTATCAGAGTTAACTGAGTTGGCAGAGTTACCGGAGTTGCAGGTGAGTTGCAACCCCGCTGCCACCAAAGAATGCCAGGAGAACACCGACGATGGCGAAGCCGGACCATGCGCCGCTCTATGTCCAAATTCGCAGCGCCTTGGTCGCGCGCCTGGCGTCAGGCGAGTGGAAGCCGGGAGCGATGCTGCCAAGCGATCGTGCGCTCGCTATCGAGATGGGTGTAAGCCTCGGAACGATGCGCAAGACTGTCGATAGTCTGGCGGCCGACGGGGTGCTGCGGCGCCATCAGGGCAAGGGCACCTTTGTCACCGAGCAGACACCGGAACTGGCAAATTATCACTTCTTCCGGCTGGTCGACCAGCACGGCGAGCGCGTGCTGCCGCAAGCCGGTAGCGAGGTTGTCGTGATCATCCCGGCTGGGCCGGAAACCCAACGGCGACTGTGCCTTGGCGTTGGCGAGAATGTCATCCTGATCGACCGGTTCCGCACCATCGCCGGTCGTCCGGCGATCCTTGAGACGGTCGAGGTGCCCGCCGCCCTGATGCCGGGGCTCGAGCGTGAAACCCCGCTGCCGAACGCTCTCTACCCACATTACCAGGCCCGCCACGGCATCAGCGTGATTTCGACCGACGACCGGCTTTCGGCGGTGGCGGCAGACGCCATAGCGGCAATGACCCTGGACGTGCCGGAGGGTGCGCCGTTGCTACTGGTCGAACGGGTCGCCTATGACCTGACCGGACGGGCGGTGGAATGGCGCCGCTCAAGGTTCCTGTCGGGTGGGCTGGCCTATGCGGTGACGTTAGGGTGAGGGGCTGAGCCTGAGAGATCTTCGCTTAAAGAAACGGCCCGCGTTTCTGATTTCGCCATCGGCTTGCCAGGGTGCTGCGGTTGGCGCAGTTGAACCATTACCCAGCCGGGAGATGCAGCTATGCATTTTGACAAAAATAATTAGAAAGGATTTCGCTCGTCCAGGGTTATCTGTCCGAGTGCGTTGTAGTTCAATAGCGGTAGTATCAGTTCTTGGAATACCTGCGGACGTGTGTGTGGCGTCGGATCGACAAAAGTTTGGTTGCGTAAAGTGCGTCGTGGTGGTGGATTTTCATGGTAGTGACAGTTTCGAGTGAAGGGAGCGGGAAGTGTCTATTACAGTGAGGCAGAAGTCTCTGGTGACCTTTATCGCACGCACTGGCGCGATCGTGCTGATTGCAGCGGTGATGCCGCTTGGCATCGATATCTCCGGAGACGGCGTTGTGTCATTTGGTGTGTCTCTTTCTCATGCCGGTAACGATAGCAACGGAAATGGAAGAGCCAACGGAAATGGAAGAGGCATTGGCCTCGGCAACGGTGGCGGCAACGCTAACGGTGGTGGCAACGCCAACGGTGGTGGCAACGCCAACGGCGGCGGCAACGCCAACGGCGGCGGCAACGGCGGCGGCAACGGTGGCGGCAACGGCGGCGGCAACGGTGGTTCCAGCGAAGCGGGCACTTCCGGCGGTTCGAGCGCCGGTAGTAGTAGCAGCGCACCTGCGGCAGGACCGTCAACCGCGTCACAGTCTGTCGAATTCAGTGGAAACGCTGATCCGGCAAGGTCAGACCTGACCACGAACGAGGAACGCGACCTCATTTCACACGGTTGGGAATGAAGCAGGGTCGCCAGAGGGTCGCATAGATCGTCCTCCCTCTGGCTAGTTTGAAGCGTTACCATCGCAATGCGCGCCGGGATGCCCGAGCGCGTTTTTTGGCATGACGAACGCGCACCAACCTCTCAGAATCATCGCTGTCCGGAAATCTCGAAATTGCCGAAGGAGTCCCTTTGGCAATCAGAAGACTTGCTTTAGGATATTCTGGCGAATTGCGCCGCCCCCTCACCGCAGGCGGTCGTCGGCCCGATACCACCGATGCCGTGCCTTGCGTGCAGTAAAATTCGAGCCAATCCCCAGGAAAGTGACGGACGAAATGCCAAAACAGACCCTAAGGCCGAGAAATCTCGAGTTTCAACCGAGGCCGACCTTCCCCTATTCTCCCGGTGCGAAGTCCGCGGGGTTCATCCTGACTGCGGGGCAGGTTGCCTGGGATGAGAGCGGCAACGTTGTCGGGATTGGCGATGTTCGCGCGCAAACGCGCCAGACGTTGAAGAATGTGTTATCGGTGTTGGCTGAAGGCGGCGCTACAACGGCCGATGTCCTCAAATGCACGGTCTATCTGGCCGACATCCGGCACTTTCAGTTGATGAATGAGGAATTCGCCAAGGTTTTCCCGGATACTCCGCCGGCCCGGACCACCGTGCAGGCCTTGTTGGCGGAGCCGGAGATGCTGGTTGAGATCGAAGCGATCGCATTTGTCGAATGACCAGTGCGGTCGCGATAACAATCGCGCCTCGGATCACCCCACACAGGCCGCCCGCCTCTCGCCCTCGAGTGTCCGGGCGCCTTCGGTGATAGCGCGGGCGCGGCGGTTCATGAAGTCAGTGCCAGCGGCAGGGTTCCTTCCCTTCGGGTCTGGAAGAACGGCGGCGAGGCGGGCGGCCTGGGCCAGTGTCAAAGCCGAGGCGTCGCGACCGAAATGGTGTCGCGCCGCCGCCTGGACGCCGAACACGCCGTCGTCAAACTCGGCGACGTTCAAATAGACTTCGAGGATGCGGCGCTTGGTCCAAATGATCTCAATCATCGCCGTGAATCCCGCCTCCAACCCTTTGCGCAGCCACGAACGGCCGTGCCAGAGGAACACGTTCTTGGCCACCTGCTGGCTGAGGGTCGAGCCGCCGCGCACCCTCTTTCCTTGCGAATTGGCTTTGAGCGCCTGCTCGATGGCCTTCAGATCGAAGCCCAGGTGATCGCAAAAATTGGCGTCCTCGGCCGCGATCACCGCCCGGGCGAGGTCCGGCGAGATATCCTCCAGGTCGCGCCAGTCGCGCTGGATAGTGCCAAGCCGGACCCACTCGGACGCCAGATAATAGCCGCCGGGCGGGTTGATGACGGTGTACGACCCAACCCACAGAACCGCCGCGCCCAGCGCATAGGCGAGCCAGCGCAACGGAGCCAACAGCAAGCGGCGAAACCACGCGCTGCGCTTCGCGCGGCGATCGTTCGCCGCTCGCTCAGCAGCCGCGCGTTCTCTGGCGCCACGCTTCCTGGCCACTCCCGCTCTCGCCGTCTTAGTTTCCGGTGCCATGCCCCGCCCCTCGGCGCTGAACTAGCACCGGGAATCGGGCGAGGCTAGGGCATTTTCCCGAACGCCCGGTTTGGCGCCAATTGCGAAAGTCGATCGCAATTCTGATGCTGACCGGTGTCAAAACGGCGAAGGCCTCATCATTTCTGCCATCACAGTCATCTCTGCGATGCCCCGCATGACCGGGATATCTTTGACCGGGCAACCTTGATGGAGTTCACGTCCGATGATGAAGAAGTTTGCCCAAGGTGAAAGCATATCCTGTTTCTGTTTCAACCAAAGCGCCGTCCACAGGAAGCGTTCTGCCCACATGGCTCGGTGGGGTTCCAAGACCAGTTTCATGATGGAATTGACCTTAGCCTGACCGTTGGACCTGGGGTTCTTGGCAAGGATGGCATCGACCTCGGCATCTTGTTCGAACCAAGAGCCGATAAAATCAAACTCGTCGTGCCAATCGCCGCTGTTTTCAATCACCTTGGCCACTGCTGTCGGATGGGTGTGGGCCGGCTCGATGTCATGCTCTAATAAAGTCAGCAGGTCGTCGGCAGTAAATTCGCGGGGCTGCCATTTCTCGATGCCGATCGCTTCGACAAAATCGAGAAAGCCAGCGGCCGGTACGTTGCCATTCTTCTGTCCGACCGCCAAATAATGTGGAACCAGAATATCAAGGAATCTGGGGTCGATCGCGTGAGATTCCGTTTCCGAACGGATGTGTCCGAGGAATCCTTTCACCTCGGCCTTCGACTGGTCACGCACGCACCACGCATCGGCGATCCCGACACCTTGTTTGACCAAGAGGCTGGCGATGACGTATTTGCGGCCTTCCTTGGATACCGCGAAGACGCTCTGGGCTCCGACGCCATCGATGT
>DATLAW010000107.1:0-2299 GCA_035527255.1 Thermohalobaculum sp. | reverse complement strand
GACCAGTGACAATTATGCGCCGGCAGGCGTTGGCCCAACACTCGTTCACGAACAGCGGTATGCGGCCAATATCGAGAAGTTCCGCAATCACGCGGACCAGCTCCGCGAGCAGCAGGCGCGCATCCAGTCGGCACCGCCGGCAAGCGGGCCGATGCCGGGCAATATGCCGGCCATGCCGGCTCCGCCGCGCCTTGCAGCCGCACCGCAACCACCGCAAATACGGCAACCACCGCAAATACGGCAACCGCAGCAAGCCTCGATGCCGGATCCGGGCGCTTTGGCTCAGTTTCTTGGAATGATCCTGCCGAAGCAAAACCTTCTGACCGATATCGGTCTCTATCGATGACAAAAGCGATCCTCATTGCGGCGTTTCTTGTCGTCACCCTGACCGGTTCTGTCCTGGCCGGCGGCGGAAAGGCGTCGTGGTATGGACCCAAGTTTGACGGGCGCACGACGGCTAGTGGCGAGCGGTTCAACCAGTACGCAGCCACATGCGCGCATCGATCCTATCGGTTTGGCACGCGGCTCAAGGTCACAAATCTCCGAAACGGGCGCACGGCAACGTGCCGCGTGAACGATCGCGGTCCATCTGTGATTACTGGTCGGTCCCTTGACGTAAGCCGAGGGGTTGCAAAGCAGCTTGGCATGGTCCGATCGGGTGTAGCACCTGTGAAATGGACGGTAATCAAATGAGCAACCACATGAAAACCGTGGTGATGGCCTTGAACGGCTCCGAGATTGCCCGCTCGATCGGCTGGGATTCCGCTTTGCAATTCGAGCCAAACATGAACTTTTGCTCATGTGGGGCCGAATACCGATCGCATTATCGTGTCAAATCCGTCGACGGCAAGCTGATCGGCATAACCCGTGTACCGTGCCCGTCTTGTGGGCAGCACACCAATGTTGTGCGCTCGGCGACCCCGCCCGAAAACATCACCCTGACCTGAAGGGAGTGAGAATATGACTACTGTCCCCAAAGCATGGATGCCGGCCGCGAAGATGACGCGGATCATCATCCACTGGTCGGCCGGCTCTCACACCGTTTCTGCGCTCGACCGAAAGCATTATCACTTGATCGTCAGCGGTGCCGGGGAAGTCGTGCGCGGCGACCGATCGATCCGCGATAATCAGGGACCAATCCGAGGCTCTTACGCGGCACACACTCGCAATTGCAACACTGGCTCGATCGGCGTCTCGATGGCCTGCATGAGAGGCGCAATTGAGCGGCCATTCAAGGCCGGCCCGTCGCCGATGACGCCCGAACAATGGCAGGTGATGCTTCAGGTCGTCGCCGATCTGGCGCGGCGCTACAATATCCCCGTCACGCCTCAGACGGTTCTCACCCATGCCGAGGTTCAGCCGACGCTCGGCATCGCCCAGCGTGGCAAGTGGGACATTGCCCGCATTGCCTTCGACAAGTCGGTAGTCGGGCACAAGGCGTGCGGCGACAAGCTGAGGCGCGAGGTCGTTGCGCTTCTCGACGATGGCGCGCTACCGCCCAGGCACCCGGTCGTCGAGCTGGGCATGAAGGCCGCGAAATATCGCGTTGTCGGTGTCGCGCCGTCCACGTTGAATTTCCGCGCCACGCCAGGGGGCGAGAAGAAGGGCGCTTTGCCCGAAGGAAGTCCGGTCGAGAAGCTGTCGGCCGAGGGCGAGTGGTGGCAGGTCCGCACCCGTGGCGGCTACGTCGGGTGGGTTCACTCGGCCTATCTCGAGGCGGACGATGGCTAACCCTGCTCCGATCGATTTCATTCCGTACCGGAAAACCTTCAAGCGCGAGGTCGCAATCTCGATGCTGCTCGCCGTTTTCGGCATGGCTATCTTCGCGATGACAGGCTCCGACCCGGATCTCGTCTCGGCACGGGCCGGCATCGTGACCGCGCTGGCGATACCCGTATTCGGTTTTGCGGCGCTCGCCTACGGGATGCAATGGATCACCAACCAGACCGACTGGGGCGGCCCGCCGGTCGCCCAGGGGGGCGTTGAACCTGCGTCGTCGGATGGTGTTGGATGATCGGGCTTCTGGGACTTCTCTTTTCTGGCGCCGGAATGTTGACGGTGCTTCTCGGCTTTGGGGTGGCTATTGCGCTCGCGATTTACCTACGGCTCGACCGAACCGTCTTTGTCATCCTGCTGATGGCCGCAGGCGGGTACATGCTGTCAGAGCGTGTTTTTCAGGCCGGCGTCGCCGACTGCGAGCGTCGTGTCGAGTTGGCTGTCGCAAAAATCGAACGGGAGCGGGCGGCGGCGATAGCCCAGGTGGAAGAGGAATCGAAGGCCGAAATACAGAAATTGCTTA
>DATLAW010000106.1:0-13973 GCA_035527255.1 Thermohalobaculum sp. | reverse complement strand
CCCTGACACTGTCATGGGCGCTGTTGCTGCTGGCCGGCAACCCGGAGGCGCAAATGCGCTGTAGCACCGAGGCGCGGGCGGCATTGGGCGATTCCCCGGCAGATGCCGGACACCTCGCGCTGACGCCCTATACCGGTCAGGTGATCGAGGAAGCCATGCGGCTTTATCCACCGGTTGGGTTGCTGGCCCGGAACATACGTGAACCGGATGTGCTCGCCGGGCGGCAGATACTACCGAACGACACGCTTTTCATGCCGATTTATGCCCTGCACCGGCACCGGATGTGGTGGGATGACCCGGATGCCTTCAATCCGGACAACTTCACGCCCGAGAGAACCGCCAAGCGGGATCGCTATCTGTACCTGCCATTCGGGGCTGGTCCGCGGGTCTGCGTCGGCGCCAACTTTGCAATGATGCAGGCGCATATCATCCTGGCCACCCTGCTGGCCCGTTTCAACTTTACCCATGCAGGCGGACCGCTTCCGGTCCCGACGATGTCAATGACCGTTCGGCCCGAGGGCGGGGTGAGGCTGATCGCCACGCCACTCTGACGCCAGCCGGGATTGACGGCGACGATGGCGGGTTTAGTGTCTCGCGCGATGCGCGAGACTCCCGAAAATTCAATGATTGACCCGCAGGTCGATGACGCCCGCGCCCGGCGGGCGGTACCGTTTCTGCTGTGGGCGCAAGCGGTTCTTGGCGCCCAGATGACGGTGCATTTCATTCTCGGCGGGCTGGCCGGCAGCCTGCTGGCCGAGAACAAGGCGTTAGCCACACTGCCGATCACCATGATCGTTCTGGGCGCAATGTTATTGGCGCCGGTAATGTCGTGGCTGATGGGGCGCTGGGGGCGGCGCACCGGATTTCTGATCGGCGCGACTGCGGGCGCTTCGGGTGGCGCCTTGGCGGCACAGGCGCTGGTCGAGGGTAGCTTCGTCTTGCTGCTGATCGCCTGCTTGATCACTGGAATATACATGGCGGGGCAAAATTTCTATCGTTTTGCCGCGGCTGATTTAGCCTCGCGCGATTATCGGCCGAAGGCAATCTCGTGGGTGATGGTCGGGGGATTGATTGCAGCAGTGATTGGGCCCGAATTGGTGATCTGGTTCAAGGATTCAATGGCGCCAATCCCCTTTGCCGGTGCTTACCGGGCAATGATTGTGCTGAATCTGGTGGGCGCCATACCGCTGATTTTCCTCGACATCCCGCTACAGCCACGCGGCCCGCTTGACCAACGCCAAGGCAGGCCCTGGCGCGAGATCCTGGCCCAGCGGAGGATCGTTGTCGCCATACTTTGCGCCATGGTTTCCTTTTCGCTGATGAGCCTGGTGATGACCTCGACGCCGCTGGCGATGGTGCATCACGGCTTTGGCACGGACGCTGCCGCCGGGGTGGTCCGCGTGCATGTTTTGGCGATGTATGCACCCAGCTTCGTCACCGGATTACTGATCGCCCGCTACCGGTCGCCGCGAATCATTGCGGTGGGCCTGGCGCTTCTGGCGGCCGGAGCGCTGGTGGCGCTGTCCGGGATGGAGATGTTCAACTTCAATGTGGCACTGACACTGATCGGGGTCGGTTGGAACTTTGGCTTCATCGGCGCCACGACGATGCTGGCTGGCGCTCATCTGCCCGAGGAGCGCGCGCGGGTTCAAGGTCTGAACGATTTTCTGGTGATGGGAATGGTGACGTTGGCGTCAGGCAGCTCGGGCGCGCTGATGGCACAACTCGGTTGGCAGGCGGTAAACCTGGCGGTCATCCCCCTGCTGGTGCTCGCCTCCGTCGCGCTGATCTTGCTAACGCTCAGTGAGCGCACAGTCCGACCATGAGTGTCGGACTATTGCACCAGATCCTCGCCGGTCAGCTTGCCGAAATTACCAAGAGCCTGCTGCAATATGGTCAACTGGCGGCCATGGGTCGGCGTCGTTCGTGTTTGCAGGTCAATGATCCGTCCGTCCTCGAGGCCGAAGACGTTCACCGCCGACACTACCTCGTTGGTGTCGAACTCAATCGCGACAACGCGCCGATCTGAAACTTTCGGTTCATGGTACATGTAATGCTCGACTGTCGTCGAGACGTAGTACCAGCTATCCTCGGTGAAGACGCCTGACGTCGACGGCCGACCGATCTTGCGACGAACCGACCCTCGCGTATCCGTTCCAGCCGCGATTTCGGCAATTTGTTCGTCATCAGGCGCATAGCCGTGGGTTTTCACCTCGGCCGCGCAACCGGACAACCCGGCGCCGAGCACTACCGCCAGAACCAAACCCGCTACTCGCTTCATTCTGCCACTCGCTTCATCAAAGGCTATCAGTGTTCATCACCTGTTTGCACTACTCTGCGGATAGTTTAAATTCAAGCGACGCGATCAATCTGGGCTGCAGGGCTCCCATATTGTGCACACTGGAGAAATAGAGCTACCCAACACTTAATTCTGAAGCCACAACCTGAGAGAACATGGATACCAAGATCTCCACCACCGAACATTCGGCACCTTTTCAGCGACCGATGGTCGTTGCCAGAATTCGCCGAGACGTCGAGACGCCTTTTCGCATCTCCGCTGACGCGGGCGAACTCAAGGCGCTGGCCCGATATCTCAATGTCGATCGAATTGATCGGCTGAGCCTGGCGGGTTTTATCTCGGCTACCGGCAAAGTTGGTTGGCGGGTACGGGGCCGGTTGGTCGCCAAACTCGAACAGTCCTGTGTCGTGTCAATGGCGCCGGTGCCCAGCCGGCACGATGTCGAAGTTGAACGGCGATACTTGCCAGCGGGGCATATCTTGCCAGAACATGAGGTGCTGGTCACGGTTGATGACGAGGATACACCTGATCCTTTCATCCACAGCATAGATCTTGCCCAACTTGCAATCGAAAGCCTGGTATTGATGATCGATCCCTACCCGCGCGCTGCGGGTGCTGAGCTGGGGGAAATCAACGTTTCTCCGCCAGGGGTCGCACCTCTGACCGGGGATGCCAACCAACCTTTTGCCAGCCTCGCAATTCTAAAAGGCGGCCCAACCCAAGGTGACGGATAGCACGGCGGATACATCGACGTGCGTCCTGCTGGCACAGCCCGGAAAAAAGCTCTTGCTCCTAAGGGCAAAAAGGTTATTTTCCGCCTCTCGTTTCCTCGAATGGTTCGGTCCGAGCGCATCAGTTACCGATCGCGCCCGAATAACCCGATTGATGGCCACTCTGGAGACCGAAGAACAACCGGGCCTGCGGATCGGCCGCAATAACTGCCCGAGCGACTAGACAGAGGATTGACATGGCCGTCCAACAAAACCGGAAGACCCGGTCAAAACGCAACATGCGCCGCTCGCACGACGCGCTAAAGGTTGTATCCAGCAACGAGTGCGCAAATTGCGGCGAGCTTAAACTGCCGCACCATGTTTGTGGCGCTTGTGGCCACTACAGTGGCCGCGAGGTCGTGGCTCAGGTCGCAGAAGCCGATCTGGACGACGACGCGGCGTAATCGCGCGCCGTTCCCGGATTGTGCGGTTATCCCGGTTTACGGTGAGGCAAAGTCGTTTGGGCGGGGCGAAACCCGCGCCGGGGATCGAGACATGAGCCGGAGCACCGTGATTTCCATCGACGCGATGGGGGGTGACCGGGGGCCCGCCCCGATTTTGAAGGGCATGGCCCACGCTCTTAAAGGCAATCACGATTTGCGTTTCATCGTTCATGGCGATGAAACCAAGTTGGGTGAATTGCTGAAGCGCCGCCCCGACCTCCAGACGCATTGCGATGTCCGCCACGCCCCTGATGCTGTTTCCATGTCGGAAAAGCCTTCTCGAGCGCTGCGCGATGGCCGCAACACCTCGATGTGGCATGCACTGGATGCAGTGGCGCAGGGCGAGGCGAAGGTCGCGATTTCGTCCGGCAATACTGGCGCCCTGATGGCGATGTCAATTTTCCTGCTGCGCAAGGCACCAGGGATCGACCGGCCTGCGATTGCGGCAAACTGGCCATCGCGGGCTCCGCATGGATTCAATATCGTGCTGGACATGGGGGCGGATGTCCGCGCGGACGCGCGCAACTTGCTCCAGTTTGCCGTTATGGGCGCCGAATATTCTCATCTGAACTTTGGTATCGAGCGGCCGCGGGTCGGCCTGCTGAACATGGGCACCGAGCCGAGCAAGGGTCCGGCGGAATTGCGCGACGCAGTCGCCATGATCGAGGCCGCCGCCAGCGATCGCTTCACCTTTGTTGGTTTCGTCGAGGGAACCGATATCTCGAAGACCACGGCAGATGTCTTCATCACCGACGGCTTCACTGGCAATGTCGCACTGAAGGCGGCAGAGGGCACGGCTAGCTTCATCGGTGAAGCGCTTCGCGATGCCTTCCAGCACAGCTTCTGGTCGCGCTTTGGCGCTCTGTTCGTCGTCACGTCGTTGAAGCGGATGCGCCAACGGATCGACCCTCGGCGCTCAAATGGCGGAGTATTCCTCGGGCTCAACGGCTCGGTGGTGAAGAGCCACGGTAGTGCAGATGCAATTGGCTTTGCCTCGGCCATCGAACTTGCTGCGAAGATGGCGGAGATTGATTTTCCGACGCTGGTTGCGGCACAACTTGCCAGGTTGGACGCGGCGGGTGACCCCCGTGCGGGCAGTCAGCGTGAAGAGGGCGGAGAATGAGCGTAACGCGCGCCAGGGCGATCAGCTGCGGCCACTATCTGCCATCGAGGATAGTGACCAATGAGGAACTCGCTGTACGGATCGATACGACCGACGAATGGATCACCACCCGAACCGGCATTCGTCAGCGCCACGTCGCCGCCGACGGCGAGAAGACCTCGGACCTGGCGATCGCCGCCGCCCGCGCCGCCCTCGAGAATGCCGGGCTAACCGGAGCAGACATCGATGTGATCGTGTTGGCGACCGCAACACCGGACCAGACATTTCCAGCTACTGCGACCAGGGTACAGCACGCCATCGGTATGAATGGCGGTTTCGCTTTTGATCTGCACGCGGTTTGCGCCGGCTTCATCTACGCCGTCGCCAATGCCAACAGTCTGATCCTTTCGGGAATGGCACGCCGGGTGCTGGTGATTGGCGCCGAGACCTTCTCGCGGATCCTCGACTGGAATGACCGCAGCACCTGCGTCCTGTTTGGCGATGGCGCTGGGGCAGTGATTCTCGAAGCCACGGAAGCAGACGGGAATACCACCGATCGCGGTGTCCTTGGCGTCTGCCTGCACTCCGACGGCGCGTATAACGAGCTGCTCTATGTCTCGGGCGGCCCCTCGACCACCCAGGACACAGGATTTGTGCAGATGGAGGGGCGCGAGATTTTCCGCCATGCCGTCGTTAAATTGGCCGAAGTGGCCGACGAGGTAATGGAGAAAGTCGGCGTTACCGGCATCGACGTCGATTGGATCGTACCACATCAAGCCAACCTGCGGATCATTGAAAGCACAGCAAAAAAGACCGGCGTGCCAATGAGCAAGGTCGTTGTGACCGTTCACGATCACGGCAACACCTCGGCCGCATCAATCCCTCTGGCATTGTCGATTGCCGTTTCAGATGGGCGAATCGTGCCAGGAAATTTACTATTAATGGAGGCAATCGGCGGTGGCTTGGCATGGGGTTCGGCACTCTTGCGCTGGTAGCCACACAACCCTAAAGCTTTACTTTAAGTTACATAGTGCTTCCCAAGTCATTGACATTGACTCTTTTTCCCATATTAAATTATACTCATGGTTGTGCGTGACCGTGTTGTGTTGAATTTTGATAGGGAGGCCGGACGATGGCGGGTAATACGTTAACGCGATCCGACCTTAGCGAGGCAGTCTATCGTGAGATTGGATTGTCCAGGAATGAGTCTGCTGAAATGGTGGAAACAGTTCTGGCAAGAATCTCAGATGCCTTGGTAAAGGGCGAGAATGTAAAGATTTCTTCCTTCGGCACCTTCGCGGTTCGCGATAAGGGCGCGCGCATGGGTCGTAACCCTAAAACAGGCGAAGAGGTCCCAATCGACCCGCGCCGTGTACTGGTGTTCCGTCCCTCTCATATTATGAAGGATAGAGTAAATGGCGGGAGTGTTGAGTAATGGTAGTCACTGCTGAGTCGCTTTCGGGTAGTCCGTCAAAATCTCCAGACGCGTTCCGTACAATCAGTGAAGTTTCAAATGACCTTGGTCTCCCGCAGCACGTTTTGCGGTTTTGGGAAACGCGCTTCACCCAGATCAAGCCGATGAAACGTGGCGGCGGAAGGCGGCTTTACCGCCCCGACCATGTTTCCTTGCTTCGCGGCATCAAGGCGCTGCTCTACGATGATGGGATGACCATCAAGGGTGCGCAGAAGGTTTTGCGGGAAAAAGGCACAAAATCCGTGATCGCCCGCGGATCCGAAGATTTGGATCAAACGCAGGAAGTCTCGGTCACCGTACCTGCCGACGCGACCAAGCGTCTATCGGCGCTTAAGGAACGGGTCAAAGCGGAGCGCACGGTAAAGGTGGTCGAGGCGGTCGATCCAGATCGGATTCGCGCCAGCATCTCGCGGCTCGAAGCGTTGTTGGAGCGGCTTGAAAGTCGGTATTGACAACACAATTGAATTGAATGCCGGGCTTCGCACAGCGAAGCCTGTTTGCGTTAGACTACCTTGACTCGACGAAATCCGTCGACTTCGGACGGGCGTTTCCCGGCACCGCCAATTTCCTTGGGTTTCGCCAAGTGTCGCCCCCGATATCCATTGCACTGAACACCGGACCCGCTATAACCGCTCCACCATTGTCGGGCCGTAGCGCAGCTTGGTAGCGCGCTTGCATGGGGTGCAAGAGGTCCGGAGTTCGAATCTCCGCGGCCCGACCACCACGAGACGCCAGCGGCGATGTCGCTGGCGTCTTTTGTTTGTGGGATGGAGCTAAGATGAACGATCTTCGCCAAGGTGTGGTCCCTTCGCAGGAATTGCGCGCGATGATCGGGCGTGGCGAAATTGCCGCCGCCGAGTCGGTCCTAACCGAGCAGGTGCAACCCGCCAGCCTGGATCTGCGGCTTGGCCGCCGCGCCTGGCGGGTGCGGGCGAGCTTCCTGTCGGGCAAGAACCGCAGCGTCGCCGACCGGCTGGCGGATTATGCCATGCACGAAATCGATCTGACACACTCCACCGTGCTGGAGACCAACTGCGTCTATGTTGTTGAACTGGCCGAAACCCTTGCGCTGCCCTGCGACATCTCCGCCGCCGCAAACGCCAAAAGCTCGACCGGGCGGCTCGATCTGCTGACCCGGCTGATCACCGACCGTTCAATCGAGTTCGACCGGGTTGAGGCGGGCTACACCGGGCCGCTCTACGCCGAGATCAGCCCGCGCACGTTCTCGGTGCTGGTGCGTCCTGGGATGCGGCTGAACCAGATCCGGTTCCGCCGCGGCGAGGCGATGATCAACGATGCCGACCTGCGCGCGTTGCACGCCCGTGAGCCGCTGGTAAATGGCGACGCGCTGATCGATGGCGGCCTTGGGTTCTCGGTTGATCTGACCCGGCGCGGCGATACCGGCATTGTTGGCTGGCGGGCGCGGCCCCATTCCGGGCTGATCGACCTCGACCGGTTGAACCACTACGATCCGGCCGAGTTCTGGGAGCCGGTCAGCCCCGGTGCCCACGGCGCGATCATCCTGGACCCCGGCGCGTTCTACATCCTGGTCAGCCGCGAGGCGGTCAACGTGCCGCCACAGACGGCCGCCGAGATGGTGCCCTACATGGCTATCGCCGGCGAGTTCCGGGTGCACTACGCGGGCTTCTTCGACCCCGGCTTCGGCCACCACGCCACCGGCGGGGCCGGATCACGCGGCGTGCTGGAGGTGCGCTGCTACGAGGCGCCGTTTGCCCTCGAGCACGGCCAGATGGTTGGCCGCCTGGTCTTCGAGCGCATGGCGGAGGTGCCGGACGTGCTGTACGGCGCCGGGATCGGCTCGAACTATCAGGGGCAGGAGTTGCGGCTGTCGAAGCACTTTCAAGATCCGGTTTGATCGCAATGGCGCTGCGGGTCGTACAGAAAGATCACGCTGCCAGTTACGATGATCCGATCAAGCTGGTGCGGGGGGACGAACTCTCGCTGACCGGGCGAGAGCACATTTGGGACCGTCATCGCTGGCTCTGGGCCATTTCACGATGTGGTCGCGAGGGATGGATCCCGGACAATCTCGTAGCAGAGACTGATCGGAGGCCAACCGCAGCCCGAGATTACTCGGCAATCGAGCTTACATGCCCGGTGGGGGAAGCGGTCAATGCCCTGCATGAGACGCACGGTTGGGCCTGGTGCCGAAATCGTGCGGGCGGCGAGGGCTGGCTGCCGGTCGCAAATCTTGCAGCGTTTTGATCGCGACGAGCGCTATTCGGGTTCATCCTCGAACATATCGTCGATGCCAAGGTCCTGATCTTCAAGCGCCTCATCCTCGACTTCGCCCGGTGGCGGTGTCGAGTCGAGCAGTCCAGCGTCGCGCAATTCCTTGATGCCGGGCAGGTCACGGGCGCTCTCGAGGCCAAAGTGATCGAGGAAGGCGTTGGTGGTGACGAAGGTTATCGGCCGGCCAGGGGTCTCGCGCCGCCGGCCCAGCCTGATCCATTCGAGATCGAGCAGGATATCGATGGTGCCGCGCGACAGCGACACGCCGCGGATTTCCTCGATCTCGGCCCGGGTCGCCGGTTGGTGGTAGGCAATGATCGCCAGGACTTCGATGGCGGCGCGGGAGAGTTTTCGGGTCTCCTTCGCCTCGCGGCGCATCAGGAAACCGAGGTCCGGCGAGGTGCGGAAGGCCCAGCCGGTTCCGATTTTCGCCACCGCGACTCCCCGTCCCATATAGCGCTGGCGCAGCAGCGCCAGGGCGGCGCTGGCGTCGGAGCCGTGCGGCATTCGCTCGCCAATCTGGGCCAGGGTCAGGGCCTCGGCGCTGGCAAACAGGATCGCCTCGACCATACGCTCCTGCTCGGCCAGCGGCGGCGCGTCGAACAGCGCCTCCACTTTTTCCACTACGCTCATGTATCAGCCCCAGCTGGCTGGCGCGCGCGCAGATAGATCGGCGCGAAGGTTGCTTCCTGCCGGATCTCGACCTGGCCGGTTTTGGCCAGCTCGAGCGAAGCGGCGAAGGTGCTGGCGATGGCGCTGCGGCGTTTCGCTGGCTCCAGCGCCCATCCCTCGGGCAGGAACGAGGCAAGCTGGCCCCACTCCATCGCCACCCCGATCAGCTTCTTCAGCCGCTCCAACGCCTGATCCATCGAGAAGATGGCGCTACGGTCGACCTGGAGTGGGCGGTATTCATCGCGGGTTTTCACTCTTGCATAGCCGCGCAGCAGGTCGGAGAGCGAGGCGCTCCATTCGGTCTGGCGCTTCACGGTGACGGTCTCGCTCATGCCACGGGCGAAGATGTCGCGACCAAGCTGGTCGCGCCCCATCAATTGCGCGGCGACCCGGCGCATCGCTTCGAGCCGTTCCAACTGAAACGCCAGGTGAGCCGCAAGCTCCTCGCCCGACGGCCCACCATCGTCATGCGGTGGGGGCAGCAGCAGGCGCGATTTGAGGTAGGCAAGCCAGGCGGCCATGACCAGATAGTCGGCGGCGAGTTCAAGCCGCAGCCGCTTGGCCTCGATTACGAAGGCCAAGTATTGCTCGGCAAGCTGTAGGATCGAAATCTTTCGCAGATCCACCTTCTGGGTCCGGGCCAGCGTCAGCAACAGATCCAGCGGTCCCTCGAAGCCATCAACATTGATACTCAAGGTCTCCGCGTCGATCGCCGCCTGTTCACGGGGCAACGCATCGCGCGGCGGAGTGTCAAACGGCTCAGCCTCGATGATCGGAGCGCCTTCAGGCATGCAACCTCTCCCCAGTCAGTTCTGAATAGCGTGCCTCGGCGGCGACGATGTCGATATCCTCGACGGCACCGCGCTCCGCCTCGGCCCGCGCCGCGCGCTCGGCGGCACAGCCTGCGAGTGGCGGCGTATGGGCGGCGATCTCGCGCATCTCGGCCATGTTGCCGTTGCAGTGCAGGACCACGTCGCAGCCAGCCGCCAGCGCGTCGGTAGCGCGGTCCGCCATGCTGCCGGTCAGCGCGTTCATCGACAGGTCATCGGTCATCAGCAGCCCTTCGAAGCCGATCTCTCGCCGGATCGCTTCGATCACCTTGGGTGAGTGGGTGGCGCAATGCTCCGGGTCGATTGTCTCGTAGACGACGTGTGCGGTCATCCCCAGCGCCTCTTCGGCCAGGGGCCGGAACGCGGCAAAGTCGATGGATTCGAGAATAGCGCGAGGGGTGTCGACCCGGGGCACCGCGTGATGACTGTCGACGGCGGCGCGGCCATGGCCCGGCAGGTGTTTGATCACCGGCAACACGCCACCGGCCCGCAATCCTTCGCAGACCGCCCTGCCCCGGCGTGCCACCGATTGCGGCTCGTTGCCAAGGGCGCGTTCGCCGATAACATCGTGCGCGCCCGGCACCGGAATGTCCAGCAGCGGCATGCAATCGACATCGATGCCCACTGCCGCGAGTTCCTCGGCGATGATCCGGTAACGCAGCCGGGTCGCCTCCAGCGCCGCTGCCTCGTCGCGCCCATCATACAGCCGCATCACCGGCTGCCAGCGGCGCCAATGCGGCGGGCCAAGGCGGGCGACACGGCCACCCTCCTGATCGATCAGTACCGGCACGTTACGCCCAGCCATGTCGCGCAGATCGGCGGTCAGGCGCGATACCTGCGCCGGGCTTTCGACATTGCGCGCAAACAGAATGAAACCCCAAGGATCGCTGTCGGCAAAAAATTCCGATTCGTCGGACGAAAGTTCCGGTCCAGCCAAACCGAATATGACTGCGCGCGCGCCCATCAGCCGTTGACCGCAACCAGGCAATCCTGACCACGAGCCTGCAATGCCCGACAAACGTTCTGTGCCTCGACCCGGTCCTTGAACGGGCCTGCCCGCATCCGGAAGAAGCGCCGGCCTCCGGAGATTGTACTCTGCACAACAAGCGCACGACCGGACAGGATATCCTGGTTCGCTTGATAGATACGGGTCCATTCAGCCCGCGTGAGCTCGCGGTCCGGATATGCGCCGAGCTGGATTTGCACGGCGGAGGCGGCGGCACCGGCGGCAAGTTCAGCTTCGGCAGAGATCGATTGCTGGGCCGCCGCCATTCGTTGCGACAAGTCGGTGGGGCGCCGCGGCGCCGACTGGCTAACCTCAGGGGCAAACGCCGTCCCGTTACCAGCAGATGAACGCGGCTTGGTCGCGGGGTCAGCGCCGGTGCCGGTGTCAGTGCCGGTCGTCAAAGCCACGGCGCCGGTTGTCTCCGCGTCTGCCGCTTTCAGCGCACCCATCGCGACATCGGCCTCAGACGGCCGCTCGGGCGGCTTGGCGAAAGTAGTCTCCGTCGGAGCGCTCGCGCCGCCACCGGCAGTGTAACTTGTGATGTCCTGATGCGGGATCACGGCGCCGCCCGGGTCATCGGGTTGCGTCTTGGCCTGCTCGAGTACGGCGCGAATGACCGGAATAGCCGACGCGTCCCGCTGGCCAAGCCCATAAGCCCAGAACACCATCGCGCCGACAATGATCAACGCCAGCGCGGCGCCGACCCATTTCGACGCGCGTGCGGCAACGCGGCCGCCCCAGCTTTGCTGAACGTCCTGGTCGTCGGCGTAGTACTCGTCCTCGTATTCGTCGCGCATCCGGGTTCCGTGCCTGCCATCCACCCCGTATCTGGGGGCTAGTCCTGCTCAGACCCCATTATATGTAACACATGGTCACTTCATTTCGTTCATTGGGGTCACCCCAAGAATACCAAGACCTGCCGAAATCACAACCTGAACCGTACGAGCGAGCGCCAATCGTGCGCTGCTGAGGCCCGGATCGTCGTCGCGGATCATGCGCAGCGCGGGATCTTCGTGGCCACGATTCCACCAGGAATGAAATTCCGCTGCCAAATCATACAGATAGAATGCGATCCTATGCGGCTCGTGATGGGTCGCAGCGGATTCAACCAGACGTGGAAATTCGGCAATCTTGCGAATAATTCCGCGTTCGGCGTCGTCAACTAGGCCCGAAAGCTCCGCCGAGGCGAAGGTCGAATCATCTGTCGCCAGCCCGGCCTCGCCAGCCCGTGTCATCAGCGAGTGGATCCGCGCATGGGCGTATTGCACATACCAGACCGGGTTGTCGCGGCTTTGGTCCAGCACCTTGACGAAATCGAAGTCCAGCGGCGCGTCGTTCTTGCGGGTCAGCATGACGAAGCGGGTGACATCGGCGCCAACCTCGTCGACCACGTCGCTGAGCGTCACGAAGGTTCCGGCCCGCTTCGACATCTTGAATGGCTCGCCGCCCTTATAGAGCCGCACCAGCTGGCACAGCTTGGTATCAAGCCGCACCCGGTTGTCGCTCAACGCTGCCACCGCCGCCGTCATGCGCTTGACGTACCCGCCATGGTCCGCACCCCACACGTCGATCAGCAGGTCGAAGCCGCGGTCGATCTTGTTCTTGTGGTAGGCAATGTCAGGAGCGAAATAGGTCCAGGCGCCGTCCGACTTGCGAATCGGCCGGTCGATATCGTCGCCATATTCGGTCGCCCTGAAGAGGGTCTGCGGGCGCGGCTCCCAGTCCTCGGGAACCTTGCCCTTCGGCGGCTCGAGCACGCCCTCGTAGATCAGCCCGCGGCTGTCGAGGTCGGCCAGGGTCGCCTCGATCTGGCCGCTGCCATAGAGCGACTTCTCGGAGTAGAACACATCCATGACAACGCCGACCGAAGCCAGATCGGCGCGGATCAGGTCCATCATCATGTCGGCGGCGAAGTCCCGGATCGTGCCGAGCCAGGCCTCCTCGGGCTGGTTCAGCAGGCTATCGCCAAACTTCTGCTTCATCGCCGCGCCAACCGGGATCAGGTAGTCGCCGGGATACAGCCCCTCGGCGATCTCCGGCGACAGGCCGTGGGCCTCGCGGTAACGCTCAAAGGCCGAGCGGGCCAGCGCGTCGACCTGCGCGCCGCCGTCATTGATGTAGTATTCACGGGTGACGTCGTAGCCGGCAAAATCAAGCACGCTGGCCAGCGCATCGCCAAAGACGGCGCCGCGCGTGTGGCCGACATGCAGCGGGCCGGTGGGGTTGGCCGAGACGTATTCGACGTTGACTTTCAACCCGGCGCCCATTTTTGAGCGACCGAAACTGGCGCCTTCGGCCAGGGCCACACCAATGACGCCGCGCCACATCGCGGGCGCCAGACGCAGGTTGATGAAACCAGGCCCAGCGACGGTGACCTCGGCGATGCGGCTGTCAGCCTTCAGCAACGCCGCCAGCCTTTCCGCCAGATCGCGCGGGTTCACGCCAGCGGGCTTGGCCAGCACCATCGCCGCATTGGTCGCCATGTCGCCATGGCTGGCATCGCGCGGTGGCTCGACGGTGATGCCACCGGTGGCAGGCTCGCCGGGCAACACGCCGTCGGCGGCGAGGCGTGCCACGGCTTCCAGCACAACGGTCTTGATCTCGGCAAACAGATTCATCACGGCTCCCGGAGGTATCAGGCGCGGGCGGAGGGGTCAGTTAGAACCCGGTGCTCCTCCAGCGCGAAGCGGTCGGTCATGCCGGCGATATAGTCCGCAACGGTCCGGGCGCGCAACTCCTCCGAGGTTGCGTCAGCCGCGGCGTCGCTCCACTCGACCGGCATCAGGCCGGGATCGCCGAGAAAAATGTCGAACAGATCGCGCACCACCCCGGTCGCCTTGTTGCGCATGCGCCGGACCTTGTAATGGCGGTACATGCGGCGGAACAGGAAGCTCTTGATCACCTCGATGTCGCCCGCCATGCGACCGGAGAAGACAATAACCGGCTCGTCCAGCGCCTGAACGGCGGCCATTGAGGCAGGCGCGCGGGCCTCCAGCCGGGCGCGGCTTTCGGCCAGCACATCCTCGACCATCAGGCCGAACACCCGCCGCAATGCCTCGTGGCGGCGGCGCAGAGGCTCCAGCTTTGGGTAGGTGACGTCGACCTCGGCAAAACAGCCGCCGAC
>DATLAW010000105.1:0-8016 GCA_035527255.1 Thermohalobaculum sp. | reverse complement strand
TCCGGCGGCACCCTGATCGGTCGCGCTGATCGAGCGCTTTATGCGTCGAAAAGCCAGGGCCGCAACATGGTAACGTTGGCCACAGCCGCGTGACTGTCGGCCTCCGTCACTGACAAAAACCCATGATGCTTATTGCCCCTTGCGTTCCTGGCGTTCCATCCAGCGCTTGGTTCGTTCCTCAAGAAGGTTCGCCATCTCTGCCCTCTCGGCCGAAGTGAGCAGTCGGGCGATTTCGGCCATTTGTTCGTAGCCGATTTCCCACACCCGACTGCTGGCAGCCCGCCGCTCCTCCAGCGAAGCGGCAAGCCTTTCAGCGTCGAGAGGGTCTTGCCGTATTGCCTCGACGAAGGCTTTCTGGGCCGCCATCATCCTGTCACGAGCGGCGCTGTATTCATCCTCGCGCGCCAACAGGATTGTGCGGGCCTCGGCTCTCCGAGCCTCGGGCACCATCTGCAATACCCGCGATTGACGCCGGTCGAGTCCGGGTTCGTTCTGTCTCGCGCTGCTGTAAGGCTCGCCATTCCAATGCCGAATGGCATTGCCACCAACCAAGCCTGCCACTGCAACGGTCGTCGAAAGCGACACGATTAACAGCAGCTTCATCCAGCCTGGAGAATGACGCCAACCGGGCTTTTCGCCAGTCTCAGTCATCAACTGGCTCTCCTCATAATACGTCCTCAAACGGTGAGAACCCGCCACCGTCATCCTCAGCAAAGGCAATTGCGGTATCACCTAGACCAGCCTGCGCCATAAGCTCCGGTCCTGCTTCGTAGCCGACACCGAAGCCGACAAACAGACACAGCGTTACGGCTGCGATCGCGGCGCCCGACCAGACGTCGGACAGGCCGAACCAATGAAACCCTCCAGAACGTACCGGAGCACGTGACACCGGCGCAGTTGTCCGCGCGCGCGCCACCGCAACTTCAGCGGCGTCGCCGAGCACCCGCATC
This sequence comes from Thermohalobaculum sp., assembly GCA_035527255.1. Taxonomy (GTDB): domain Bacteria; phylum Pseudomonadota; class Alphaproteobacteria; order Rhodobacterales; family Rhodobacteraceae; genus Thermohalobaculum. Next base: position 7,066 of record DATLAW010000105.1, on the reverse strand, counting down.
TGCAGCTTCTCGGAAACCTTCGGCCACACTGCCCGTTCGTCTTGTTCCAGCGCCGCCAGCGCGGCGTCGAGATCGAAAGGAATTTTGTCAGTCATACCCAGTAACCTCTCACTTCTCGTTCATATCCACCGTCAACTGGCGGCGTGCTCGAGCCAACAGGCTCTCGACTGCCTCGACGGAGCATTCTAGCCGGTCGCCGATCTTGGGGTTCGAAAGCCCCTCGAAATGGCGCAGCACTACCGCTTGGCGTTGACGCTCCGGCAGGGCGAGGATAGCTCGGGCCAGTGCCCGGCTTTCCTCGGAATTCAATAATCTCTCCAATGCACTCGGCGTCGGGTCTTCCGGCTCGGCGACATTCTCGATCGCCGTCGTCGGCCGACGCTTGCGAATGCGGTCGATGCACAGGTTGTGGGTCACCCGATACAGCCAGGTCGATATCCGCGCCTCGCCAGCCCGCCAATCGCCAGCCTGTCGCCACAATCTCAACATCGCATCCTGCGCCACGTCCTCCGCCTCCGCCTCGTCGCCCAGGATGCGCCAGGCTTGCCGCAGCACCCCCGGCAACAGCCGATCCGTCAGCTCCCTCGCCGCGCCCTGATCGCCAGCCGCGAACTTGGACAGAAGCAAGGCATCTTCGTCGGCACTGGATATCTCCAGTGCGGCATCCGAACTGGCGTCCAACATCGCCGGCATCAATCCTGCCTAACCCTTCCACTGCACTCCGTTCCTTATTCGACCGGGAGCGTATCATCGTGCTTGCCCCGCCCCCTGCCATGCTGCTGGGCGCGAAATTCCTCGGTGGAGACCCGGCCATCGCCGTCAGCGTCCAGCCGTTTGAACCGAGCCGTCCCAGTTTCCTCGAATTCGGCGCGCTCGACCCGACCATCGCCGTTCTGGTCCATCATGGCAAATCTTTTGGCAATCCGCTCAGCGATTCGCTTTTGCATCCTTTCCAGCATTTCTGCCTCGGTGATGATGCCATCGCCATCAGTATCCAGTCGCAGGAAATGCACGGCTCTCACCGCGTTGGCCTCATCCGGACTGATTCCGCCGTCGCCGTTCAGGTCCAGGTGGCGCATCATCCGGTCACCATGTCCGCGACCGCCACTGTGGCCTCCTTGGGCCAACGCCAGCGAAGTACCGGCGCCGAGCACGGCCACGGCGATCAAAGCATAAGCAAAAGGTCGTTTCATTTTCAGGCTCACTCTCGAATATGGGACCCGATCACGCCACGAGACCCGTCAGTTTCGTAAGTTGTTGACCTAAGAACGGTGCTGCGCGCCATTTCCGTCGATCACGGCATTAAATTGCGTTGCAGATCCGGCGATCGTTCGCGACATGGTGCCGCAAGACATTTTGCGCGGATGCGCGCCGGGTAGTCTGCTCCTAGTTTTGCCCGATGAAACAGAACCTGATTCTCGATCTCGGCGATGTCGCGAGCCCAAACGATCAAGCGACCAGCTCCGGAGAGCGGGCGCTGAGGCCGGCGTTGCTGCGCGGCTGGCGGTGCCGCTGCCCCAATTGTGGCGGCGGCCCAATGATGAGCGGGTATCTCAAGATCCGCCACCACTGCGCCTCCTGCGGCGAGGCCCTGCACCATCACCGCGCAGACGACCTGCCCGCATGGGCAACGATCCTGATCGTCGGCCATGTGCTGGTGAGCAGCCTGTTGATAGTCGAGGTCAACTTCGCGCCACCGCTGTGGGTCCATTGGTCAATCTGGCCGGCGATGACGCTGGGGCTGACGATGTGGCTGTTGCCACGGGTCAAGGGCATGGTTGTGGCCTTTCAATGGGCAAAGCGCATGCACGGATTTGACGACCGCGGCTAGATCATCGGCCCCAAAGCTGGACACCCCGGTGACCCGGCCCCATAGTTCGCCGGATCATCCGCGATGGAATAGTAATGCCTGGCACCCAACCCCCTAAAGATGCAATCCGCGACGCCGCTTCGGTAATTCTGGTCCGCCGCGACCGGCCGGATCCGCGCGTTCTGATGGGCCAGCGGGGCAAGGGCGCCGCCTTCATGCCCTCGAAGTTCGTATTCCCCGGCGGCGGCGTTGACCGTGAGGATCGCGACATCCCCGCCGCGCGCCTGTTGCCGGAGCCAACCGCAAGGCGCCTGCGCCTTCGCGCGGATCCTGAGCTTGCCGAAGCGTTGGCGATGGCGGCGATCCGCGAGCTGTGGGAGGAGACCGGCCTCGCCCTTGCGCACCCAATCGGCATCCGGCCCGGCAACCTTACCGCCGACTGGCAGACCTTTTTCGACGCTGGCCACCGCCCCGCCGCCGATGCGCTGGAGTTTATATTTCGGGCCATCACGCCACCAGGGCGGCCACGCCGTTTCGACGCCAGGTTTTTCATGGTCGATGCCGCCCGCGTCAGTGGTGATCTCGACGATCTTTCCGGGGCCAGCGGCGAATTGACCTTCCTGAGCTGGCTGACATTGTCCGAGGCACGCAGGCTCGACTTACCCTTTATAACCGAGGTGGTCCTCGCCGAAGTCGAAGCCCGGCTCGGCGATGAAAATTCCTGCCCGATCAGTGCCGACCGATCCGCACCATTTTTCCACCACGCAGAAGGCAAGTCCTTCATCGACACACTCTGATCGGCACCCCGATGCAACGCTCGGCCAGCCACAGCGCGTTGAGTGCGCAAATTGCCCCGATTGCCGCGATCACGTTGTTCGGCATCTCGATGTCGATGAGCTACCCGCTGTTCGGCCTGATGCTCGAGCGCATGGGTGCCAGCGGTGCCCTGATCGGAGTCAACACAATGGCCGCCGCGATCGCCATCGTGGTTGGCGCGCCGGCGATGCCGGCCCTTCTGCGCCGGATCGGCATCGGCCGGCTGATGACCGGCGCGGCGCTGGCGCTGGCGGTGATGATGCTGGCGATCCCGCTGTATCAGGGTTTCTGGTACTGGACTGGTCTGAGGCTGATCTATGGCTTCGCCGGAACGGTGTTGTTCTTCGCCTCCGAGTACTGGATCGTCGCCGCCGCGCCGGAGATAAGCCGGGGACGGATCATCGCGATCTATGCGCTCTGCGTCTCCGGCGGCTTCGCGCTGGGGCCGCTGATCCTCAGCCTCACCGGGCTGGACGGTATGTTGCCGTTCGCTGTCGCCTCGGCCGTGATGCTGGTCGGGTTGGTGCCCATCCTGTGGGGCCTGTCCTCGGCCCCGGAGGCCAGTAGCGAGGATCCGCCATCGCCGTTCGCGGCCCTTGGTGTTTTTGTCACCGATCCCGGCGTGGTCTTCGCCGTGGTTCTGTTCGGCACCATCGAGTTCGGTGCCCTGGCGCTGATCGCGGTCTGGGGCGTACGAAGCGGGTTGAGCGAGGCCGACGCCGCCCTGCTGCTGTCGGTCTTCGCGTTCGGCGCGATGTTGCTGCAACTGCCGCTAGGCTGGGCCGCCGACCGGTTTGACCGCCGTCATATACTGGCGGTGGCGGCAGCAGGCTCGGCAATTGCTCCGCTGACGATGATCGCGGCAGGATCGTCGTTCTGGTTGATGGCGGTGGCGGCTGCGGCCTGGGGTTCGGTTTCGGTCGGACTGTACTCGGTCGCACTTACCGAAATCGGCGCCCGCTACCGGGGCGACAAGCTGGCGGTCGCCAATGCCGCGATCATTCTGGCCTATGGCATCGGCGCATTGATTTCGCCGGTAATGTTCGGGTTCGCCATGGACGCAATTCCGCCGGACGGCTTGTTGATTGCCTCGGCGGTGCTCGCCATTGCGTATCTAATTCTGATGTTGATACGGATCGCTGGCAAGCGAAACCCCTTGACAGGGCCGGGCAGATGAGTAGGTAACGAGGCCTTGGAATTCAACGCGCCCCACTGATTGCATGGGTGCGACTGTAGGGGGGCTGGAGCCTCTCAGGAGAAGATAAGATGGCAAAACCAACCACAGTTAAGATCCGCCTCAACTCGACGGCTGGAACGGGCTTCTTCTATGTGACCAAGAAGAACTCGCGCACGATGACCGATAAGATGTCAGTGCGCAAATACGACCCAGTGGTGCGCAAGCACGTCGAGTTCAAGGAAGGCAAGATCAAGTAGGCTTGCCCACGATCATGCGAGGGACATAAGGGCGGCGGCGACGCTGCCCTTTTTCGTTTCGATGCATATAAGCAAAAGGGCCGGGGAACGCCCCGGCCCTTTCGGCATTTCAGCCGTGTGGTGTTGCCTTAAGCTGGCAACATCAATTGCGGTTTCCCATCAAATGCAACAAGAACATGAACATGTTCAGGAAGTCCAGGTACAGGTTCAGCGCGCCCATCACGGCGCCCTTCTCCAGATAGGCCTCTCCGCCCGGCGTCGAGCGCATGGTCAGATAGGTGTTCTTGATCTTCTGGGTGTCGTAGGCGGTCAAGCCGGCGAAAATCAGCACGCCGATCACCGAGATCGCGAACTGCATCGCCGAGGACGCCAGGAAGATGTTGACGATCGAGGCGACGATCAGGCCGATCACGCCCATGATCAGGAAGCTGCCCCAGCCCGAGATATCCTTTTTGGTGGTGTAGCCGTAGAGGCTGAGGCCGCCGAAGGCGATCGCGGTGACCAGGAAGGTCTGGGCAATCGAGAACCCGGTATAGACCACGAAGATCGAGCTGATCGACAGCCCAATCAGCCCCGCGAAGCCCCAGAACACCAACTGCGCGGTGCCCGCGCTGATGCGGTTGATCATCGCGCTCAGACCAAAAACGACGGCCAGCGGCGCGAAAATGATCACATAGACCAGCGGCGACGAGAACATCGCCGCCAGCATGCCCGCGGGGATCAGCGTGGTCGGCTGGCCAACGGACAGGGCCCTAGCGTCCATGCCCACCACATAGGCCACCAGGCCGGTGATGATCATCGCAAAGGCCATCAGCGCGTAGACTTTGTTCATATAGGCGCGCAAACCAGCATCGATCTCCGCGGTGCGGGTGATCGTCTGGGTATTTCCGTAACTCGTGTTGGCCATGTGTTGCCCTCTGCTCATTTGTTGGAGGTCAAAATTCCATGCGGTCACCGGAGTGGCATCCGCTCGACATCTAATATCGTAGAAACGGGCTGATTTTTCAAGAGAATCCGGTCAATTTTCCGCCAGTTACCCAGCGGCGCGGCGCAAAACCTGCCCGGGCCGCAAACGCAGCGGGCGGGCGGCGAAGAACATTCCGGCCAGAAGGTTGAGCCCAGCGCCCCCGGCAACCACCGTCAGCGCCACGACAGGTTGCAGCACAAACGGTCCATCCAGCAGAAACCGCGTCGCCGCCCAGGCTGCTGTCAGCCCCCAAACCAATGCCACGACCCCGGCGAGCGCACCCAAAATCCCAGCGCGCAGCGCGAAACTGGCGAGGATGCGCCGCCGCCCCGCGCCCAGCACCTTAAGGATCGCCGCCTCGGCCACTTGCCGCTCAGCCGCAGTGGCCGCAGCACCGATCAGCACCACCAGTCCGGTCGCCAACAGCGCCGCTGATACCCACCGCGTCGCCGCGCCGAGGTCGCGTAGCGCCACTGAGACGCGGTCGATCTGATCGCGCACCCGAACCACGGTAACATTCGGCAGAGCGGCACCAACAGCGCGCATGACTCCGACCTCGGCATCCACGTCGGCATGAACCGTGGCGATATGTCCGTGCGGCGCGCCCGCCAGCGCCGCCGGGTTCAGGACCATCAGGAAGTTGATACCCAAGCCCCGCCATTCGATCTGTCGCAGGCTGGCGATACGGGCGGTGATCGGGCGGCCAAGCACGTTGACTGTAATCATCGAGCCGACCGCCAGCCCCAGCTCGCCGGCTTCATGCTCCGAAAAGCTGACCAACGGCTCGCCAGTGTAATCTTCGGCCCACCATGAACCGTCGGTGATCACCGCGCCCTCGGGCGGCTGGGCCGCATAGCTGACTCCACGATCGCCGCGCAATACCCAGGCGCCGTCCGGGTCGATCTTTACCTCGGAGGCTGACACCCCGTTCAGGTGCGTGATGACGCCACGCATCATCGGCGCGCTGGCGATTTTACCGACGCCATCAATGCCCTGCATCAGCGTCCGAAAATCCTGAAGTTGGTGGTTCTGGATATCGACGAAGAAGAACGCCGGGCTGCCCTCAGGCAACTGCTCGCGGATCATCCGTTGCATGTTGGCGTCGATCTGGCCGATGGCGGCCAGTACGCCGAGGCCCAGGCCCAGCGCCAGCACCACGTCGCCGGTCTGCCCGCCCGGCGCGCCGATGGCGCCCATCGCCAATCGCAGCCCGGGCCGATGGTGCAAACTGCGAGAGTGGCTCAATCGCCGCGCCGTTCGCCGCCCGGCCCAGCCCATCGCCCGCAACAGCACAAATCCGGCACCCACCGCGCCTATCACCCAAGCAGCCAATTTGGGCTCGCCCGACAGTCCGATCACTGCAGCGCCCAACGATAGTCCGATCAACGCCAGGGCCACCATTGTCCAGCGCCGCGGCCAGACCACGCCGCCCTCGCCCATATCGCGGAACAGAATTGCCGGACGCAGCTCGCGCAGCCGGGCCAGCGGCCACATCGTGAACAGGGCTGCGGTCAGCGCGCCGTATAATGCCGCCGCCGCCAGCGGCTTTGGATAGATCGTGAATTCCGCCGGCACCGGCAGCCGATCCGCGATCAACGGCCCAGCCAGCGCCACCAGACCCGCCGCCAGCGCCAGGCCAACCGCGATCCCGATCCCGGCGATCACCGCGATCTGCAATGCATAGGCGGCTATGAGCTCGCCGCCGCCAGCGCCAATGGTTCGCAATACAGCGATGGTCCGGGTCTTGCGATCAAGATAACCGCGCACAGCCGCGCCAACCCCAACCCCGCCAATGGCCAATGCCGCCAACCCGGCCAAGGTCAGGAACGCCCCCATCCGGGTAACAAAGCGCTGCACACCCGGTGCGGCGTTTTCCCGGTCGCGCCAGCGTCCACCGCTGTCCGGGAAACTGCCGATGAAGGTCTTTTGCACGGCGTCGAAGTCGGCCACTCCATCCAATCGCATCCGGTAGAGTGAGGTGAACAACGTGCCCGGCCCCAGCAACCCGGCCGCGCGCATTCCAGCCGTCAGCACGATCA
>DATLAW010000104.1:0-20935 GCA_035527255.1 Thermohalobaculum sp. | reverse complement strand
CCGTTCGGTCGAGAACCAGATCGTTCACGACACGCTGCCGCTCACGACCGCGGCACTGAAGGACTGGGACCCGTCTTCTGGAGAGGCGCCGGGCGAGCCGGTCTTTGCCGGACTGGCCGCCGACCTCAAGGTCGCGATGGCGGCGAAGATCCATACCCGGCTCGGCTCACGGTTGAATTACGAGACTCCGGGCATCTCCAGCCTGTTTCGCACGTCCGGCCGCAAGGTGAAAAAGCTGAAGGAAGGCAATTATCGCGAGCAGTTCCTCGAAATGGATAAGGGCTGGGGCGATGTCGCCGTCTGGGAGACGATCAAGCGTCTTTCCGGGAAATACACAGCAAGTTATTTTCTGTCGGCGGTCGATGCACAGTCGACCGAAGACGGAATAAAGATGAAGCCGGATGACGAGCGGATTTACCTGTTCCTGCTCAAGCGCACGATGATCCTGTCGATCACCATCACATCCACCTGCCTTTTGCTTGGTTATCCGATAGCGTGGCTGCTGGCTAACCTGAAGGTGAGGACATCGAACATGCTGATGATCCTCGTCTTGCTGCCCTTCTGGACATCACTTCTGGTGCGCACATCGGCCTGGATCGTGCTGCTACAACAGCAAGGTGTCATAAACGATACACTTGTAGCCCTGGGGATAGTCAGCGACGAAAACCGGCTGAGCATGATGTTCAACGCCACCGGGACGGTCATCGCGATGACCCACATCCTGTTGCCCTTCATGATCCTGCCGCTGTACTCGGTAATGAAAACCATCCCACCGACCTATCTGCGCGCCGCGAAGTCATTGGGTGCAAACGACTGGACCGCGTTCTGGCGGGTTTACTTCCCGCAGACAGTTCCGGGCATCGGCGCCGGGGCGATCCTCGTGTTCATCCTGTCGATCGGCTACTACATCACGCCGGAACTGGTCGGCGGCACCTCGGGCATCTTCATCTCGAACCGGATCGCCTACCACATCTCAAGTTCGCTGAACTGGGGCCTGGGCGCAGCCCTTGGGGTGATGTTGTTGGTGGTGGTCCTGACGCTCTACTACGTCTACGACAAGATCGTCGGTATCGATAACGTGAAGCTGGGGTAATCGGATGGCTCTTCCTCCATATGCATCCACCGCACAGCGGGCCTGGTACTACACGTTCCGGGTGATCTGCGGTCTGATCTTCTTTTTCCTGATCTTTCCGATAATGGTGATTGTGCCGCTCAGCTTCAACGCCGAGGATTTTTTCACCTTCACGCCGAAGATGCTGTCGTTGAGCCCCGATGGTTATTCGCTGAAGCACTACCAGGATTTCTTCGGTAACAGCGACTGGCAGAGCGCATTGCGGAATTCGTTCACAATCGCGCCGGTTGCCACGTTGCTATCGGTCAGTTTTGGAACCTTGGCGGCGATCGGGCTCAGCCAGTCGCACGTTCCGTTCCGGGGCGCGATCATGGCGATCCTGATCTCGCCAATGATCGTTCCATTGATCATTTCGGCCGCTGGGATGTACTTCTTCTATTCGCGGATCGGACTGCAGGGCACGTTTGCTGGGGTCGTGCTCGCCCATGCCGCCCTTGGCACGCCATTCGTGATCATCACCGTGACCGCGACACTTATCGGCTTCGATCAAAGCCTGGTACGGGCGGCGGCGAATATGGGGGCCGGGCCGGTGCGTACCTTCTTCAAGATACAGATGCCGCTGATCCTGCCGGGCGTGATCTCGGGCGCCCTGTTCGCCTTCATCACCTCGTTTGACGAGGTGGTGGTGGTGCTGTTTGTCGGCTCGGCCGGACAAAAAACCCTGCCCTGGCAGATGTTCACCGGCCTGCGCGAGCAGATTTCGCCGACCATTCTGGCGGTGGCGTCGCTGATGGTGGCGGTGTCGATCCTGCTTCTGACCACGCTCGAATTGCTCCGACGCCGCTCTGAACGACTGCGCGGGCTGTCGCCGGGATGATTCTCCGGCTGGCGGGGATGGCGATCATTGCAATTCTTGCCGCTGCACCGGTCGCCGCCTGCCCGCCACCTTCCGACACGCTGCTGTTCCACAGTTGCTGGGGGCAGGGGCACCTGGAAATTCTACTGCTGCCCGAAGATCTTCCGCTGCCCGAGCCGACGGGCGCGGGCCTCAGCCTGATGGTCACTGGCGCCTATACCGCGCGCGATAATCGTGACGGTGAGCTGCCCAAGCCTGTGGGCATGTTCGTCCATGGTGGCACGGTGATCAATCCCAATCTCGGGCGTATGGATGGGGTGCTTTTGGTGGATCCCGCGACCGGCTCGCCGGAGTTGCATCACCGGGCTCGACTGCGGATCGGCGGGCGCGACTATGACCTGCGGCAGATCGATCAGCGCCGCGCCTTCCTTGCCGAGGCGACGATGCGCGGCCTCTCGGTCCTGCAAAGCCATCTGCTGATTGTCGAGGGTAAGGTTGATGTCAATTCGCAGAACGACGCGCCGGTGTTTGTCCGGCGGTTGCTATTTACAGATGAGCTCGGCTTTGGCGTCTACCAAACCGTGTGGCCGAGAACCCTTCAGGCGGCCGCCCGGCAGCTTGCCGACGCCCTGGCGCCTCGGATGGCATTGAACCTGGATATGGGATCATACAACTATTGCCAGCGCGAGGAGGGTGGTGTCAGATCCGGTTGTGGTGGCCTGGACCGGGATGCGACTGGCAAGCTGTCGAATTTACTGGTGCTCGTTCATCAGTGATTTGCCTCCCGTGTTTGCAGGCGACCACGCGAACCCTTACATGGGATGGGAAGGAGAATGATCCATGTTTCCGGTGGTGATGCGAATCGTGATCCTGGTCGGCGTTTTGAGTGCGATCTATATGGCACTTGGCTGGTACATGAGGTGGAGCCTCGCGCGGCGCCTAGATGCCGAGCATGCAAGCGGCGAGGGCGCGACACTGACCCGCGAGGACTTCGTTGCAAAGGGACTGGCGGAGTATGAGCGGTCATGGGAGCGCAAGCTCCTTTACGGGATATTTGCCTTGCCGTTCCTGTCGGCGTTGCTACTCGCCCTGTTCGCAAATTACGGTTGAAACAGATGATACTTTACCGGTTGAAATTCGTGATTGGTGTTGTCGCCTTTCTAACGTTAGCCACCTTCCTGCACTATAGCCTGCCATCGCGAGATGTGGTTCGCATCGTCGGGACGGACGTGGTTCGCACGGATGTCCAGCGCAAGGACGCGCAGGGCAATCCGATCACTGTGAGCCGCGATGTGCGGTTCATCAACACAAAATTCCCCGATGGCGGCGACCGGGTCTATCGCAATGAGGACACTGGATGGGGATGGCCGCCCTATTTCAAGTTCGATACTGCCGATTTGGCCGGTGACGCGACTGACCTGAAATCGTCGGCGGAAGCACCGAAATGGGTGGTCGTCAGACATTATGGATGGCGCATACCGGTGCTCTCGATGTTCCCGAACGCGCTGTCGATCCGGAATGCTTCGGGGCCAGACGAACAGCTGCTTCCGTGGTTCAACGTGCTGTTCATTTCGATTCTGGTGCTGACCGTGTTGATCGCCCGTCGGGTGCTGATCATTCTGTTCCATCATCACGTTGATCCGGTGATCGACGATATCGACCGCGAGATCGACGAGCGTGTCGGCGCTATCTCCCGAGGTTACCGTCGGGCAAGGCGTTGGTTCAGGTATCGATTCGGATTGTAGGCGTTCAGGAACAGCGGTGGAGCTGTCCACGATAGCGTACCGCCTGATCCGCCACCCGGGTCGCCACTTGTTGCAACCAAGCCTTGTTTCGCCAATCGCCCCGCTTAAAGCCTGTATGACCGTCGTGATAGGCGAGATACTGATTGAAGGCGTCATGCATCAGGATGCCGTTGGTCGTCATTGATTTGGCCATGTACCAGCCGACAAAATCGGCGGCGTCCTCGAAGTCATCGCGGTCAGCGCCGGTGTTGCCGCTATCGCGCCGATACCAATCCCAGGTGCTGTCGATCGCCTGGGCATAGCCGTAGGCCGACGACGCACGGCCCCACGGAATGAACCCGAGCGCGTAATTTTTCGGGGGGCGGGCTTCGGATCTGAAACTCGATTCCGCCCACATGATGGCCATCTGAACTTCGGCTGGCGCCCCCCAGCGGATTGCCGAGCCGAGAACGGCGGCCCGCCATGTCGGGCGCTCGGCAAAGATTGAGCAGATATCGTTTTGGGCGCCAGGAGGGTGGCTTGGTGATGACGAACAGGAACCCACGGCGAGCACCAGCACTATGGCGCGCGTCACGGGTCGGAAGTAGGAGATCCACTGCTCGGTTTTTATCATTACAGGTAGAATACCAGATAATCATCTCTTCCGGGAGTGGATTTTTTTAAAGCAGAAGCGCCAGGGCGACGGGTATCGCTCCAACCGAGATCAGGGTCGAGATGACGACAGTTCCTGCGACGCTTTCGGGCTCGGAGCGGTATCGCTCCGCCAGCAAGTAACTGGTTACGGCAACCGGCATGATGAGTTGCAGGACCAACACGCCGCGCGCCGCACCTGTCAGATCGAAAAGCCATGTGACAAGGATGGCGACCGCCACGGAGATCATCAGTTTCGCCATGGAGAGAGCAACCGCGCGTCCGACTTCGCCGACTGACAGTTTTGCAATAGATACGCCAAGCGTAAGCAGCATCAGCGGAATCGAGATCTGTCCGGCGAGATCGAGAGAATTCAACAACCAGAGCGGCACGGTCCACCCCTGCAGTGCGAAAATCCCGCCAAGTATCGAGGCATAGACCAGCGGCTGCTTAAGCACTTCGGAGGATTTTCCTGCGCCTGCGACCATGTATATGCCTATGGTGAACGAGAATATCGCCATCACCGCAAAGATGACAATGGCGTAGGCGAGTCCTTCCTGACCATAGGCGAAGAGTGCAACCGGCAACCCGACGTTCCCGGTGTTCGCGAATACCCCCGGCGCGAGATAGGTACGCAGGCTGAGTCCGGCGGTGCGAAGCCCCAGCCAAATCGCCAAGCCAAGGGCAACGTAGGAAGCGACACTTGCGAAGGCGATGTCGCGAAATACCGCCGGATCAATTTTGGCCTTCACCAGGACCGCGAAGATCAGGCATGGCATCGAGAAATTGATTGCCAAACGCGTTATAAATTCCAGATCAAAGCGCAATTCCAGCCGCGCCCAGATATAGCCGGCAAAGGTAAGCAAAAAGACCGGGGCAGTGACCTGCAGGATTTGGAGAAGCATATTTTTCCTTGCCGGAAAATTCACTATACGCCGTGTTATGGACAGTATGCTAAGATCACGATACTAGGCTCCGCGTCCAGGCTTGCGTAATGGGGAATCGCCACTGTGCTTCGTGCGAAGGCAAAATTTACGATCGGGCAGATCGTCAAGCATCGCATCCACCCGTTTCGCGGGGTGATCTTTGACGTCGATCCGGTTTTTGCCAACACCGAGGAATGGTGGTTGTCGATCCCGGAGGAGCTGCGTCCGCGTAAGGACCAGCCGTTCTACCATCTGTTTGCCGAGAACGAGACTAGCTACTACGTGGCCTATGTCTCGGAGCAAAACCTGCTGCCGGACTTGTCTGGCGATCCGGTGGAACACCCGGACGTGCCCGACTATTTCGAGGAGCTTGACGGCGATCACTATACCGTGCCGCCAGACCAGCATCATTGAAGCATACCAGCCCCACATTCGGTGCTTGCAATCGCTGCAGTCTGGATGGCATCATTTCGGTATGAGCTTCGAGCGGAACTTCACCGGTGTCGGCCTCGCCAGTCTTGCCGACCTCGCGTTCGACCGGTCGGAACTATCGATGATCCTTACCGTCTATGGCCGCATGGTCGCCGCCGGAAAGTGGCGTGATTATGCGATCGACCACCGGCGAGACCGCGCGGTCTTCTCGATCTTTCGCGGCTCGGCGGAGCAACCGATCTATCGGGTCGAAAAAACCCGGGGCGACGGCAGGCAGCCGGGCTATTCGGTTGTAGGAATGGATGGGCGCATTCTGCAGCGCGGCATTGACTTGCGCGAAGTGCTGCGTGTGCTGGATCGCAAGTTGATTCGGGCTGTGGATTAGCGCGACCGTTTTTCCTTGCGGACAGTTTTAGCGCGGGCAATCCGGGCGCGATCGAGCTTGCGCTTTGGCCCGCCTTTGCCGCTCAGGCGTCTGCCGGTTGGGCGCAATTTTCCCTCGACTGACAACAGCTCCAGTATCAGACCGCCGGTGATCGGGGCCGCTTCGACCAGACGCACGGTGACCTTCTGGCCGAGGCCGAGAACCAGCCCGGTCTCCTCGCCGCGCAGGGTCTGGCTGGCCTCATCGTGGCGGAAGTACTCGCGCCCGAGGGTTGAGATGGGGATCAACCCGTCGGCGCCGGTCTCGTCGAGCTTCACGAACAGTCCAAACCGGGCGACACCGGCGATCCGCCCGCCGAACTCAGCACCCGTCTGTTCGGCGAGGAACGCCGCGAGGTAGCGGTCGATGGTATCGCGCTCGGCATCCATCGAGCGGCGCTCGGTCATTGAGATGTGCTCGGCGGTTTCGTCTAGACGGTCGGCCTCGTCTGGGGTTTGGCCGCCTTCGCCCAACCCCAGTCCGGCAATCAGCGCCCGGTGGACCACCAGGTCGGCGTAGCGGCGAATAGGCGAGGTGAAATGAGCGTATCGGCGCAGGTGCAGCCCGAAATGCCCGAAATTCTCGGCGGCGTAGTAGGCGCGGGTTTGCGAGCGCAGGACCGAGATGTTGACCAGTTCGGCGCTATCGGTCTGGCGCGCCTTGTGCAGTAGGTCGTTCAGGTGACGTGTGGTCAGCACCTGGCCCTTGGCGAGCGTCAGGCCCACCGTCGCGACGACCTCGCGCAAGGCGTCGAGCTTCTCCGGGTTCGGCTCCTCATGGACCCGATAGAGCAAGGGGCGGCGGCGGTCTTCCAGTGTTTCGGCGGCGGCGACATTGGCGAGGATCATGAATTCCTCGATCAACCGGTGCGCCTCGAGCCGCTCGCGGGTGTTGATCGCGGAGACGTTGCCCTCGTCATCCAGTTCGACCTTGCGTTCAGGTAAATCGAGGTCGAGTGGCTGACGTCGCTCGCGGGCTTTCGCCGCTGCCTGGTAGGCGCCGAAAAGCGGGTGAATCACCGGATCGAGCAGCGGAGCTGTGGCCGCGTCGGGCGCGCCGTTCTCGGCGGCCTGCACCTGCTCGTAGGACAGCGAGGCACCGGAGCGCATCAGCCCACGGGTGAAGCGGTGGCTGATCTTTTCGCCATCGGCGTTGAGGACCATACGGAGTGCGAGGCAGGGCCGGTCGACGCCCTCGTGCAGCGAGCACAGATCGGCGGACAGCGCTTCGGGCAGCATCGGCGCCACCCGGTCGGGGAAATAGGTCGAGTTGCCCCGCTTGCGCGCCTCGCGGTCCAACTCGGAGCCGGGGCGGACATACCAGGCGACATCGGCGATGGCGACCCAGACAACCCAGCCGCCGGGGTTCTTGGGGTCCTCGTCGGGAGCGGCGGCGACTGCGTCGTCGTGATCGCGGGCATCCGCCGGGTCGATGGTGATCAGGGGCAGTTGGCGCAGATCCTCGCCGAAGTCGGGTGGGATCGGCTTGGCATGCCCGGCTTCGTCCAGCACATCTTGCGGAAAATCATAAGGTATCCCGTGCTCGTGAATGGCGATCAGCGACACCTGGCGCGGCTCGCCGGGATCGCCAAGACGGGCGACGATCCGGCCATGGTGAAGGCCCGAACGGGTCCCCGGCACCACTTCGGCTTCGACCAGTTCGCCGTCGACGGCGCCGTTGGTCGCGCCTGCCGCAATCAGCCATTCCTTGTCGGCTTTCTTCTCGATCGGCAGTAGCCTGCCGCCCTGGGCGCTGGCTCGGAATATGCCCAGCATCCGCCGTGGCCCCTCGCCAAGGCGTTTGATCAGCCGGGCTTCATAGGTCAGCCCGTCTTCAGCCTCGATCGGTCGCAGCTTTGCCAGGAAACGGTCGCCGGGGCCAAGCGCCGGGTCGCCCTTGCGCGGCATGTAGAGAATTTGCGGCGGCTCGCGTCCATCTTCCCAGTCAACCGGGCGGGCAAAGATATCGCCGTCGCCATCCGGCTCTCCGGCGATGAGAACCCCAACCGGCGGCAAATGCCCGGCATGTCCGAGCCGGCGTTTGCGGCGGCTGACATGGCCCTCGTCCTCCAACTCGCGCAAGATGCGTTTCAGCTCGACCCGGCCGCCGCCCTTGATGCCGAAGGCACGGGCAATTTCGCGCTTTCCCGAAGCACCCGGGTTGTCGCGGATCCAGCTGAGAATTTCGTCCTTGGTGGGGAAATGTATCATGCGCCCGCCATAGCATGGGCTCGGCGCACGGTCATGCGGGAATGTTCAACGCCGGGCCAAATCGGTGAAAAACGCCTCGATCTCGAAGGTAGCCGAGATATCCAGGCTGGTACGTCCGAGCAACTTCTCAACCCAACGATGGTTCTTGTTCCCGGGCCAGGTGTGGCCGCCACCGTCAATGATAAACTGACGCAGTGGTTCGGCGCAGCCACGATAGGCGTGTAGCCGGACCAGGGTTTGGTCGTTCGGAAAATGGTCGGTGATCGCGATCTCCTCCCAGGCGCCGCAGCGGTTGCGAAAGGCATATTGTGCCAGGGTATCGTTCGCCGACAGCACACTGCCACGGTCGCCCTTTGCGTTGATTGGCCCGCCAGCGAAGGGCACCAGCGGATCGTCCACACTTTGGATGAACAGCAGCGGCACCGGCGGGCCATCAGGGCAATCCATGCCGATGGGCTGGTTCATGATCACGACCACAGCGCCGGCAACCAGTTCGGGCGCCTGGCAGATCATCCGGAGAGTCATCGCGCCACCGTTCGATACGCCGGTAAAAAAGACCCGGGTGGGGTCGAGCACGCCCTCGGACGCAAGCTGATTTACAATCGCACGGAGGAACCCGAGGTCATCGGTTTTTCGCAGAATCTTACCATCGGCGCCGGTTCGTCCATCGTTCCACTGCCGTTTGATCCCCTCTGGATAGATCTCGACCCAGCCGCGCTCATGCAGCGTAAACTCGGTGATCTTGCGCATCTTGCTCGGGGTTCCGGCGCCGCCGTGCAGCACGATGATGGCCGGAGCGTTGCGCGGCCCGGCGGGGAATTCGACGTAAAAGCGTCGGGTTTTGCCATCGTGCTCGATTTCGCGCATGCCAGCTGAAGCGGGCAGGGCAAGTGTGACAAGCATCAGAGCCGCGAGGAGGTAGCGCATCGATCTCTCCGTTGTTTGCCCCTAAACTACGATGCTGGGCACCGGTTCGTGCTATTTTTTCTTCTTGGCCTTGCGTTTTGCCGCGACCAGCTCGAGCGCATCCTCAAGGGTCAGCGCCGCCTGATCAGTGCCTTTCGGCAGGGTCGCATTGACCTTTTCCCATTTAACGTAGGGGCCATAGCGCCCGTCCATCAGGTTGACTGCGCCACCCTTCGGGTGCACGCCCAGCTCGCGTAACGGCGTCAGTGCCGCACCGCGCCCCGAGCCGCGGTTCGCCTTCTGGGCGATCAGTTCGACGGCCCGGTTCATGCCCACCGTCAGCACATCCTCGCCCGCTGTCAGGCTGGCGAAGGTCTTGCCATGTTTCACATAAGGGCCAAAGCGGCCAAGGCCAGCCTCAACCGGCGCGCCGTCCTCGGGGTGGGCGCCAATCAGGCGTGGCAGCGACAGCAGCGCCACCGCGCGCTCCAGATCGACCTCCATCCCCTTGGGGATCGACGAGCGCTTCGGTTTGTC
This sequence comes from Thermohalobaculum sp., assembly GCA_035527255.1. Classification (GTDB taxonomy): domain Bacteria; phylum Pseudomonadota; class Alphaproteobacteria; order Rhodobacterales; family Rhodobacteraceae; genus Thermohalobaculum. The sequence goes on along the minus strand of DATLAW010000104.1, from coordinate 11,197 downwards.
TGGCGACCCTTCGACCTGGTCGCCAAGCTGGACATAAGGCCCGAACCGGCCATTGCGCAGGGTTACCTGCTGGCCGTCATGCTCGCCGAGAGTTCGGCCCTCGCCATTGTCGCCCTCGCCATTGCCGCCGAGTGGCCGGGTATAGCGGCACTCGGGATAATTCGAACAGCCGATGAAGGCGCCGCCCGAGCGGGCCGTCTTTAGAGACAGATTCCCGATGCCGCAGGAGCGGCAGAGCCGTGGATCGCTGCCGTCGCCGGGGTCCGGGAACAGGTGCGGCGCAAGAACTTCGTTGATCTTGTCCAAGACTTCGCCGATGCGCAGCTCGGCGGTGCCTTCGATCGCCGTTGAAAAATCAGCCCAGAACCGGGTGAGAAGATCCTTCCACTCGACCCGACCGCCGGAGATGTCGTCGAGTTCATCCTCCAGGCCGGCGGTAAAATCATAGGATACGTAGCGGGGAAAATAGTTCTCCAGAAACGCCGTCACCAAGCGGCCCTTATCCTCCGGATACAGGCGGTTTTTCTCCTTGCGGACATATTCTCGGTCCTGGATCGTGGTGACGATCGAGGCATAGGTCGAAGGCCGCCCGATGCCCAGTTCCTCCATCCGCTTGACCAGCGTCGCCTCGGTATAGCGCGGCAGCGGCTGAGTGAAGCTTTGGGTTCCGAGAACCGAAGCGGTGGTGTTGGCGACAGCGGATGTTGTACGCCGAATGTCCGGCGCCACCGGATCTTCGATCACCGCATCATCGATCGCGGCATGTTTGGTGAACGCGACCTCATAGGCCCCCGAGTGCAGCGCGGCGGGCTCGCCCTGGATGATCTGCGGCAAGCGGCCACCATCCTCGTCGGTGTCGTCGTCGCGGCCCTCCTCGTAGACCTTCATGAAGCCGTCGAACATCTCCACCTGGCCAGTGGTGCGCAGCTCGACCTGCCCGTCGGCGCTGGCGACATCGACGGTGGTGCGTTCCAGCCGCGCGGCGGACATCTGGCTGGCGATGGTGCGCTTCCAGATCAGATCATAGAGGCGGCGCTGGTCGGCATCGCTGATCTTCAGTTTCTCAGGTGCGGCGGCCATGTCGGTGGGCCGGATGCATTCATGGGCTTCCTGCGCGTTCTTGGCCTTGTTCTTGTACATCCGTGGACTGTCGGGGACATAAGTCGGCCCAAAGCGACGCTTGATCTCGTCACGCGCGGCCATCACCGCTTCGGGAGCCATGTCGATGCCGTCGGTGCGCATATAAGTGATGTGCCCGGCCTCGTATAAACGCTGGGCTGTACTCATGCAGGCTTTGGCGCCCATGCCGAACTTGCGGCTGGCCTCCTGCTGCAGGGTCGAAGTCATGAAAGGTGCATAGGGGTTGCGGGCGGCGGGCTTGGACACGACCGATTTCACGGCCAGGGTGCGGGACGTGACGGCCTGCACCGCCATTTCCGCCGCTGCGCCAGTTGGGATATCGAATTTGTCGAGTTTCTTGCCGCCCAGAACGGTTAACCGCACTTCGTAATTCTCGCCGCGCGGGGTGGTCAGGGTGGCCGTGACTCCCCAATATTCGCGGGCCCGGAACGACTCGATTTCCATCTCGCGCTCGACGATCAGCCGCAGGCAGACCGATTGCACGCGCCCCGCTGATTTGGCGCCAGGCAGTTTGCGCCACAGCACTGGCGACAGGTTGAATCCGACCAGATAGTCTAGTGCGCGGCGGGCCAGATAGGCCTCGACCAGTTCCATGTCCACCTGACGGGGGACTTTCATTGCCTCGGTCACGGCGTTTCTGGTGATCGCGTTGAACACCACCCGACTGACCTTGGTGTCCTTCTTGATCGACTTTGCCAGCGCCTGCTGCAGATGCCACGAAATCGCCTCGCCCTCGCGGTCGGGGTCGGTGGCGAGGATCAGAGTATTGTCGGATTTCAGCGCCTCGGCGATGGCGCGCAGGTGTTTTTTGCTTTCGGGCGCGACCTCCCAGGTCATCGCGAAGCTGTTCTCGGTATCGACCGAGCCGTTCTTGGCCGGCAGGTCCCGGACATGGCCATAGGAGGCCAAAACCGTGAAGTCTTTTCCCAGATAGCCGTTGATCGTCTTGGCTTTCGCCGGGGATTCGACGACGACAACGGCCATAGGATTCTCCTCAACTGCGCCACGAGCGGCGCCGAGCGCGAACATGGTTCAGGCGGGTGCGCCTGTCAACATGGGGTCTGAGAGATGTATGCGGACGGTTTGCCGCTGCTGTCAGGCGCCGGGTCCGGCGCTGGCGATCATTCCGCTTGGCAGCAGGTCGATTTGGCCCGCGAGGTCCAGCTCGAGCACGGCCAGCGAGAATTCCGCCGGGCCGGCGCCGCATTGCCGGGCAATTTCGTCCAGATCAACTGGATGCGGACCGAGCAGCCGTAGGATCTGGTCAGCCAGCGCTTCTCCGGCCTGGTTATCCTCATCGAAATCGTCGATAGCGTCGTAGTCGCCGATGTCGTGGTCATCGGCGAAGGTGTCGTCGTCGAACAGGAACTCCCGCCCGGGTTCCGCGAGGCCGAGGGTGCGTGGGCCGGAGAGCGCCTCGAACACGTCCTCGACATTTCGGATCAGGGCGGCACCGTCGCGGATCAGTTGATTGCAGCCACCTGAGCGTGGATCTTCCGGAGCGCCGGGACAGGCCATCGCTTCGCGGCCCTGCTCCAGCGCATAGCGCGCCGTGATCAGACTGCCTGAGCGGATGGCGGCCTCGATCAGCACGACGCCGCGCGCCAGACCCGAGATCAGACGGTTGCGGCGGGAAAATGGCGGCTGGTCGGCTCCATCCCCATTGGGCATTCGGAGAGAAGCGCGCCGGTCCCGGCGATGCGCGCGGCCAGCTTGTCATGTTCCGGCGGATATATCTGATCGATGCCGCCCGCCATGACGGCGATCGTGCCGGTCTCGATTGACGATTCATGAGCCGCCGCGTCGATCCCGCGGGCGAGGCCGGAGACAATCACCTGCCCGGTTTCGCCCAGCCCCCGCGCAAGGTTGCGTGCCGTGCGCAGCCCCAATGCCGAGGCATTGCGCGCGCCGACAATGGCGATGGCTGGGCGCAGCAAGATTTTGACGGACCCGGTCGCCCACAATACCGGGGGCGGGTGATCGATCGTGGCAAGCAGCGGTGGATACGATGTTTCGCCAAGAAGGATCATCTTTGCGCCCGCTGCATTGCCGGCATCGATCTCGGCCTCGGCGTCACCCAATGGGAAGGGCAGATAGTTGCCTTTGCCACCGCCGGCCGCCAGCGAGGGCAGGGCATCGAGCGCCCGCGCCCCACTGCCGAAACGATTTAGGAGATGGGCATAGGTGCGCGGCCCTACATTGAGGCTGCGGGCCAGCCGCAGTCGGGCCAGACGCTCGCTGTCCGTCAGACGTTCGGCCTGAGCGGCAATTGCGGTAACGGGTTCGGCAACAGACATCTCGGCTCCCTCCTGGGTATCGGGGCAGCAGAGAACGGCTATGGTTAACGGCGGGTTAAGGTTTCCGCTTCAGGGGCTTTTCTTGCCGATTTTGGGCTCTTTGCCGCGCAATATTCGCCAGATATTGGCATGATGGCGGATCCAGACCAGCGCGCCGAGGATGATCGCCAGAAGCACCGCCTCCCAGCGGCCGAACAGGATCAGCCATAGCGGGCCGGATGCCGCGGCCACCAATCCGCCCGCCGACGAGATTCGGGTAAAGGCAGCGGTCGCCAACCAGGTCAGGCACAGTGCCGCCCAGGTCAGCGGATGGATCGCCAGCATGATGCCGAGCCAGGTCGCTACTCCTTTGCCGCCGTTGAACCGCAGCCACACCGGAAAGCAATGGCCGAGGAAGGCACCTAGACCCGCCGCTTGCCCAGCCAGATCGCCCCACAAGCCGAGGAAGAACAGAACTGGCAGTGTGCCTTTCAGCGCGTCAAGCAGCATGGTCGTGAACGCCGCCAGCTTGTTTCCGGTGCGCAGCACATTGGTCGCGCCGATGCTGCCCGAACCGATCTTGCGCAGATCACCGAGCTTGAAGATGCGCGCGACCAGCACACCGAATGGGATCGATCCGGCGAGGTACCCAACGGCGAGCGCGATCAATAGCCAGGGCAGGGCGCGCTCGAAACCCATGATATGATGGAACATCGCCAGTTACTCCGCGAAAACTTGTCGTCCGGCCACCCAGGTTCCCTTGACCCGGCCCTGCATGCGCTGGCGGTCAAATGGAGTGTTCTTTGATCTGGAGCGCAAAGTGGTCCGGTCCAGAATAAAGGGCGCGTTTGGGTCAAGCAGGATCAGATCGGCGGGGGCGCCTGCGGTAAGTCGTCCGCTCGGCAATCCCAGAATCTGCGCCGGCCGCAGCGCCGCGCATTCGAACAGGCGCAGCAGCGACAGCCGCCCATCATGGACCAGCCGCAGGCAGGCGGGCAGGAAGGTCTCCAGCCCGACAGCCCCGGTCGCCGCCTCCTCGAACGGCAGCCGTTTGGCCTCCTCATCCTGGGGCAGGTGGGACGAGACGATAACGTCGATCAGCCCTTCGGCCAACGCTGTTACCACCGCCTCGCGGTCGGTCTCGGCACGCAGTGGCGGAGCCATTTTGAAGAAGGTGCGGTAGTCGGCGATGTCGAACTCGTTCAGTGTCAGGTGGTGGATCGAGACACCCGCGGTCACCTTCAGCCCGCTATCGCGGGCGCGCAACAGTGGTGCCAGTGCGCCCGAGGTCGACAGCATGTCGGCGTGGTAGCGGGCGCCGGTGCTCTCGACCATCGCCAGATCCCGCTCCAGCATCATCCGCTCGGCAATCGCCGGGACGCTGGGCAGGCCGAGGCGCGAGGCGAACTCGCCGGATGTGGCGCAGGCGCCGCGGCTGAGCGACGGCTCCTGCGGGTGATGCACGATCAGCGCATCGAGCGACCCGGCATAGGCCATGCAGGCGCGCAACACCTTGGCATCGGCCACCGCGTGGTCACCGTCGGTCAGCGCCACCGCCCCGGCGTCGAGCAGGAACTGCTGCTCGGTGATTTCGGCGCCCTTCAGCCCGCGGGTCAGTGCCCCCATGGCGTGTACGCGCACCGATGACACATCGCGGGCGCGGGACAGCGCGAACTGCACCAGGGCAGGGTCGTCGAGCGGTGGATCGGTCTCGGGCTGGGCGACGAAGGTGGTGACGCCGCCCGCCGCCGCCGCTTCACCCGCCGAGCGGAAACTCTCGCGGTGCCGCGCGCCGGGTTCGCCAACAAAAACCCGCATATCGATGATGCCGGGGGCGAGGGGGAGGCCGCTACAGTCGATCACGGTGCCATCGGTAGGGGTGGGAGAGGTGCCCCGGACAACCTCGTCGATCAAGCCTCGCGAGGCCTTCAGCGCGCCGGGGCCGTCGTAGCCGGTGGCCGGGTCGATCAGCCGGGCGTTGGTGAAGTAGAGTGGGGCTGGTGTCATGCCGCTCCCCCCAAATTCTCGGCCAACAGCTCCAGCACTGCCATCCTAACCGCCACCCCCATCTCGACCTGCTCCTGGATCACCGAGCGGTTGATGTCGTCCGCCACCTCTGCGTCGATCTCGACACCTCGGTTCATCGGGCCGGGGTGCATGACGATGGCGTCGTCCTTGGCTGCCGACAGCTTCTCGGCCGTCAGCCCCCAGCGGTGGAAATACTCGCGTGTGGAGGGGACGGCGGCGCCGGTCAGGCGTTCGTTCTGGATCCGCAGCATCATCACCACGTCGCAGTCCTTCAGCCCGGCCGCCATATCGGTGAAGACCTCGACGCCGAAGCGCTCGATCCCGGCCGGCAGCAGGGTTGGCGGTGCTATCACCCGGACCCGGTTCTCCATCTTGTTGAGGCACAGAATGTTCGAGCGCGCGACCCGGCTGTTGGCGATGTCGCCGCAGATGGCGATGGTCAGCCGCTGCAACCGGCCCTTGCGGCGGCGGATGGTCAGAGCATCCAGCAGCGCCTGGGTCGGGTGCTCATGCCGTCCATCGCCGGCGTTCAGCACTGCACAGTTGACCTTCTCCGCCAGCAGGGCCACGGCGCCGGAGCTTTGGTGGCGCACGACCAGCAGGTCCGGGTGCATGGCGTTCAGCGTCAAGGCGGTGTCGATCAGCGTCTCGCCCTTGCGCATCGAGCTTGCCTGAACCGCCATGTTCATCACGTCGGCACCAAGCCGTTTTCCGGCCAGCTCGAAGCTCGCCTGGGTGCGGGTCGAGTTCTCAAAGAACAGGTTGATCTGGGTCAGCCCGCGCAGTTTCTCGACATGCTTGTCGCGCTGACGGCCGAGCGTCACATAGCTGTCGGCGAGGTCGAGAATTTCAGTGATATCGGAGGCCGCGAGTTGTTCAATCCCAAGGAGGTGGCGATGGGCAAACATGGGCATCCTCTCTGCGCGATATCGCGCGTTATAGGATCGAATCCGGGGCCGGGCAAGCGGGCTTGGCGCGCGGCCTCGGTCGCCCTAGGTTCTGATGGAAACCGCAGCAAAGGAATCGCCCGATGAGCCTCCCGCAACCTGTCCGCCTTTACGACCAGCCGCGCGCGCCGAACCCGCGCCGGGTCAATATTTTTCTGGCCGAGAAGGGTCTTGAGGTCGAGCGGGTCAATGTCGACCTGATGGCCGGCGCGCATAAGCAGCCGGATTATCTGGTCAAGGTTGGCGTGCCGCAGGTGCCGGCGCTGGAACTGAATGACGGCACGGTGCTGACCGAGACGGTCGTGATCTGCCGCTATTTCGAGGCGTTGCAGCCGGAGCCGAACATGATGGGCCGCGATGTCATGGAGCAGATCACCATCGAGAAATGGCAGCGGCAGATCGAGTTCCGGCTGTTCGCGACGGTGGCGGCGTGTTTCCGGCACACCAATCCGCATCTGGCGGTGCTGGAGGACCAGTGCGCCGATTGGGGAGAGGTAAACCGGGGCCGCCTCGACGCCCGGCTGGGCGAGCTCGACCAGCGGTTGGCGGGGCGCGAATGGATCGCCGCCGACCGGCTGACCATTGCAGATATTACGGCGCTAGTTGCGGTCGAGTTTCTGCGGGTGGTGAAGCACCCGATCCCCGAGAGCTATGCAAACTTACTGGCCTGGCTGGAACGCATGCGCGCCCGCCCCTCAGCAGCCCTATGAGCGTCGCGGACAGGGCTAACCCGCTGCTTGCGACCTGGGAAGCACCGTACGGGCTGCCGCCCTTCGAGCGCATCGAGGAGGCGCACTATCGACCCGCCTTTGACGCCGCGATGGCTTTGCAGCTGGCCGAGATCGAGGCGATTGCCACCGATCCCGCGTCCCCAAACTTTGCCAACACGATCGAGGCGATGGAACGGTCCGGTCAGGCGCTGGACCGCGTCTCGGGCGTATTTTTCGGCCTGGCCTCGTCGCACGCCAACGACGCACTCCAGGCGATCCAGCGCGAAGTGGCGCCGAAACTGGCGTCGCATCACAGTGCCATCCTGATGAATGCGCGGCTGTTCGCTCGGGTGCGGGCGCTGGTCGATGCGGGCGGGGCGCTGGGCCTCGACGCTGAACAAGTGCGTGTGCTGGAGCTTTATCGTCGAATGTTCATCAAGGCGGGGGCGATGCTGGAAGGTGAGGCGCGCCAGCGGATGACCGATATCATGCAAAGATTGGCCGAGTTGGGCACGACTTTTGGCCAGAACGTGCTGGCCGATGAGAAGAAATGGGTGCTATTTCTTGGGCCGGGCGATCTGGCTGGGTTGCCGGATTTTCTGACCAGTGCAGCGGCGCGCGAGGCGAAGTCACGGGGCAAGCCGGGGCAGTATGCCATCACCCTGTCACGGTCGTCGATCGAGCCGTTCTTGACCTTCTCGACCCGGCGCGATTTGCGCGAGACCGCCTGGCGGGCCTGGACGGGGCGGGGTGAGGCGACGAACTGGCCACTGGTCGAGGAGACCGTGCGGCTGCGTTGTGAGCGTGCCCGGCTGTTGGGATTTGCCAATTTTGCCGAGTTCAAACTGCACGACCAGATGGCCAAGACCCCGCAGGCGGTTCGCGGCCTGTTGATGGCGGTTTGGGAACCGGCACGGCGGCGCGCTGGCTTGGAGGCCGCTGCGCTGAATGCGTTGGCGGTTGATGAAGGCGCCAACATCGATCTGGCGCCATGGGACTGGCGCTTCTACGCCGAGAAGCAGCGCAAGATCGAGCACGACCTCGACGAGACCGAAACCAAGCCCTACCTGCAACTCGACGCCATGATCGAGGCTGCTTTCGGGGTTGCCAACAAGTTGTTCGGATTGACTTTTCAGGAGGCGAGAGGGCTCGCGCTGCATCACCCGGACGCCCGCGCATGGGAGGTGTTGGGGCCGGATGGCGGACAGCTTGGCCTGTTCATCGGCGACTATTTCGCCCGACCGTCGAAACGCTCCGGTGCGTGGATGACCTTTTATCGCAGTCAGCAGAAGTTGTGGGCGCCGGGACGGCCGATCATCATGAACGTCCTCAACATAGCGCCCGGCGGCGAGGGCGAGCCGGCACTGCTGACTTTTGACGATGCGCGGACCTTGTTTCATGAATTTGGCCATGCATTACATGGGCTTATGTCGGATGTGACCTATCCGTTCATCTCCGGCACCTCGGTGGCGCGGGATTTTGTCGAGCTGCCGAGCCAGCTTTATGAGCACTGGTTAGCCGAACCGGAAGTGCTGGCCGAACACGCCCGGCACTACCAGACCGGCGCGCCGATGCCGGCTGAGATGATTGCCCGGCTGAAGGCGGCGGAGAACTTCAACCAAGGGTTCTCGACGGTCGAGTACATCGCCTCGGCGCTGGTCGATCTGGAGATGCATGTGCTTGGTGACGTTGAGGGGTTCGACGGAAAATCGTTCGAAGCCAAGGTGTTGGATGGGGTCGACATGCCGCAGGCCATCGCCATGCGCCACGCCACACCGCACTTCCAGCATGTGTTCGCGGGCGACGGGTATTCGGCGGGCTACTACAGCTACATGTGGTCCGAGGTGATGGACGCCGATGCCTTCAAGGCCTTCGAGGAGGCTGGAGATGCCTTCGATCCGGGGACGGCGGAACGGCTGGCGAGGTTCGTCTATTCCGCCGGCGGGCGGCAGGATCCGGCGGTGGCGTATATCGCATTCAGGGGCAAGATGCCGGGGGTCGAGGCGTTGCTCGAAGGCCGGGGGCTGGGCTGATTGGGCTGGGATTCCAACGGGAGTGTTTTAGGGGTGTTATGGGGGTGTTATGGGAGTGCTCCCGACTCGACCCCCCTGTGAGCGAGATTTTCTGCAATTGGTCGGGAAACGCCAACCCCGCCCCCGTCAACCTTTTTTAAACGGTGCGCAGAATGCGCGCCCGACGGATTGTTAACGATTTTTCGGTGAGGTTCGACGGATGCCGAATTACCTCCGCCCCGACGTTCCCGGCGCCACGATCTTCTTCACCGTCGCACTCGCCGAGCGCGGCTCGGACCTGCTGGTCCGCGAGATCGACCGGTTGCGGGACGCCGTGCAGGCGACGCGGAACGCGCGGCCCTTCGGAATTGACGCCTGGGTGGTTCTGCCGGACCATCTGCATTGCGTCTGGACGCTGCCGGATAGCGACGCGGATTTCTCGACCCGGTGCGTGTTTCGAGATGAAGAATGTGGAACGCGGCGAAATTCCGGTTGGGTGTTAAAGCCGGGGCAACCGTGGGTTCGGAGAGCCCACCTACTTGCTGAAGCCACCAAAATCCAACGTAAAGTCCCGTTGTGAGTCGTATCCCGCTAAGTTGAAGAAATCTTGCTCAATCAGTGCGACTGCCTCAGAAAAGTCATCGATTGAACCAAGCGCATAGATCGGTAGCTGATGCGAGCCAATTGGAATGATGCCTGCACGTCCAATTGGACTAAGTCTTTGTGAACCGTACCCCATGAGCGGAACCTGGAGACCCTTCACAAAGATCTCGAGTTCAAAAGCAAACTCGACGCTTGGGGCACCAGCAAGCTCGCGAAAGCGTTCGATAGCCAACATGGCATTCGCCGACAGCGCCATGACCCATCCGGGGAACAACACCGCTTCATCGGGCTCGTCGAACTTTCTAACCAATCGGTAGTCTACCACTCCATCGCGGTAAATATCTCGTTCAACCAAAAAGTTATCGCTCCTGTTCCTATCGTTCGTCCAACGCTTCCCCCGCAGCAATGCAACGACATCGGAACCATAAAGGGGCACCATTATGCGCGTCTGATGCTCGCCGGTTTTCGCGGTGAGTTCACGGAGCGGGGCATGTTGTGCAGCCTCCCTTCCTAACATATCGATATAAAGAGGCGTCACAGGTGCTGCTGATGCACGTATCCCAAACCCGCTCACACCAGATGCCCCGGGTAAGCCCTTTCCCGTTCGGAAAACGTCCTTACAGCAATCGTGAAAGCGAGCCCGCGCCCTTTCCAATGCTTGCTCAACAACAGCATCACCCCGAGTCAGGTTGAGCGTCAGGTCTTGAATTTCACGCATGTTCATCTTTTCGCAACTATCGTGTCGGCGAACGTAACAATGCAGCGACGGGGTGAGCCGGTGCGGGCCAGCGCGGCTCCTCGGAACATAAGCTACAATAACGCCGATACCGCCGCTCTCCGCCTCTACTCCCTCAATCTCGACGATTGGGAGCGGAGGATCGATACAATCCCGGCAAGTCTTGCGGAGGCGATCCGCTAGGTCTGAACAATCTACAATGGGCTTCAGAGAACTAGCTTTGCCCGGTTTCTCCTTGGTCTCCTCAACGCCAACAAGCAGCCACCCGCCATGCCCATTCGCAAATGCCATAATTTCTTCGAGTAGCCCATTTCTGGCTGCCTCAGAAAGCTCTCGCTTTTCCGCCCAAGGGTCATTGTTGCCACCCTTTCGAGCCGGAAGCGCTCCATTGAACTCAAGCTGATCTGACTCAGGCCATTCCTCGGAAATCATTTGATCTAGGTCGGCGAGCGTTACATCTCTCGGACGTTTGCCATTGAACATTCTTCTCCCACCAATTTGAAAACTACGCTGCCAAATGCTCTTGGAGAAGCACGAATGGTGGATTGAGGTGTGGTCAAAATTGTAAGTTCGAAGAACCCATGGTGCAGGCTCGGTGTAGGGCGGGGTTCATCGCACTACGAATTTGGCTGGGTCGGATTGGCGGGGTGAACCCCGCCCTACGCGACCGCAACGGGGCCGGATCTACCGGCCCCGCATTTTACCTGTCACTAGAGCGTGATCCGTGAACGCTGAATCATTGAAG
>DATLAW010000103.1:0-25208 GCA_035527255.1 Thermohalobaculum sp. | reverse complement strand
GGTTCGTCGCGACCGCCGCATGGGTCATCACCGCAGGCCGGTCGGGCGCCAGATAGGCGGTAACGAAATGGCGCCGCCGGTCAACCACGGTAACGTTGTAGCTCATGTGGCAGGGGATCCGCGCCAGCACCTCGGCCGCGGTCTCGGCGGTCTCGCAGGTCTGCAGGACATAGCGCAGGATCAATGGCACACCAAAACCATCGCCCACCACCCGCCGCCCACCGAAGGTCAGCGAAACCGCCAGCCCGGCATCGTTGATACCATCGACCAGCCCCCACAGCCCATCCGAGGTGCCCATCACCGACCTGCCCTGCCAGCCGGTGCGCAGCAGCAACGCATCGAAGGCATCGGGGCTGTAATCATAGTTACGCACCAACACCGGCTCGGCCCCGGGCCAGATCGCCTGGCTGCAACCAGCCAGATACGGCGGCGGGCAATAGAAGCTGAGAAACCGCGCCTCCAGATCGCCGCCCCCGGCCCGCTCGCACAGCGCCTGATAGATCGGAACGATCTCCGGCATATGGGCACGCATCGCCCGCAGGCCATCGCGGTAGGTTGGCCGCGCCTCCAGGCCCTCCCGGCTCCACCACCTGCGATAACCGGGCCAATACTCGGCGAACAGCCCGGCCCATTTGGGACCGGGCTGGTCTTCGGAGATCGCGCGGAAGGCAAGCTGCACGACTACCTCAGAGGATCTTGAACGCCGGATCGACAAATGCCTGCGCCGAGGGCAGTGGTCGGGCGGCAAAGCACTGCTTGATGCCATGAATCCAACGCTTGGACTGGTCGGTCAGCCGGAACCCATTGGTCATCGAGCGGCCACGGGTAACCAGGATACCCAGATCCGCCCCCTCATAGCGGAAATCGCCGGGCTTGAGGATGCGCAAGAAGAAGGCTTCCTTGTCGCTCTCGACCGCCCGACGGTGATAGTCGAACCGGTCGAACACCACCCGGCCGTCGTCGAGCATCCGGTAGATGCCGCTTTCGGGGGCTTGCGTCACGATATCGACGCTGTCTTCGGTGTGCTTGATCACCATCTGCGACCAGCTGTCGATCATATCCGGGTCAGCCCACCGGGCGTTCAGCGCCTCGACGTCAAGATCGAACTTCTGCCCGGAGAACTCCAGCAAATGGAACAGAAACAACGGCGCATCGGCATGGGCGAAGGCGGCGTGATTGGTCATCGACGAGGCGCCGGTGATGCGCGGGTTAAGCTCGCCCAGATAAATCTCGCCGGTTTTGTTCTCGACCAGGAAATCGAGCTCGAAATAACCGCGATAGCCCTCCTTGCGCAGCTGCTCGCCGAACTTGAAGGTCAACTCACGCGCCCGCTGCCGGGTCTTTGGCGGAAACGCGGTGGCAAAGATCTCGTTGCCGCACCAGCCGCCCCGGTAGGGGGTCAGCTCCTTGAACCCTACCAATTCGGTCATCAGCGGGCCGACGATGGTGCCCTGCTTGGTGGCACAAGCCTCGATCGCCGATCCCCGGCAATCGATCCGCTTCATGATCTTGATCTCGCCCTCGCCGACGATCTCGTGCTCGTGGCGGCGGAAATCAGCCTCGGACTTGATGAAAAAGGTCGTGTGACCGCTGTCGCCAAAGGCCGATTGCAGCACCAGGTCATGGCCGATCCCGGCCTTGTCGCAGACCTTCTTCAGATGGGAATAATTCTTCACCTCGCTCAACGTGTTCGGAACCGATGGCACGCCAGCCTTGTTGCCAATCCGCACGGTCTCGATTTTGTTGTCGCAGCGGGTGCGCAGCTTGGCCTTCGGGAACCAGACTTGGGCGCCCAGTTCCTTGGCCAGCTTCTCGGTCTCCTCGTCGAACATCAGGAAAACGATCTTCGGCTTGCCGCCGCGGCGCGCCAGAAGGTCGATCACTTCCTTGTGCTGGAGCAGGTAGTTGTTGATGTCCTCGATCGACTGAAACTCGGCATGAGGCTGCTCCGAGGGTACGAATACGTTCGGATGTCGCCCATCGAAACAGTCAATGTAGCTGATGTATTTGAAGTTCTTGACCCACTCGTCGAGGCCCAGCAAGTTGAAGTTGGTCGCCGATACGAAATAGATCGGAGTCTCGTTCCGGTGGAAAAATCGGCGGATTTCTGAGATGTTACTGAGCATTTTCTTCGGCACTTTTTTTCTCCCTGTTCTTTTGTTTTGTTTGCTTTCTACTTGGCGGCGTGACGCGCCAGTGCCTCGTCAGTGAAGACCCGCAATCCCAGATCGGGCCGGTAGCCATGGATCTCGCTGACATCCAGCGCTCGCATGAAGGCCAGGATCTCCGGGCTGATGACTTGGCCCGGTACCAGGATCGGAAAGCCCGGCGGATAGGGGATGATGAACGAGGACGATACCACCTCGCGGCCCGACTCCATCGCCGCCTTCACCGATCCATCAAGGTCGAGATAGTCGCAATTCTCCTCGTCATAGGCGAGAAAGAACGCCGCCCGGATATCGCCCTCCGGCGTCTCCGGCCCAGCCCGGAATGCGTCGTGGAAGCGCGAGAAGTCGGGCAGCGGCGGCAGGTCGACCATTAGGCTTTTCACCCGGCTCTCGAAGGCCCGCTTCTCCATCTTCGAGGCATCATCCAGTAGGTCGTCAAGCTCCTTGGCTATAGTGACCAGAACCTCGATCAGATAGGCGACCGACGACCGCGTGGTGCCAATGTTGGTCATGAAAAGCACGGTATTGCGCGAGGTCTTGTTGATCTGGATGCCGTACTTATCCATTAGAACCTGGGTCTTGAAGGTATCGCCGTCCCAGCCGGTGCCGCCGACTGCCAGCGTCACCCGGCTGGCATCGAGTACAAACTCGTCTGAGGCCCAGCACTCCCAGATATCCGACCAGCCCTGCTCAGGGTCGTAATACGATGTCATCCCGCTCTCGCGATACTGCTCCGGGATCATGTCCCCGGCCGTCAATACCTTGAAGTATTTCTTCAACAGCGGGTGGGTCGAGATCGCCCTGCGCATCGACATCGCCGCTTCCAACTGGCGCTGAACAAACTCGAATCCTTCCAGTTCCACCTGGCGCCGACCGACATCGAGCGAGGCGATGATCTGGTAGTTCGGCGAGGTCGAGGTATGGGTCATGTACGCTTCATGGAACGCCTGTTCGACCTCGCCCTTGAAGTTCTGATCGTTGACGTGGATCATCGAGCCCTGGCGCAGCGCGGTCAGCGTCTTGTGGGTCGATTGCGTAGAGTAGACCCGAACCCGCGCGTCTGGCGGCGGCACTAGGCGGGTCTTGATCAGCGTCGCGTCATCGGCACCGGCCAGCTTCTTTTGTTGTTTTTCCCAGGTCTCGGCGGTCTCAGGGGTACGTAGCCGCTTGCGCAGTTTGTTCGCCGCATTCATCGCGGTGCGGCGGCGGTAGGTCGGGCCAAATCGGGCAAAGGCGAACCAGGCCTCGTCCCACAGGAACACCAGGTCGCGCTTGATCGCCAGGCATTCCTCCATCACCCGGTCGACATTGTAGACCACGCCGTCGAAGGTGCAGTTGGTCAGCAGCAGCATCCGCACCCGGTCGAGCTTGCCGGCCGCCTTCAGCTTCAACAATTGGTGCTTGATCTCCGATATCGGCACGGCGCCGTACATCGAGTATTCGCTCAATGGATAGCTATCGAGATAGACCACCTGCGCACCCGCCAGCACCATGCCGTAATGGTGCGATTTGTGGCAGTCGCGGTCGACCAGCACGATGTCGCCCGGCCTGATCAGCGCCTGCACCACGATCTTGTTGCAGGTCGAGGTGCCGTTGGTGGAAAAAAACGTCTGCTTGGCGCCAAATGCCCGCGCTGCCAGCTCCTGCGCTTCCTTGATCGGCCCATGCGGCTCGAGCAGGCTATCGAGCCCACCGGAGGTCGCCGATGTCTCGGCCAGGAAGATGTTGGGTCCATAGAAGACACCCATATCCTGGATCCAGTGCGAGCGTGATATCGACTTGCCGCGGCTGATCGGCAGGGCATGGAAGACGCCGGTCGGCTGCTTGGAATACTCCTTTAGCGCCGAAAAGAACGGCGTCTTGTAGCGCAGATTTACGCCGCGCAGGATGTTCAGGTGCAGTTCCAGAAAGTCTTCCTGATTGTAGAACACCCGGCGGCAACCGCCAAGGTCACGCCCGGCGATATCCTCGACCGATCGGTCGGTGATCAGATAGGCATCCAGTTCCGGGCGCACCCGCGAAATCAGGCGGCAAAGCTCGGGGCCGTAATCGTCGGCGCTCAACCCATCCAGATCCTCGTCACCGATCCGGTTCAGGTATTTCTTCAGGATCGACAGGGTGCTGCGCGACTTCAACCGCAGTCCTGGGCGCACCACCAAAGCCTGGATGTTGTGGTTGAACAGGATCGCAATCAGCGCATCCTCAAGGCTGGGCACGACCACCGGCTCGTAGACAAACGCGTCCTCGGTGCGCCGCATCCCTGCCAGGCTGGCGCGCAGCCAGCGTTCCTGATGCTCGCCCAGATCATCAACCAGCAGCACTTCGAAATACGGCCTGGCCAGCGCCCGGGCCTCGACCGGCAGGGTCGATTCGTCCTCGATATCGTCGGTATCCGCCTCGCCACGCGCCAGCGGAATAGCGCGACGGCGATAGGCGCCGGAGGTCAGCGCGCGGACAACACGGCGCACCGTGAAGGCAAGATCATCCCATTTCTTGTGATCGAGCTGGCGGCGCATGTGGTCGAATGCCGCCAGACCCGGGAAAGCCCAGTAGGTCTCGATCGGGCTGAGCTGATTGAACAATTCCTCCGCCTGCCGCGCCAATTTCGCCGTGCCCTTGCCCTCGACGCCAAGATCGGCAAGCTGGCCGACAGCATTGCGCAGTACGCTCCACCGATCCGCGCGGAGCTGGACGGCGCTGTAGTAGTCGCTGATCGAATGTGTCGCCGAATGATCGCCGCCAGCAGGTAGGTCCTCGGGCATGTCTGCCTCCCTCCTCCGGTATCACACCCGGACTACATAACTACGTCTGCAACCCCGTCACACTGACGCGATCCGACCCGCGAATGGCGCGGTCTCAGCGCCTCCTGCGTCAAAATCATCCGCCGCGACGGGCGGGTTAGCATCCGGTTCAACCGCATTTGCGCCTGCACGCGAGCCCTGTACCGGCATTTCCAGCGGCCCGAGGCTGTGCAGATAGGCGTCCGCACCACTCGCATGATCGTAGACCGGAAATTCAACCGAACGGTCGCGAAAACTTTTCAGGACCTGGCCCAACCCCATCATCCCGGTCTCGCGCTGGCGCCGCACCTGATCAAGGTCGATCTCGATCGGGAACATGTCTTCCTGACCGGCCGACTGGTACAACACATGCGCCGAGGGTCCAACGACGCAGGAGCGCCCAACGCCCCCTGCCCCCAACCCGTTGACATCAACGACATAGCACTGGAACTGCGCCGCCGTTGCGCGAGCAATCGACAACTCGGCGTCGCGGTCGGTGGTGCCGGTCAGAACCGGGTGCAGCAGCACCTCGACGCCTTGGCTGGTCAGGTGGCGTGTCGTCTCGGGGAACCAGATATCGTAACAGATTGACAGACCGAACCGGCCAACCTCCGGCACATCGAAGACGCAGAATTCAGTCCCTGCCGAAACTTCGTAAGTCTCATAGGGGCGAAACGGGAACATCTTGCGGTACTTGGCGACGATCTGGCCATCCGGATTGATCACCACGGAGGTGTTGTAGATGCGGCCATCCTCGGCCTTCTCGAACATCGATCCTGGGATAAGCCAGATCCGGTGTCGCCTAGCGTCGATGCAGAATTCGTCGAGCGCATGGTTCGGGAACGGCTGTGCAAAACGCGGCAGCGGGCCATAGGGCGACAATTCGCTAAAAAGCACCATCTGGGTCCACGGAAACCGCATCATCAGCACGTCGAGCCGCTGGCGCATGCCTGCAACATTGTCGGTTAATGCGGCAACGTGCATCTGGATACCGGCGATCGCGAAAGGGGTCATGGAATTGTGGGCTCCCAGCTTCATTCGTGGAGATTGAGACTACCTTGTAGCTCCCGAAACAAGCAACAGCGCCAATGAGTCGACATTTCGCGCCTTCTCTGAGTCGATCGCCCCTTCCGCAAACTGAGAACAATGTCGGGTAACGATGTGCGCCCGGCTGTGCAGCGCCGCACCGACCATTTCTGTCTTGTGGAAGATGGGGGCACGCCGGCCACCCCAAAGGCGCGCCGTTAATTCCCAGGAAAGTCGTGTATAAGAGTTAGATGGGTCAGCCCGTTTTGCCGCCGGAAGCTGCGGCCATCAAGCAACCCAAAAGGCTCACCGAGAAGTTCGTGAAATGAACGGAACTCATGCCTCTTCGCCTCCCGCCGTCCACGGCCCACAAAACAGCAACACCCTGGCTGCAGGATCGCAGTTCCCGAAGGAATGCAATGCTGCTGCCAGGGTGCCGCCCCAAAACCTGGTTCAGACTGTTCAGGCGCTAGCGGTCCCAGACTGCACCGAGCGGGGCCGGTCGACGGTTGGCTGTTTCAGTGTTGTGGTGCTGTCGGCGTCATTACTGAAGAACGTCACGCGGTCGTCGCTATCGATTTCCCGTGAAAAATTCTCGGCCATCTGGAGAAAATCCTCGACCTTGGTCAGTTCGGACTTTAGGCGGGCACGGTACTTGATGGCGGTTTGCAGAACGTCGGACATTAAAGTCTCCCTAGGTTTCGTTGCGGTGGTTGCTCGCTATAGAAATATATTTCTCGGCCATTTGAGCATAGATTATTTTTTCATCTTAAGGTACTAATTAAAAACCAGGCATTTCATTAAATTATTGAAATTACTACTTTAATACGAATCAATTTTACTTAACTCAACCGGAGGTATAAAATTCCCGGACCATTCCTGCACCGTTGTGGAAAAGAATAACTATTTTACCAGGATTCGCGCCAACGATGCCGCTCCATTAATTTCCATGACGCCTACACTGGTGCCGAGAATCGATTCACCCAGAGAATCCTTTGCGCCCGGTTTGAGGTACGGTCGGGCGGAATCAGCGGGCTGCGGCCGCGCCTAAAACGGTTCTCAAATGAAACTAACAATAGATTGGTAAACGTTTAATATCATTAACAAAATTATCCTCTACTTAAAGTGGTAATTTTTGGTGTACTATCTACCTGAGGCGAAACTGATTCGCCCGGAAATTAATGCTAGTTGATGGGTGTGCGTAACTGGAGTTGACCTAATGCCGAACATTACGGCTTTCCTCCGCGATGAGCGGGGCTCTCAGACAATAGAGTTCATTGTATGGATTCCGCTGATCATGATGGTGCTGGTCACTGTCATTGATGCGGCTACGCTCTATCTCGCCCATGCCGAGATGGAGAATGTGGCGCGTGATACTGTGCGCCGGATGACAACCGGGGTTATCGGAAACAAAGCAGACGCTGAAGCCTATGCGACCGGAAAACTCAGCCTATATGAATACCCCTATACGGTGGACGCCACCTACGACCCGAACAGTTCAATGATCGTCAACATCTCGGTCGATGTGGCCGACGCGATCCCCTTCGGATTTCTACCGACTAACGTACTCGGGAATACAATCTTTGCGCAGGTCGCAATGCGTGGCGACCCGAGTGTCACCGGCTCTTCCGGTGGCAGTGGCAAGGGCGGCGGCAAGTAACCGTAAATGCTGCGCGGTTCTATAGGGCGATAGCACCCACAGGGCGGGCCATTCGGCCCTCCCAAACGTTCCCTTTTATCCAGAGTATTTTGCGACTGTGGCGCGGTCTGATCGCCTACCGCAGCCGCGCCTGCACTAGAAATCCCGTAACCGTCGCCTCGCCCAAAGACTTCAGCGCCTCCAGCCGGTGCAGGCCCTCGACCAACACATAGCGTTCGATGCCGTCCTTCTTGTCCAGCCGGACACTGATCGGTGTGGTTTGGCCGTGCTCAAGCATGTCTTCGGCCAGGACCTCAACCTTGGCCCCGTCCAATGTCTTGGCCCGCTTGACCGGAACATAGATCCGATCGATCTCGAGGATATGGCGTTTCATCATGGCCTGAACACAATCGCACCACGGCGCGGCAACCGCAATCTCGGATTGACCCGAACAGCCATTCGCGAACCGTCGTCCTCATCCAACCGCCCCGGCGACCTGGCCCCACGCGGCACCCTGATTGTATTCTTCACTCGGTACATCTGTGGTTGCCGAACACGGAATCTCGCGGCATTCTCCCATGCGCGCGCGCAGGAACGGTGTTTCATGGCCCAATGAGTCGAGCGGCGGCGCGGAATTCTGTGCGGCGCAGCCTGGTTGAGAAACGAGAGAGAGAAATTCGGAGGTAGGAAAGTGGATCTGCTCAGCCCCGAGGACATAGGGTCGATATTCTCACAACCATTTTTTGTCTCGTTCTGGCCACTAATCGCCGGCGCGGTTGTTATGTTCGCGGCTATATTCGCGGGATACGCTCGGGCAACCATTCCAGTGGGGATCCTGACCGCATTTTTCCAAGCATGGCACTCCGGATTGTTTGGCTGATCGAGCCAAGATCGGACCTGCTGCCCGCCGAAAAATCTATTTTGTTGCACCGAATCCCAATTATGGCTAAAGTAAGGCATGAAGATTTCGGCATATTTTATTCTGGAGTAAAGCATGAGGATTTTAGCATATCTCGTTATGGGCTTTGGCATCGCGCTCGCGGGTGGCGGTGTTTATTATGTCTCTGAATTTCAGAAACAGCAGGCAGCTGGTCCGGTGATTTCTGAATTCGTCACCGTGCTCGCCGCCGCCGAGGCATTGGCGCCTGGCGTTGCACTCGAGGCCAAGCATCTGAAATTTGTCAATTGGCCGCGCGAAGTGGTTCCCCAAGGCGCCTATCACTCGCCGACAGAACTGTTCGGTGATCTGGGTGATCGGCAGTTCTATGTCTCGCGATCATTCGAGCCCGGCGAACTCATTCTTGCGGGCAAGCTCTCGGACACCGGTGGCATCAGATTGGAAGCTGGCATGCGCGCCGTATCTTTCTCCATCGACACGGTCGGCGGCGTCAGCGGTTTTGTCGGCGCGGGTGATCGTGTCGATATCCTTCTGACCCACAGCATCGACGGCGGGATGACCAGCCAGGTAATCCTTCAGAAAGTCAGTGTGCTCGCGATCGATCAGACGGTCGAGGGCGGAGTTAGCGGACCCAAGGTAGGGCGGACTGTAACGGTCTCAGTGATCCCCAGCGATGCACAAAAGCTCAGCGTCGCCCAGCAGATGGGGCGCCTTTCACTGACACTGCGGAGCGACAAAGAGCCGATTGATGTCAATCTAAAATCAATTACCGATGATGATCTTAATGATCGGGTCGAGCCGATTGAAAAGAAGGGAAAGACCATAACTGTGACTAAAGGCGGTGTTTCGGAGAAAGTTCAGGTCGACTAACGACGGATGTCATTGCCCGTTGCTATTTTTGTGGCATCGAAAGAACTTCAGAACTCTCTTCATTCCGGCGCTGCGGGAGCACCTACGCTTACCTGGCACCCCCCGTGGATTGGGCCCCCCGTGGATTGGGCATGGGTAAATGACCCTATACCGCTTCATTCTCTGCCTGGTTGCCGAACGTGGCGTTCAGGGACAATATGGCTGCGCGCCACCTGGCCATAGATGCCGCATTTTGTCGTGGAGTGTGGAATGGCGGACTTTAAAAAAATACCGGATGATAATTCCGGCGAACCATTCTTCGAGTTCAATGATTCCGCCAGCGAGATGCTTGGCCAGTTCGCCATTATTTTCTGGCCGCTGGCGCTTGGCGGAATTGCCGTATTCCTGCTGTTATTCCGAGGGTATGAACGAACGGCGATTCCCGTCGGAATCGCCGCTGTCTTCCTGCAGGCGTGGATGATGTTTGGCTAACAGGCACCGCGCCGGAGCGCTCCGATCCAAAAGCTGTTGACCGTTAAAGCCAAGCCGCTGGTCAGGCCGCAATATTGCTCTGGTCGTCACCGCGCCGTAGTGCCGAGGAGACCCGTACGCCGCGGCGCACGAATGCGATCATACCATCGACAGCCCGGTCGTTCGGATCAATTCCGGCACAGTTCAGAACCTCGCGCCCGTCACGCGAGCGCGCCCACCGGGCCAGCGCCTCGGCCCCGGTGCCGTTAACTTTTTCGTCTCTGATCGCATCATCGAGCGCTGCCAAGACCACGGCCGAAAAAAGCTTCCGAGCTCGTTCCCCTTGGTCGTTGACGAATGCTATCCCTTCGGTGTCGCGGAACACGACCGCCTCCTACTTGTTTACATCTGTTGGGTGGTCTCAACCATTGGCCGAGTCTCACTCACTATGTAGTCGGGTGACGTGGCATCTCCAAGTACTTTCTGGAACGTTTTCCACGTATTCGCCGCGCGTTAGGTCGCAGCGCCGCCGAAATGGCTTTTTTTGACGCTCATGCTATCGCGTTGAAGGCTCAATCTGGTCAGTTGTCGCGTACCATTCCTGCAAACATTCATTCACAAATGCGTCTTGTCGGTCTCGGCTTGCATGGGAAATCGCCAGGTCGAACATATCAAAGGCATGAACGCCGCCAGGGTAGATTGCCAACTCCGCCCGGTTGCACGCTGCTTGCCAGCGCTGTGACATGAACAGGGTGTCATCGACCAGCGGATCGCAGGTACCGATCTGGAACAGCGCTGGCACCAACCCAGCGAGATCGGCCATCAGTGGCGATACTGCCGGGTCGCCACGGTCGACTCGGGATTTGGCGTCAAACGGCAGCAGATTGCCGCAGAACCAATCCACCACCGGGGTTGACAGCACAAGATAGCGTTCGCCCCAATTCGCCATTGAAGGCGTCAGCCGCAGATCGTAGACGCCGTAGTTCAGCACCATCCCGGCGACCTGCCCGGCCCGGCCACGCTCGCGCAACCGCAGCAGGGTCACCACGCTTAGATGCCCACCGGCGGATTCGCCGCCGATCAGCAGCGGGTCGTCAAATTCCTCCAGAGCCCACAACGCCGCTGCCTCGCAATCCTCGGCACAAGCTGGCCAGGGATGCTCCGGCGCCAGCCGATACTGGACGGAAGCCACCCGGCACCCGGTCGCCTCGGCAATGCGCTGGTTGTGGGCGTCGTAGAGATCTGGCGTACCGATGGTCCAGCCGCCGCCGTGAATATGGAGATAAGTGCCACGCGGCTCAACATCTGGCAGCGATAGCCGCACCCGCGCCGGCCCACCGAGCGCGCCCGGAATGGTGACCCACTCTGAACCCTCTCGTGGCCCGGCTTCGGGAAACACGCCACGCCCCTCGGCGCGTGCTTTCCGGGTCAACTCTGGCGGCACGGCATGCACCGGCTGCACGCCGGCAAGCTGCGCCTCGAGCGCCGCATTGAAAGCGATGGTCTCCGCAGCAATGGCCGCCGGGTCGAAGTGGTTCGGGCGATCGGTCATGAAAAGATCCTGGCAGCCGTGGAATTGAAGCGGGCGATCAGAATAGCGAGATTGCCCGCCGCGACAACCGCTTTACCAAATATTGCCAGCACGTCGAATCTGAAGCGATTGACCGCATCCCCCAAATCGCGCCGCTCGATCGGTCCCAACTCGCTGAAAATCCGTATTTCTATGCAGATCATCCAACCAACCATGAATTTGACGCCAATGCGCGCTACATAGATTTGCACAGGTTGAAGCGAGCGATGAGAGATAGATGGATCTGTTGAGCGACATCCTGGCGGTGATGAAACTGCGCGGCACCCTGTATTTTCGCACCGCCTTCACCGCCCCCTGGGGGATCGAGGTGCCACCGTTCGAGAATGTCGCCCGGTTCCATTACGCCCACCGCGGCCGATGCTGGGTCCATGTCGAGGGCACGACCGAGCCGGTGTTGCTCGACCAGGGCGACCTGGTGATTATCCCGCACGGTGCCCGCCATGTAATCGGCGAGCCACGCGATGTCGGTGCCGCGACGTTGGATCATGTGCTCGAAAGCTCCGGCTTCTCTGGCCAGGACGCGCTGGTCTACGGCGCCGAGGACGGCGGTCACGCCACCGAACTGATCTGCGGTCACTTTGCCTTTGATCGCGAGGTGACGCACCCGCTGCTCGCGGCGCTGCCGCCCTGCATCCATGTTCCCAATTATGGCGACGCGGCGCACCATTGGCTCGACCAGACCCTCAAGGTGATCGGGTCCGAGGTCGGCCGCTCCGGGCTTGGTGCCGACTTGATTGCGCTGAAACTGTCCGAGACGATCTGCGCCCAGGCGATCCGGGCCTTCCTGCTCGACGAGGGCAAGGATCATCCGGTATCGGCGGGCTTCACGGACCCCAATATCAGCCGCGTGCTTCAGGCGATCCACTGCGATCCGGCGGCGGACTGGACCCTAGACCGCATGGCGCGCGAAGCCGGGCAATCGCGCTCGGCCTTCGCCGAAAGGTTCCGCCGGGTGATGGACCAGACGCCGCTCGATTACCTCACCCAATGGCGCATGCTGAAGGCGCGCCAGATGCTGGCCGAGACGTCTGCGCCGATCATCGAGGTCGCGAGCGCAGCGGTTACCGCTCGGAGGCCGCATTCGGTCGTGCCTTCAAGCGCCATATCGGGCGCACACCTGCCAGTATCCGCCGCGACCAGTAATTAATCAGCTATTCGGGTGAAACCAACGCCTCTAGCTCTGCTCGCAACTTATCGGGCAACGGCGCGGGCCGCCGGGTTTCGCGGTCGACATATACATGGATGAAATGCCCTGCAGCGGCGGCAGTCTCAGCCCGCTCGCGGAAGATCGCGACACCATATTGCACTGATGATGTGCCGATACGATCAACCCGCAACCCGCCTTCCAGCCGGTCCGGAAATGCCAGCGGCACGAAATAGTTGCATTTGGTTTCGACAACCAAACCGACCGTCAGGCCATCCTGGATATCCAGCACTCCGCGCTCGATCAGATGTCCGTTCACTATCGTGTCGAAAAAGGCGTAGTATTTGACATTGTTGATGTGGCCGTAGATGTCGTTATCGGACCAGCGCGTGGTGATCGACCGAAAGACCCGGTACGCGGCACGGCTGGGCGCCCGAAGCTTCACGCGCCCCGCGCCAGCTTGCCGCGCGCGATCTTGCTGCTATCAGGCTTGCCGCCAACCTCCGGCTCGGACCGAGTTGTGCGTTCGGTTCCGGTATTGGTTGGCGATCCGCGCTCTCGATATGGGGTGCGGTTGAAATGCGAGCGGTAGCATTTCGAGAAATGTGACGGCGAGGTGAAACCGCAGGCCAGCGCCACATTGATCACCGACATGTCGGTTTGCAGCAGCAGGTTCCGCGCCTTGTCCAGCCGCAACTCCATGTAGTACCGCTTCGGGCTACGGTTCAGGTAGCGCCGGAACAGACGTTCTAGCTGGCGGGTCGACATGTTGACGGCCTTAGCCAATTCCGATGGGCTGATCGGCTCCTCGGTCGAGCGTTCCATCTTCTGAATGATCGAAACCAGCTTTGGATGACGCACCCCGATCCGCGCCGGAACTGACAAACGCTGCTCGTCGGTGTCACTGCGCAACGGCGTGTGAACAATCGTATCGGCAACCAGCGATCCCAGGTCCGCGCCGTGCTCCTCGGTAATCATATGCAGCATCATGTCGGCCGCCGAGGTGCCACCGGCACAGGAAAAAATTCCGTCATCGACGCAGTAGAGCAGGTTCAATAGCTTCACCTCGGGAAAGTCCTCGATGAAGGAAGCATGGTTTTCCCAATGGATGGTGCAGCGCTTGCCGTCCAGGAGGCCGGCCTTGGCGAGGACGTAACTGCCGGTGCAGAGCGCGCCAACGGAAACACCGCGGCGCGCTTGTTTGCGCAGCCAGGTCAGCACCGGCTTTGACGAGGCCCGTTCCAACCCAAAGCCCGTGCAAACGGCAATGCTGCCCTCGCGCGCAACATCCTCCAACCCGCCGTCGACGTTGACTTTAATTCCATTCGAAGCCGCGACCGGCTCGCCGTCAACCGAGACCAAGCGCCAGCTATAAAGCGGCGCCCGCGCCATCCGGTTCGCCTGGCGGAGCGGCTCCAGTGCGGCCACGAACGGCATCATCGAGAACATGTCGCACAGCAGAAAAACAAACTCGTGGGTTTTCGGCGCTGTTTCGGGGGCAGATTGGGTCATGGGCGCGCTGATTGCCTCTGGAGTACACTGGCAATCGTCGATTTCGGTTTTGACGACATGCCTGAAAACGACATTGACGCCGCTTTTGGGCAATCGTCAAGCGTTACTGTAAACATTGAGAATTCCCGTGCGGTTAGGAGCGAATCATCGTCTCTTGACCAATTCGTGGGTCTGGTCAGCCGTAACCTGCCGCGCTATAGGGGCGGCGTGAATTCGATCGGAGAGGGCGTAACATGACCCGGAGCTGGACCAAGAGCAGTTGGCGAAACCATGAAGCGCAGCAAATGCCGGTCTATACAGACGCGGCGAAGCTGGATGCGGTGACGGCAAAGCTCGCCACCTATCCGCCGCTGGTTTTTGCTGGCGAAGCGCGGCGGCTGAAGGCGGAGCTTGCCGAGGTGGCCGAGCGGCGCGCATTTCTGCTACAGGGCGGCGACTGCGCCGAGAGCTTCGCCGGATTCGGCGCCGACAACATTCGCGACACTTTCCGGGTGATGTTGCAGATGGCCGTGGTTTTGACCTTCGCCGCGCGGGTGCCGGTGGTGAAGATCGGTCGCGTGGCCGGCCAATTCGCCAAACCACGCTCGGCACCGACTGAGATAGTGGGCGGTGTCGAGTTGCCGTCGTACCGTGGCGATATCGTCAACGCGTTCGAATTTACGCCCGAAGCGCGCATCCCGGACCCTGAGCGGATGATCCAAGCCTATATGCAATCGGCGGCGACCCTGAACCTGCTGCGCGCTTTCGCGACGGGCGGTTATGCCGATCTGCATCGGGTGCTGTCGTGGAATCTCGATTTCGCCAAGGGCTCACCGGGGATCGATAAGTATCGGGAGCTTGCCGGGCGGATTTCGACGGCGGTCGACTTCATGGATGCCTGCGGTCTGAATCCGGAGAACGAGTCAAAACTGCGCACGGTCGAATATTACACGAGCCACGAGGCGCTGCTGCTGCCCTATGAGGAAGCGTTCGCGCGGGTCGACTCGACCACGGGCCAGACCGTGGCGGGCTCGGGCCACCTTATCTGGATCGGCGACCGGACCCGCCAGCTGGACGGTGCGCATGTGGAATTCTGCCGTGGTGTAATCAATCCGCTCGGGTTCAAATGCGGCCCGTCGCTCGCGCCGGACGAATTGATCCGGTTGATCGACATTCTAAACCCACTGAACGAGGCGGGCCGGATCACGCTGATCTGTCGCACCGGCGCTGGCAAGGTCGCCAATCATCTGCCCGGCTGGATCCGCGCAGTTGAAAAGGCTGGCAAGAAGGTTGTCTGGTCGTGCGATCCGATGCACGGCAACACCATTAAATCGGAATCAGGTTACAAGACCAGACCCTTCGATCGGGTGTTGGCCGAAGTGCGCGAGTTCTTCGAAGTCCATGCCGCCGAGGGCACTTACGCCGGCGGCGTGCATTTTGAGATGACTGGCACCGATGTCACCGAATGTACCGGCGGCATGCAGCAGCTGACATCGGCCGATTTATCCGACCGCTACCATACTGCCTGCGACCCACGGCTGAATGCCAGTCAGGCGCTGGAACTGGCCTTCCTGCTGAGTGAGGAGCTGGAAACGGTGACACCGCCACATCGCAATCAAGCCGTCGGCTGAAGCGGCGATGAGGTGGGTGCTGGTTCTGACGGCGCCCGCCACGCGGGGGCTGTCTTTGAGCGACATTGCAGCCATCGCGCGCAATCTGCGGCAGAGCGCGGAGCCTCGTTGGCTTGGGGCCGCCGCAGCCGAGATTGCCTGTGACGAGCATCCGGTTCTGGGCGCCTTGCGGGCGGCATATCCCGGTATCGACATCAACGCGGTCCCGGCGCAGCAGCGGCGCAAACGGATACTGATCGCCGACATGGATTCCACCGTGATTCCGGTCGAATGCATCGATGAGATTGCCGATTTTGCCGGGGTAAAGGCGCAGGTCGCTGACATCACCGAGCGGGCGATGGCAGGCGAGCTCGACTTTGAGGGCGCGCTGGGCGCTCGCCTCGAGCTGGTCAAAGGGTTGCCAGGAAGTGCCTTGGCGCAGGTCTTTGCTGAGCGTATCAGCCTCAACCCGGGCGCACGGGTTCTGGTGCGAACGATGGCCGCCAACGGGGCCCATACGGCCCTCGTCTCAGGCGGGTTTACCTATTTCACCGAGCGCATCGCGGCGGCGGCTGGATTCGCCGAACATCGCGCCAACCGTCTCCTATTCGAAAACGGGTCGCTTAGCGGCAAGGTAGCCGAGCCGATCCTGGGCCGAGCCGCAAAGCTGCAAGCATTGACCGAGATCGCCGCAAATCTCGGGATCGGACCTGATATGGCCTTGGCAGTCGGCGATGGCGCCAACGACATATCCATGGTCGAAGCCGCCGGTCTTGGTGTTGCTTATTACGCAAAGCCAGCGCTGGAAGGCAAGGCGAACGCCGTGATCCGGCACTCCGATCTGACCGCCCTGTTGCATCTGCAAGGGTATTCCGAGGACGAATTCCATCAGGACTGAGCCGAATGTTTCAGGCTCATAGCGCGCTCGTGATCTGGTGTGGATTGGTAATCTGGCGGAAAATCGCTATTTTACCGACAACTGAGATCGACCGAACACTAAAGGAGCGCCGATGAATCCGATCCGCAAGCCGCGTTGGCTGATCAGCGAAAACAAGGTTACGCCTGAGTCTGTGTTCTGGAATCGCCGCCGCGTGCTTGCGGCGGGGGGTGGATTAGCGGCCGCCGGGGCGGTTGCCGCCGTGGTCAGCGGACGTGTCGACATGGAGCCAGCGCCTGCAGCGGCTGCGGTGCGCGCTGGCGGCCCCGGTACGGTGATGTCACCGATGCCGGCGTTGAACGCCAAATTCGCAGACGCGGAACGCGCGGTGACTGATGAGGTAATCAACTCGACCTACAATAATTTCTATGAGTTCGGTTCACACAAGCAAATCTCCGAAGCTTCGATGGCGCTGGACACCGAGGGTTGGGCCTTCGTGGTCGACGGAATGGTCGAGAAGCCTTTCGAGATCGGCATCGACGATTTGCTCAAGAAGGTCGACCTGGAGGAGCGGATATACCGCCATCGCTGTGTTGAAGCTTGGTCTATGGTAGTGCCGTGGATCGGCTTTCCCCTGCACCGGTTGATCGCGATGGCGCAACCACTTTCCGGCGCGAAGTATGTACGCTTTGAGACATTCCACGACCCGATGGTCGCGCGTGGCCAGCGCCAAAGTTGGTACCCATGGCCCTATGTCGAGGGCCTGACCATGGCCGAAGCGTCGAATGACCTGGCCCTGCTGGTGGTTGGAGCATATGGCAAAGTGCTACCGCAGCAGTTCGGTGCGCCGATGCGCCTGCACTTGCCGTGGAAGTATGGCTTCAAATCGATCAAATCGATCAAGCGCATCACCTTCACCGACGAACGCCCGGTCAGCTTCTGGGAAGAACTGGCGGTCAGCGAGTATGGCTTCTGGGCCAATGTGAACCCAGCGGTCGGCCACCCGCGTTGGAGCCAGGCGAACGAGCGCGTACTTGGTACCGACATGACGGCGCCGACCCTACGCTTCAATGGTTATGGCGCCGAGGTTGCACATCTTTATGATGGTCTCGAGGCCGAATTTGGGGATCGCGTCTGGCGCTAAGGGCGCGGAGAACTTGCTGGCTGATGAAAAAGTGCCGGGCCAAACGGCCCGGCCTAGTTCAACAGGGAGGTATCACAACATGAAACGCCACTCTGAAGCGGCGTCTCAAAAAATAAAGTAGTTCTAAGGTAGAGGTTTCGCAAGTCGTTGGTCTGCCGCAGGAGTGAAAAGCAGCTATGCACTGGATGCAACCCTATCCTTAACCCTTTGCTCTGTATTGAAAATATCGACTTCATTTACCATGAAATCGCGAAATGCGAGCACGCGCTGCGACCGGCGAAGTTCCTCAGGGTATACAAAATAGACTGGGATCGGAGGACTGCACTCCTCAGGCATTACATTGACCAACTCGGGATAATCGCGGGTGATGTAATCCGGCAGCGTAGCCACTCCCAGCCCGTTGATCGCGGCTTTCAACACACCGAAATAGCTGTTGATCATCAAATGCGTGCGGCGCTGAGGATGGATGCGGCTCTTCAGCCATTCCGAGGCCTCGTTCGGTTGCGGCGCCGTCGGACTGAAAGAAACGACCCGCCGATTTGCCAGGTCATCCAGGGTGCGCGGCATTCCGGTTTGCTTAATATATTCCGTCGACGCGTATAGACGCATGGTCACGTCCATCAACGGCCTCCGGATCAGGTCGGCCTGTTGAGGGCTCGACATGCGGATAGCGACATCGGCATCGCGCATCGGCAGGTCGAGGATCGCCTCGGTCAGGATCAGGTTGACCGACAAATCGGGATGCGCCGCAAACAATCGGTGCAGGCGCGGCGCCAGCCACAACGTGCCGAAGCCTGCGGTGGCGGTGACCCGCAGGTCACCGTGAACCTCGTCTTTTGCGTCGCGGATCCGCGCGGCGGCAGCGTTCAACCGTTTGCTCATCGCCAAGGTCGCTTCATAAAGCAGCTCACCTTGCTCGGTCAGCAGCAAACCCCGCGCATGGCGATGGAACAGCGTCGATTGGAGCTGTTCTTCCAGGCCGCGAATTTGCCGGCTGATCGCCGATTGGCTCAAGTTCAGTTGCTCGCCTGCGTGGGTTAGGCTGCCGGCATCGGCGACCGCATGGAAAACCCGCAGTTTATCCCAATCCATTGTTGCTACTCCTTGCTTATCATGCGGTCATTTTTCCTGCCCATGCCGCCGCAGTTTGGTATGAGTATAGTGTGAAGATCGGAACTGTGCAGAGGAATGCGACAAATGCATCTTAGATTCGCCGCAGCAAGGTTATTGGTTGCGCTGGTTGCCTTAACTGGCGTCTGCATTCCCGCAGTCGCCGAAGACCTTTCTGGCCACTATTACGGCGTCGAGGATGCCACTGGCGCTTCGATCGACATCAAACCGGATTCCGAAGGATTCAAAGGTTCTTTTTTCGACGCAAGCGGCGGCACGCAAAAGTTTTCCGCTGACCGCATTGGTGATATCGCCGAGGCGGTGCTTGATATGGATGGCCGTACCGTACTGATGCGGATGGCCCCCTTGCCCTATGGTGCGGAGGTCGCGATCATCCCCTTTGACGCCGCAGGCAACCTCGAAATGGCGGCGTCCCGCATAATCAATTTCGTGCGGCCCGGGCTGAACTTGCCCGAGCCAGGCGTCGATTTCGTAAATGCGCCGCGAGATGACAGAGGACGGATCAGCGCCAATGGGTTCCTGGCCTCCTATGAATTCTGGCACCCAACCGGTGTACGAAACGGCTATCTCTCGTTGCCGGAGAGGTTCCGCACGGTGATGCGGTTGTTTCCAGCCGTGCAACTCGACGTAATTTGGAAACTGTGCTTGGCGCCGTCACCCAATAAGGCACTGGCAATTGCCCTTCGCGGACAGGGGGTCGCCTGTCCGGAGGTTCTCGACGGTCTGGCCGTGACACAGCGCAGTGGAACCTTCGCCGCGTACAAAGTAGAGGTCGCGGAGCAGAAATTAACGCTTCGGATGTCCGTGCGGTGTGCGGATGGTTATCCCGAGAGCAAACCAGATTGCGACCGCGCTGCGCGCCAACTTAGCGCGCAGGCGATCTCGCTCGATACGGCGGGGGCAGTTCTGGCCCGGTATCGTTGAATGCTCAGTGCCGCATGCTGTTTGTTGCGGAATCTTGAGCCGACACACTATTGTTCTGCACACTTTTGATCGCCGTGCCCTCGCCCCAGCCTTTGATCAGCTCCAATGCCGGACGCAATGCCTCGCCCTTTCCAGTAACGCGGTATTCCAGACGCCGAGCCCCTGAAGAAACCGGGCGTTTGACCAGGATACCCTCATCGACCAGCCTGGAAAGGCGGTTCGAGAGGATGTTGCGGGCAACGCCCAAACGGTTCTGAAAAACGTCAAAGCGGGTCGTCCCTTGGAGGGCAGCCCAAACGATCAGCATGCTCCAGCCGTCGCCAATCTGGCGAACTGCGCTGTCCATCCCATTTGATTCAATACGCGTTAACTCGTTCACGACGGCTCCCCTTTTTTACGCAACTCGGAGTTTGTTACTGATGGGAGAACACGCGAGTGCGGGAAATCTATTGCGTGTTTTATGAAATATTTTCTTTTGTGGTACTGAGGGTTGCCATTTCCGCCCGCCTCAAACGTTGATAAGTATCGAACCGATATGGAAAAATTCAGTCTTGCCGCGCCGCAAAATAGGAGGATGAACAGTGAAATTATCTGATCAGCGCATTCTAGTGACCGGGGCTTCCAGCGGCTTGGGGGCTCATATGGCGAAAATGCTGGCTGCGCGGGGCGCACGTGTTGTTGCCGCGGCACGGCGGCTCGCGGCACTTGAGGCGCTCGCCACAGCATCGGAGGGGCGGATCACGCCGGTCGCCATCGATGTATCCGATCCGACATCGGTCGAGCGCGGCGTAACCGAGGCCGCGACCGTGATGGGTGGGCTGGATGGGCTGGTGAATAACGCTGGTGTCAGTTGGGGCGGGCGTGCGATCGAGATGTCTGAAGCGGATTGGAACTGGGTCATCGATACGAACCTGTCCGGAGTGTTTAGGGTCGCACAGGTAGCGGCGAGAGTAATGGCTGGGCAGGGTGGTGGGGCGATCGTCAACACCGCCTCGATCCTGGGAATTGGCACCGGAGCCGGACTTGCCGCCTATTCTGCCTCGAAAGCGGCGGTCGTGCATCTGACCCGCAGCCTGGCGCTGGAATGGGCGCGCCATGGTATCCGGGTCAATGCTATCGCGCCTGGATATTTCCCGACTGAGATGAATGACGAAGTCCTGGACAGTGCGGAAGGCGACACGTTGCGCAAGAGCATCCCGATGCGCCGATTCGGCCGCTATGAGGATCTGGACGGGCCGCTTGAGCTACTTTTATCGGACCAGGGCGCCTATATTACCGGAGTAACGCTTCCGGTCGATGGCGGGCATCTGGTACGCTCGCTTTGACGACTCAAATGCTTGCCATAAAGGTCACAATAGCTTACCTATAATTCAGGGAACCCGATTCCCCGAGGAGACCACAAATGGATCTGCGCGACGTCCGTCTGTCGGACCGTTACGACCTGGACCGCTCGCCGGTATTATTGTCTGGCACCCAGGCACTGGTACGCGCGACCCTGATGCAACGCGCACGTGATGCGGCCGCCGGGCTGGATACCGCAGGCTACGTCACCGGATATCGAGGCTCGCCGTTGGGCGCTGTCGATGGGGTGTTCCACGCCGCTGGCAAATATCTGACCGAGGCCCAGGTCAAATTTCATCCCGGACTGAACGAGGATCTGGCGGCCACCGCCCTTTGGGGTACCCAACAGGCCGAACTTAGGGGCGAGGGCAAGCATCAGGGTGTCTTCGGCTTGTGGTATGGCAAGGGGCCGGGCGTCGACCGCACTGGCGACGTATTCCGTCATTCCAATTTCGCCGGTTCGTCGAAGAATGGCGGTGTGGTGGTTGCAATGGGCGACGATCATACCTGCGAAAGCTCGACCACCTGCCACCAGTCCGAAATGGCTTTGATGGACGCCATGCTGCCGATCCTGTCGCCTGCTGGAGTGCAGGAGCTGATGGATTACATGCTCTATGGCTGGGCACTGAGTCGATTTTCCGGATTGTGGGTCGGCGTCAAATCGATGAAGGACACAGTTGAGGCGACGGCTGTGGTGGATGGCAATCCGTATCGGTTGAACATCATCAAGCCGTCGGATTTTGTTCTGCCTCCGGACGGCCTGAACATTCGTTTGCAAGACACGCCGCAGCTGCAGGAAGCGCGGCTGCACGACGACAAGCGCTTTGCCGCGCAGGCCTTTGCCCGCGCCAACAACCTCGATCGCCGGGTCCATGGGGTACCAGGTGCGCGGATCGGCATCGTGTCGTCGGGCAAAAGCTGGCTCGACATGGTGCATGCGCTGGATCTGCTGGGGATCGATGAGGCGGTTGCCCGCGAAATTGGCCTGACGACCTACAAGATTGGAATGGTCTGGCCATTGGAGACCCAACATTTGCGGGAGTGGGCCGAGGGGCTGGATCTAATCATTGTCGTCGAGGAAAAGCGCCCGGTGATCGAGATCCAGATCAAGGAGGTGCTGTTCGGTACCCCAAACCATCCGCGGGTGGTCGGCTGGAAGGATGAGGCAGGCAAGGTTCTGTTCTCGGTCAAGCTCGACCTCGGCCCGGTGGTGATTGCCCAAAGCCTGGGCCGCGTGCTGGTTGGCGAGGGCGTCAGTCACCCGCCAATGGTCACTGGGATCGAACGGCTTAGTCAGCTCGCGGAATCCGGCAATGCGCCTGAGCTGGCCGAGCGCCAGCCGTGGTTCTGCGCCGGCTGCCCGCACAATACCTCGACCCGTTTGCCCGAGGGTGCGCGCGCCTATGCCGGTATCGGGTGCCACTACATGGTGCAGTGGATGGACCGTGAGACCCTCGGGTTCACCCATATGGGTGGCGAGGGCGCGAATTGGATCGGCGAGGCGCCGTTCTCGACCCGTAGCCATGTGTTCCAGAATATGGGCGACGGCACCTATAACCACTCCGGCATCATGGCGATCCGTGCAGCCGTCGGGGCTGGGACCAACATCACGTTCAAGATCCTGTACAATGACGCCGTTGCGATGACCGGGGGGCAAAGCCATGATGGCGGGTTGGGGCCGGACCGGATTGCCCGCGAGTTGCTGGCCGTGGGGGTCAAGCGGGTCGTCGCCGTGGTCGACAAGAAGGAGGAGTTCCCGCAACTGCCCGCCGAGATACCGGTCCATGAGCGTGACAACCTGATCGCCGTCGAGCGCGAGTTGGAGAAGGAGGAGGGCGTCACTGCGATCTTGTACATCCAGACCTGTGCCGCCGAAAAACGCCGCCGACGCAAGCGTGGCACGTTTCCGGATCCCAACCGGCGGGTCTTCATCAACCCCAGTGTTTGCGAGGGATGCGGCGATTGCGGCGTGCAGTCGAACTGTGTCGCCATCCTGCCGCTGGAGACCCCGCTGGGCCGCAAGCGCCAGATCGATCAGTCGGCCTGCAACAAGGATTTCTCGTGCCTCAAGGGTTTTTGCCCGAGCTTCGTCACCGTCGCGGGCGCGGTTCCGAAGGCCCGTTCCGCCGCCGATTTCACCCTGCCGACGCTACCGGAGCCGACCGTGCCGGCGTTGGAGCGGAGCTGGAATATCCTGATCACCGGGGTTGGTGGCACCGGGGTGGTGACTGTCGGGGCGCTGCTGACCATGGCGGCGCATCTGGAAGGCAAGGGCGCCAGCGAGATGCAGATGGCCGGGCTGGCGCAGAAGGGTGGCGCCGTCTCGATCCATTGCCGGGTCGCGCCGAAGCCATCGGATATTACAGCGATCCGCATCGCGGCTGGCGAGGCCGACGCGGTGATTGGTGGCGACCTGGTGGTCACCGCCGCGCCGAAGACGTTGGGAGCGATGGAGCGGGGCCGGGCGCGGGTGCTGTGCAATACCCACGAGATCATCACCGGCGAGTTTACTCACAACACCGAATTCCGCCTGCCATCCACCGCACTGAAGCTGGCGCTGGAGCGCCGGGTCGGTGCGGAAGCGCTGGCGATGATCGATGCGACTGCGCTGGCCGAGAACCTGTTGGGGGACGCGATCTATTCCAACGTGCTGTTGCTGGGTGCGGCCTGGCAGTCGGGCATGGTGCCGATATCTGGTGCTGCGATCCGCAAGGCGATCGAGCTGAATGGCGCCGGGGTCAAGGGCAACCTCGATGCCTTCGAGATCGGCCGCTGGGCGATCTCGCACCCGCTGGACGCGCGCGCCGCCGTCGCGTCGCCGGATCTGGCCGAGGAGACGCTGGCCGAGAGAATCGAGCGTCGCGCGAACCATCTTACCGGCTATCAAAGCCGCCGCTACGCCCGGCGTTACCGCCGGTTTGTGGATCGGGCTCAGGCGGCCGAGGCGGCGCGGGGTATCTCGGGCTTTGCCGAGGCGGTGGCCGAGGGGTATTTCAAACTGCTATCCTACAAGGACGAATACGAGGTCGCTCGCCTGCACACCGAGACGCTGTCAGCTGCGCTGGGCGAGGCGTTCGATCATGTCGGTCGGGTCACCTTCCACCTGGCGCCGCCGATCATGGGGCGCAAGGACAATGACGGCCGTCCGGTAAAGTCCGAGTTCGGGCCCTGGATGGCACGTGCTTTCGGCATTCTGGCGCGGTTCAAGTTCCTGCGCGGGACACCGTTCGATCCCTTCGGGCGAAGCCATGAGCGTCGCATGGAGCGCCAGATGATCCGCGACTATGAGGCACTGATCGCGGAAATCATCGGCGATCTGAGTACTGCCAATGCGCCAACCGCGACTGAGCTTGCCCGCCTGCCGCTGCAGGTGCGCGGCTTTGGCCATGTGAAGCTGGCGAATGCCGAGCGGGTGGCCGAGGAGCGGGCGGCTCTGTTGGCGAGGTTCCGGTCGGGCGACACGGCGGTGCCGCAGGCGGCTGAATAGGAATTGGCTGCGGCGGTGGTGTGTTTTGCAGGGTATTTGACCAGCGGCGGTATGTGCTCAAGGTTGAGCACATACCTAACCCATTGAAATATATATGAGATCGATTCGTGCACGATTTATGGTTAACGAGGCGTGCATTGGGTCGATCGCCGACCACCTGATACGGCTTTGCTTTGATCGGAGCCGGCCCACTGGAACGATGCCGTCCCGGGTGTGACCCGGGACCTCGCTTTTTGCGAGTAGTTCACAAGCATTGCCCTGCGCCCGGACGGAGCCGCAGAACGGCATCAATCCGGAAATTGGGAACAATAGATAGTCCGCGCGAAACTGATGGAAGCCAACAGCGCTATGGACGAGCATTCCGTAAGATCGGTCATTGATCAAAACATACCTGATGACCGCAGAGCGGGACGAAGCGGACATCTGACTGAATCGCTCAGATGTCCGGTCCTGACCCTGGCTGTGTGAAAACTCTAAATTTTCGTCAAAATTGCGTCGCTCAATGGAGCTTGGAACGGATTTCGTAGCTCAACTCGATCAGAGAACGCAATATCTCGGTATTTTCGGGCATCTTCGAGAAGGGTCAGGAGTTTCCACACAGCCACGACCCTAAAGAGACATTCGGCGCGCAATGCAA
>DATLAW010000102.1:0-6714 GCA_035527255.1 Thermohalobaculum sp. | reverse complement strand
CCACTGGAAAGCGAACGCCAACGACACGCACGTTGTGACGCCGCGCGATGGCGAAGATCTCTTGCAGCGACCGGCGCAGTGGATCGGTGACGAGCTTACCGTAATACTGGTTGAGCGCGCGTCGCTCGACTTGCTTGACCTTTTTTTCCGGTTCTAGCGATTGCCAGTTCTTCTCACCCGAGAACACAGTGTCGAGACAGCGATCGAGGCGGACGTTCTTCTTTGGGCTACGCCCGGTCAAGAGGGCGGCGACATCGTTCAGAAACACGCGCCGCACGATCTGGCGCTCCTCGTGGGACAGGAGCGGCACGGCGAAGGCCATGACGTTTCTCACGATCCGTGGACGGCTTGTCGGGAAGAACCGCTGGATCAGAGCGATGTCCGCAAAGCTCAGATATGCGCCATAGCGAGCGTTGAATGCGCGATACTCGCCGAGAACGTAGTCGTCGATCTGAAGCACGACGTATTTGATGCTCGGCTTGGTGGCGAGCGCGTATTCGATCTTCAGGAGGAATTGCCGCATCCCTTCGCCGGGATGGCTGAAATTGTGCATCGTCACGGGTAGAACATCGCGCCGCAGATCGATGGCCGGACGCGAATCACCCACGATCAGCACTCGCGGCATGACCGACGGCTTGGCAAAATGGGAATAGTGGATAAAGAAGTTGTCTCGTTGCCGGACGCGGACCTCAAAGTAAACCGAGGCGACCGCGAATAGAATGGCTCCGACCGCACCAAAGGCGAGCCCGGCCATAAGGAACCGTCGCAAATCAGAATTGGAAATAGATGAATTCCTGCTCATCTATCTGCCCGGCAAAGAGAATGAGAAAGATCAGCACGTAGTAAGCGGCCCACCGGATCACCGGATGCCAGCCGGCGAGCCGATCGACGACGTCGGCGGCGATCTTGCGCTGGTGCAGGATCAAAACCCCGACCACCAGCGCCGAGGCGGTAGCGAACTCCGCCGTGTCCAGCCGCATCGTCGCGATCATCTGGGACCAGTACGCACCATCGAACAGCTGGCTGGCGAGCCCGGTCGTCAGGTTGCCTGCGACATAGAACGCGTCGTCGATGGTCTTGGCACGGAAAAATATCCAGCAGAATGACACGAACGCAAAGGTGGCCGCGACCGAGAGTGGCAGGGCGATCGAGCCCGGCAGGCGCAGCGCGCCGAGAAACCCGACGTTCTTGCGCAGGCGGCCGAACAACACGACCGCGATCAGCGCTCCGCCATGGAGCGCGCCCCAGACCACGAAAGTCCAGTTGGCCCCGTGCCATAATCCGCTCAAAAGGAATACGATCATGATGTTGCCGACATGGATCGGCAGGGCGACCCGGTTTCCGCCCAACGGAATGTAGACGTAATCGCGAAACCAAGTTGTCAGCGAAATGTGCCAGCGCCGCCAGAACTCGACGATCGACGCGGCGCCGTAGGGACGGTCGA
Organism: Thermohalobaculum sp.; assembly: GCA_035527255.1. Taxonomy (GTDB): domain Bacteria; phylum Pseudomonadota; class Alphaproteobacteria; order Rhodobacterales; family Rhodobacteraceae; genus Thermohalobaculum. The sequence goes on along the minus strand of DATLAW010000102.1, from coordinate 5,270 downwards.
AGTTGCGCATCAATTCGATGCCCATCATACGGGCGATGCCTCGGGCGATATCGGTATAGCCGGAGAAGTCGCAGTAGATCTGAAAACCGAAGAACACGGTTGCGATGATCAGCGCCAAGCCCGTATGGGCCGAAGGATCGGCATAGATGGCGTTCACCGGTCCCGACAGGTTGTCGGCGATGCCTGCCTTCTTGACGAAGCCCCACAGCATCAGGCGAAGGCCGCTCCAAACCCGCTCCGCCTCGAAGCCATGCTTGGCCTTGAGCTGCGGCAGCAGGTTGTGGGCACGCTCGATCGGGCCGGCGACTAGCTGGGGAAAGTATGAGACGTAAAGCGTGTAGTGACCGAAGTGGCGTTCCACCGGCTGGTTCTTGCGGGCCACGTCGAGCACGTAACCGAGCCCCTGAAAGGTGAAGAACGAGATCCCCACCGGCAGGACGAGGTCGAGCGTCGGCACGACCCCCCCGCCGACGGCGTGGTTCAGGCTCCCACCCAGGAAGTCGAAGTACTTGAACAAAAGCAAAGGCGACAGCGTGGCGACGATCGCCGCCGCCACCAGATATCGCTTGCCGCGACCGGAACCCGTCCTGGAAACGAGTAGCCCGGCCGAAAAAGTGACGACCGAAATGTATAGGAGCAGCAAGCCGTATTGCGGTTGCCATGCCATGTAGAAGCCGAAGCTCGTCGACAGCAGCAGCATCCAGCGGAACCGATGCGGCAGCAAGAACAGTGCCGCCAGAACGAGCGGCAGAAACAGCAGAAACTCGCGTGAATTGAAGAGCATCGATCAAGGTTCGATCCGGCGACACTCAGATTGCGCCGCCTGCAACGCCAATGCCGTTTCCAGCCGCGCGGCGAGGCGCCTGGCGCCGCCGCCATCGACCAGCGACAGACCGGCCTGGCGCATCGCCCGGCGCCTCGCGCGATCTGCGATCAGCCGGCTCGCCGCTGCCGTCAGCGTTGGGCCGTCGATATCCACGAGCTCGGCGCATTGCCGGCGCTGCCACGCTTTCGCGGCAGGCATCTGGGCCGCGGACTGGCACATGAGAATGGAGGGAAGTCCGCAGCACATTCGTTCCAGCTGGGACACGCCGGGTGCGCCGATGGCGAGGTCGTGGACCAGATAAATCTCGATCATATCAGCAGGCGATACCAGAAGCGCCGCGTCTGACAGTGAGCCGATCAAGGCTTCTACCGCGGGCATGTGGGGAGCGCTGGCGCCCAGCACGCAGGTCAAGCGGGGTGTCGGCTCGACGGCGCCTGCGGCGGCAAGCGCGATTGCCGTCAGATTTGCACTGTCGTGCTGTCCGAACGCAATCAGGATGCTCGCCCGATCCACGATCTCCCGATCTGCCGCAGAGGTGTGGCGCCGGGCATCGGCATAGCAAGGCGCGAGCGGCGCATAGGCAGGACCCGCGACCACATCGGCATCGGCCGCCTCCTCGGCCGCGCCGATATCGATGGTCAGGTGCTCCGCCCCTCTGGCTCCGCCATCGCGGAAGACGGCGGTGAAACCCGACGCTGCCGCAGCCGCGACGGTATCGCCAGGGAGCGCATAGCTGTCGATCACCAGACCACCCACCTCGGCGTTCGCCAGCGCCGCAAGCGCCGAACTGGCATCATCGCGACGCCGCTCCCTGACGATGCGCCAGCGGTTCCGCTCGAACGGGGATTGGTCCGGGCAATCAGGGTCGACAAAAAAGACAGCCTCCGCCCTCAACGCCCTGGCGAGCGCCGCACACCGTGCGACATGCCCCGCGCCCGCGCTCGGATCGGTGGCGACACGAATGCCCCAGCCCGGCATCTACCCGCCGGGGGCGACCTGATCGACCAACGCCTTCAACTCGTCGCCGGCGATCCACGCCGTGTTGTCGTGGCTCGAATACTCAAAGGCCTCTTCGATCCGCTTGCCCTTCATACGCACGCGCTCCAGGAAATCGCTGACGTTCCACCAGTGGTGGGCCGGTTGAAGGACGTAGTACTCGCCCATATCGACACAGTTGCGGGATTCTTCCTGCGGGATCATCACCTCGTGCAGCTTCTCGCCCGGTCGGATGCCGACGACCTCGTAGCCGCCCTCCGGGACGATCAGCGGCACCAGATCGGTCACCCTGATGCTGGGCAGCTTGGGAACGAACAGCTCGCCGCCGAGCATTTCCTCGAGCGACTGCAGCACGAAATCGATCCCCTGCGTCAGGGTGATCGCGAACCGCGTCATCTGCGGGTCGGTGACCGGCAGGGTCGTTTTCCCTTTGGCGGCAAGCGATTTGAAGTATGGGATCACGCTGCCGCGCGAACCGATCACGTTGCCGTACCGCACCACCGCGCACCGTGTCCGATGGCGCCCGGCCAGATTATTGGCGGTGATAAACAGCTTGTCGGAGCACAGCTTGGTGGCGCCGTAGAGATTGATCGGGTTAGCCGCTTTGTCGGTGGACAGTGCGATCACCTTTTCGACGTCGTTCTGGATTGCAGCTTCGACAACGTTCTGGGCGCCAAGCACGTTGGTCGCAATGCATTCCGTGGGATTGTACTCAGCCGCCGTGATGTGCTTCATCGCGGCGGCGTGGATCACCACGTCGACCCCTGAGAAAGCACGCATCAGCCGGTCGCGGTCGCGCACGTCGCCGAGAAAGTATCGGATCTGCGGGTATTGTTCAGCTGAGAACTGCTGGGCCATTTCAAACTGCTTGAGCTCGTCGCGGCTGAACACGACGAGACGCTCGACCCTATGGTCGCAAAGCAGCCGCTCGACCATCGCCTTGCCGAACGATCCGGTCCCGCCCGTGACCAGAACCGACTTCCCGTCTAATTGGTTCGAGTGCGTCATCTCGTCATCTCGGCTCTACTGTTTCGGGCGCGAACGGTTCGCCGCCATCGACCATGTCGCGCAGCCAGCTCTGCTCGCGGGTGATGGTCTTGGTGGCCCCGCACCGAGCCAGCTTCCCCTCGTCGAGCGCAATCACGTAGTCCGAATTCAGCACAGTCGAGGCGCGATGGGCGATCACGATGACAGTTGCGTTGCGCTTGGCGACGAGATCCCTCAGTGCTTCATGGATCTTGGCTTCGGACTCGTAGTCGAGGGCGCTGGTTGGCTCATCAAGCACGATCACCTGGGCGTCTGACAGGAAGGCACGCGCGATCGCCAGTCGCTGACGCTGTCCGCCGGAGAGAAGGGTTCCGCCCTCGCCGACCTCGGTGTCGTAACCGTTCGGCATCGCCGACACGAACTCATCGGCGCGGGCGAGGCAGCAGGCTTCGATGACCTCAACCAGGCTCGCCTCCTGGCGGGCATAGCGGACATTGTCCGCCACGCTGCCGTTGATCAGCATTGGCGTCTGGCCGACATAGTGCAGGTTGGCGCGAAGCTCCGATAGCACGATCTCGTTGATCGGCACGCCATCGATCCGCACCTCTCCGCGTTGGGGGAGGATCAGGCGGGGCAGCATGTCGACAAGTGTCGATTTGCCGGCGCCGGACGGTCCGGTTATGGCGGTGATTTGCCCTGCCGGAATAGATACCGAGAGGTCGTTCAACACGGGCGCGCCGCCGCGCGCGTAAGTGAATTCCACGTTTCGGAACTCGATCCCTTTGCTGACGCCGGGAAAGGTCTGTCTGCCGGTGTCGATTTCCCGGTGCTCGACGCTGGCATCCATGTAGCTCAGAACCTGTGTCAAATAAGCTTCGTTGGCCGCGGTCGACTGCCGCAGTCGGCCGAAGCTGGTAAAGATCGGCATCATGCGGAACATGGCCAGGAACAAAAGGGTGATTGCGGAGAGCTCGATCTCGAGCACGCCGACCGAGATATTCAGGACCAGCAGCAGTAGAAAGGCCTGCCCTGCCACCACAACGAAGGTCATCATGTTGGAGATCTTGGCGATCCGGATGTCCAGCCCGGCGAGCTTGTTGGCGTGGCGGCGGGCGAGGCCGCGCTCGAAGTCTTCGGAGTTGGTGGTCTTGATCAGGCGCCACGCCGTGAGCCGCTCCACCAGATGCTGCGAGAACGCTGCCTTGGCGTCCACGAAACTCTTGCTAGCGTGGCGCGTCATGCCAATCAAGCCGGAGATGCCAAGCATGATCAGCAAGCCGGCAGCGAGCGCAATCAGGGCCGGCACCAAGGCGATCACCGCCATGATCACGGCATAGCCGATCAGCGTTATGGTGTTGCTCCAAACCTCTGAAAGCGACCGCAGGATCGAGGCTCCGGATTGCGCCTGGGTTCCAACAATGACCGAGAAGGTACCCGAGCCCACGGTCTGGATGTATTCGCCGCGCGCCGACATGATCGCCGCGAAACACCGTTCGCTTAGGCTTCTGGCCGCGCGCGCGCGAATCACTTCGACCAGGAGCGCGCGACCGGTGGCGACCGCCTGCCGCATGATAAGCATGAATAGGACCACGGCCGAGAGGCCGAGCAGGGTAATGTCCTGCCCGACCAGGTCGAATGCGTCGGCAAGGATACGCCACAGGCGCGAATCGGCGATCAGCCGTTCGATCCGCCCCTCATGCTCGACGAACTGCAGCACCGGCAAAAGCATGCCCATGCCAAAGGTCTCGAACACCACGGTGATCACCGATATCACACCGATGGCGGCTATCTCCCGGCGCCGGAAAAGGCCTAGCCGCCTGGCCTTGGCGATCGGCGCCCGCCATTCCGAGAGCGACAGCAGCTTTAGCGTGTCAATGAGCATCTGCGGCTATCGGGACCCAGCGGCTGTGCTGGTCGACGTTGTTGGTTTCAACTGAGATAGATCTCCGCCGCTCGCCCGAGGCGCCGCGCCAGGGAGCGGGCGACCCGCAGCGGGCTGCGGCGGTCATGGGTCGACCAGCCGTTCATGAAATCGATGTGGTCGATGTTGTTCAGACAGTTGGGATCATCGTAGGCGTGGCGGACATCGAAGACCGTGGTCCGATTGTTGGCCGTGATCATGACCGTTTCCCATTTGCCATCCTCGACCAGCTTGGTGACCGGCACCAGCACGGCGCAGTGACTGTCGACCCGCTGGCGCAGATCGCGGCCCGACGAGGAGGCAAGCCGAGCGACGATCGGCTGCCGGTAGGGATTGATGAGCAATAGCGAGTTGCCGATGTTGCGCGACCTGTTCACGTAAGACGCGGTGTGCTGCATACAGAACATGCCGAACCGAGCGATCTGCTCGATGATCGGGCCGCGGGCGAATTTGAGGTCGGAGCCAAAAGTCATTGAACCGCGCCCCGGCTGGACGAAAAGGCCATAACCCTGCACCGTCATCACCTTGGTGAAGGCGGGC
>DATLAW010000101.1:0-33485 GCA_035527255.1 Thermohalobaculum sp. | reverse complement strand
CACTGTCGGCGGGTCGCAGAAGGGCCTGATGGTGCCGCCGGGGCTGGGCTTCAATTGGGTCAACGACAAGGCGCTGGAGGCACACAAGACCGCCGGTCTGCGCAGTGGTTACTGGGACTGGACCAAGCGCATGTCGCAGGGCTCGCACTACTGGCGCTATTGCGGCACCCCGCCGATCTCGCATCTGTATGCCCTGCGCGAGGCGCTGGACATGATCGCCGAGGAGGGACTGGAGAATGTCTGGGCCCGGCACAAGGTGTTCGGCAGCGCGATCCGAGCCGCGGTCGGTGCCTGGGCCACTCCGGACGGGCTGCGACTCGCCGTGGCCGAACCTTCGGAGCGATCCGACTCTGTCACCACCGTGATGACTGGATCGATTGACCCGGCGCGGCTGCGCCAGGTTTGCGAAACCCAAGCCGGGCTAACCTTGGGCATCGCGCTCGGCGAGGAATACGAAGGCTCGGCCTTCCGCATCGGCCATATGGGTCACCTGAACCCACCAATGGTGCTGGGCACTCTCGGCACCATCGAGGCGGCGCTGACCGCGATGGGCGCGCCAATCGGCGGCTCCGGCGTCGCGGCGGCGGCGGCCCGCATAGCGCAGGCGATGCGGGCCTAGGTCGGGCGGGGTGGCTCACGTCAACAAGGTTAACCGCTCGATCGAAACCGCGGATGGCGGACGCTGTGTTGATCTGTTCCGCCGCCCCGACGCCAGTTTTGGCTTCGAGGAATATCGCCGGGACCCCGAGGACGGCAGCAGCTGGTACCCGGTTGGCCACCACGCCGAAGCCATCTTCTCGAGCGAAGCTGCCGCCCTTGCCGAAGCCCGGCAACGGGTCGCCTGGCTGGATGCGGTCCTCAATTAACAGGCGCGCATCCAGCCCGGCAATCCAGTCCCTCATTCAACCACTTGAAACCGGCTGCCCGGATCAAGTCCGAGCATGGCGTGGTTCTCAATGGCCCGAAAAGACTCTAGTCGGCAGCGAAGCAGTACAACAATCCTGCCCCGCCCGATCCTTGCAAATTCTCCTGACTACAGCCTCGCGATCCATGGGCGGAGTTCCACGACGTGTTACCGCCGCCATGCCGGTCATGGTGCCCGACCTGCGCGCTGCCTTCGCCATCGCTGGTCCAGCTGTTGCAGGTATGATCATCGGTGTCGCGTGGGAAATTAGGCGGTGCCGTCGGCCCCTGACCCGGTCAGAATGTCATGCCGGTTGGGATCGTCGCCGCGTCCGTTCACCCGATTGCCGTTTTCGTCCAAAGCGGTTCGTTTGACGATGTTGGGGTTCAGATGCAGGTCGTCCACATCACTGGCGATCAACTCGCCAAGCGCGTTGTACCAGGGGCCCGATCCAATCCGGTCACGGGCCGAGATACCGCGCTCGCCGGGGATCTGCGTGCTCAGATAGGCGCGCCAGGTCCGGCTGGTTGAACCGGCAGCCTCCGCCAGCTTCGTGCAATGCGCATCAGCGCCTTCAAGGCCACCCAGATTTGCACCCTGCCCCACACCGACACTGGTGATGAAAAAACCCATCGGGTGATCTTCAGCCGCCACCAGTGGCGAACTGATCAGCATCAACATGCCCGCCGCTGCTATTGTCCTTGAAACGTTCATCTCAATTTCCTCTCCCTGTTGTGCGAAGACCTAAATTCAATTTGAGAACCCCGGTTATCGCTCGCGTTTGTCAGTCGCCGAAAATTCGCACTGGCCAGATCTAAAGTTGGTGTCAACTGGGTTAAAAGGCTATTTCACAGTTTGAGCGATGTCCAGTCGATGATTTTATGATCTGATTGCGACCGGTGCTGGTAGCGCGTGTTCAGCCAACTCAGACTCCCGCTGCAAGATCGCCATATGCGCCCTACTCCTCGTCCTCCGGCCGCCCCCGCAGTTGCTTGACCGTCCCGCGTAGCGTTTTGGCCACCAGACGGCGCCGCTTCGAGGCCAGGGTTGGCCGGGTCGGCACCCGACGCTTTGGCCGGACGGCTGCCTTGGCGACCAGCTCGACCAACCGGGCCAGTGCATCGGCACGGTTGCGGGCCTGACTGCGATGGCTATCGGCCTGGATCAACACTGCCCCGTCGCTGGTCCAGCGTCGCCCTGACAACCGCTTCAGCCGAGCCTTCACCTCAGGCGGGAGGTTCGGCGATCGCTCCGCCTCGAACCGCAGTGTCACCGCTGTCTCGACCTTGTTAACGTTCTGCCCGCCCGGCCCAGAGGCTCGGCTGAAGGTCTCGGTTAGCTCCCACGGAGCGATCGATATTTCGTCGTTGATCGGGATCATTGGCTCACGCGGTTCATCATTTGTTTGGACCGTATCAACTGTTGTGCCTCCACCGCAATCGCCAGGCTTCATTGGCCCCGACCGGTGCTGCCGACGGCAAGACTGTCTGTTGGCATCGCCCTGTTGGCATCGTTGGCGATCACCCGCACACCAATTCGGGTTGATCTGCTCACACATCGGCTCAAAAAAATGCCCTGACGCCCGCTACGCTGGCAGATGACACTGATTTCGGCTATCCTCTGTTGCGGCCTGCGAAACCGGATCAACGAGTTAGGATCCCCGAATGATTTCCCTGGAGCTTCCGGAAGATGTCAGCCATGCGCCAACGTTTGCCCTCGCTTGCGCCCGGCTAGGGGATCTGATCGGCCTGCCCGGGCCAACCATGCCCGAGGTAACCAATCGGGCGATCAAGGACCCTGAATTCGCCAAAGCTCTGTTGGCAAGCAGCAAGGTTCCGGCCCTGCGGGCGCACCTACTCGCCCATCCCGAAAATGCCAGGTTTCACCCTGATCAGCCGGAGCCGGGACCCCTGGAATCGGGGCACCTGGAACCGGGACGGACCCCATCGATTGCGAAACTAGCCGGCAAGGCTGCCGCAGCAACGCTGAAATGGGGCATGGAGGGCCTCAAGCACGCCAAACCGTGGGAGATCGAGAAACGCCTCGCCGCCTGCGACGCATGTGAGTTCGCGGCGGACGCACCCGACACGCTGGTCTACAATGGCGCGAAGGTTATCGTCGGCAAAGATGCGCAGATTTGCACGGCCTGCGCCTGCCTGCTCAACACCAAAGCCGCCATGGCATCCGAGTCCTGCCCAAAGCAGGACCCTGCGAACGCGACGCTTTCGCGCTGGGGCGAGACGTGGAAAGAACCTCCGAAGGAGAGGCAGTGGCCCTGGTAGGAAACAGCCGCGCAATTTCCACTATCACCTGAAACGCCAGGCCTGCGTGCGTTTCAAAACACCCTTCGAGATCGCGACATGGATGATCCGCGCGATTGCGTTGGTGTAAAAGATCATCATCCCCATCGCCGCAGCGGGCGCGACATCGCCCGCATCATCCATGTTCAGCACCGCGACCGAGGCCAGCGTCGTTGTCGGCGAATACAGGAACACCACCGCCGAGACAGTCGTCATCGCGTTGACGAACAGATAGATCGAAATATCCAGCACCGACGGTAGACAGACCGGCACCGTGACCCTTGAGAACAGCTTGTAGAACGGTTGTTTCAGTGATGCCGCAACCGATTCGAACTCCTTGTCCATCTGCTTCAGCGCCGTCACCGCCGTCAGATGCGAAACCGTGTAGAAATGGGTCACCGAGCAGATCACCAGGATCGCCATGGTTCCGTAGATTCCGTTCAGTGGGTTCGCCGGGTCGTTGAAGAAGAAGATATAGGCCAGCCCCAGGACCATGCCGGGGATCGCCATCGGCAGCATCGCCAGCAGCTGGAACAGCGCCCGTCCGGCGCCAAACCCCTTGGTTTTCTCGACCATATAGGCTCCAGTGAAGACTATGAGCGTGCCGATCAATGCCGTCAGCAGCGCCATCTGGATCGAGTTGTAGTAGGAATCCCAACCGCCGCCATCCATCAGGTCGAAGGCGTAATTCTTCAGGCTGAGGCTGAGGTCATAAGGCCAGAATTTGACCAGCGCCGCGAACTGGCAAACCCCCAGCAGCCCAACGATAAACACCGCGATCAAACTGCAGTAGCCAATGCATATCCAATCGAAGCGGCTGTGCGGTTTGGGCTGGTAGGGAACCGAGCGGGCCGATAACAGCGCCACCTGGCGCTTCTGCACGATCCGGTCGATGGTGAAGGCCAACACCGCTGGCACCAGCAGCACAACCGATACGACCGCGCCCATCTCGAAGTTCTGCTGGCCGATCACCTGCTTGTAGATATCGACCGCCAGCATGTTGTACTGGCCGCCGATCACCTTTGGCAGGCCGAAATCGGTGATCACCAGGTTGAATACCACAAAGGCGGCCGAGATCAGGCCATAACGCGCGCCGGGGATGGTGACGGTCCAGAAGGTTTTCCAGCGGCTGGCTTTCAGCGACACCGCCGCCTCGTAGAGCCGGGCATCCGAGATCGCCAGCGCCGTGGTGATGATGATCATCGCATGTGGAAACGTGAAGAAGACCGAGCCAATGACAATTCCGATCGGGCCATAGATCGTATTGCCCATCAGGAATTCTTTCAGCATTCCCTGATTGCCGAACAGATATACCAGCGCGATGCCCGGCAGCAGCGACGGCACCAGAATTGGCGCCACCGCGACCAGCCGGAAGAAACCCTTGAAGCGCATGCAGCTGCGGCTCAGCGCATAAGCGAAGCCGAAGGCGAGGCTGACGGTGATAATCGTGCTGATGACCGATATGAACAGGGAATTTTCGATCGAGCGGAACAACGATGGCGTGGAGAAATAGGTGATGAAATTGTCGATCCCGCGCGAGACCACCGGCCGCAGCATGACGCGGCGGAAATCGTTCGAGGTGACCTCCGACCATTCGGTCCCCTGATAGCGCTCGGATCCGATCAGATAGGTGGCGTCATCCGTGGTGCCGCGAATGCGGTAGATCACCGGGCTGCGAAAGCTGAAATCGGGGAAGAACGAGGTTGCAGGCAAGCGCCCGTCGGCGCTGGTCGCGAGGTCGGAGGCCGGTACCGCGCTGAGCTTCAGGTTCAGCGCCTCGGCGGTGACCGGCGGCGTTGTGAATTTCCCGGCCTCGTCACTGGCCTGGAAATCGTAGGTCGTGAGATCGAAGCTGTAGGTCGAGAACGACTTCGACAGCATGGTGTAAAGCGGCAGTGCCAGCGCGACGATCAGGTAGGCGGCGATCGCCAGCATGTAGCCGCGCATGATCAGATCGTCGCTGCCGAGCTTGGCCCGGAGCGGCCTGCCCGTGGGCAGCGCGGGGTCAGCCGATACGGTCATCCCCACCTCCATGCGCGAAAGCCATCAGCCGGGCTGCCGGCAGTTCGATGGTGATCGCGGTGCCCTCCGCCAACGCCATGCGGCGCACCGCGTTTATCGAGAAATCGGCTACCAGTTCGGTTCCGGCCAACTGCGGACCGCCCAGCCGGGTGCGCCAGAATGACCCGAGAAATTCCATATCGCCAATGCTCACATCGATGATGTTGCGCCCGTCACCGTCCTGACGGTAGCCGGCCTCATGCGGGATGACGTCCTCGGGCCGGATCACCGCCAGCACTTGCGCGCCCTCAGCGAAGCCGTGGACCATGCTGCCCAGCGTCATGCCGCCAAAACTCACGCTGTCCGGCCCGGCCGAGCGGGCGTCAATCTTGTTGGTTTCGCCAATGAAGTCGGCCACAAACAAGGTCTTCGGCTCGCGGTAGATATCGGTCGGCGAGCCGACTTGCTCGATCACCCCCTGGTTCATCACCACGATCCGGTCGGCCATCGACAGGGCCTCCTCCTGGTCGTGGGTGACCATCACTGTGGTGATGCCAAGTTTCCGTTGCAGCTCTTTGATTTCATGGCGCAGATATACCCGCACCTTGGCGTCCAGCGCCGACAGTGGCTCGTCCAACAGCAATAGGCCCGGCGAGGTGGCGATAGCGCGCGCCAGGGCGATGCGTTGTTGTTGTCCGCCAGATAATTGGGCGGGGTACTTCGTGCGTTGATCCTCGAGCCCGACCAGGCTCAGAAGCTCAGTCACACGCGCAGCAATTGCGGTTTTCGAACGGCCAGCGTTTTCCAATCCGAAGGCGATGTTCTTCTCGATGGTCAGGTTCGGAAACAGTGCGTAGGACTGAAAGACGATGCCGAATTCACGCTCCGCCGGGGGCAGGTTCGAGATGTCCTTGCCGTCCTGCTCGATGGTGCCAAAGGTCTGCAAATCCAGCCCGGCGATGGCGCGCAGCAGGGTGGTCTTGCCGCAGCCGGAGGGGCCGAGGAAGCAGACAAACTCGCCATCGTCGATCTCCAGCGAGACATCCTTCAGCGCCTGAAAATTACCGAAGGACTTCCATAGATTGCTGATCCGCAGATAGACTTCCGGTGTGGCGGTTGCGGTCGCGGTCATCTGTGGAACCTTCCTTCGAACGGTTCGTAGCGGTGGCGGGACCCCAGCGAGGCTGGGAATCCAACAGTGGTGCTTTGGGGGGTGTCGCAAAATCGACAGGCGCCACCACCGATGGCGCCTGTCCGGGTTTTGGTTCTCAGCCGTTCAGCTCTTCGGATCGGACTTCGAGTCGTAGCGCTTCTGCCATTCCGCCAGGATGGTTTTGCGGTTGTTGGCCGCCCATTCGAAATCGTTGTCGATCATCGCGTCAATCAGGCCTTCGGGGAAATGCTCGACCGGTTTGGCGACGCCAGGAATTGCAACCACCGCATAGCCGGTGTTGTACATCTCGTTCGCGGTGCGGGTGATCGACCAGTCGATCAGGGTCTTGGCGGCTTTCAGATTCGAAGTTCCGGCGATGATCGCCGATGCCTCCATGTCCCAGCCGACGCCCTCGGACGGCACGATGATGTCGATCGGCGCACCTGCCGCCTTCGACTTGGCTCCGCGGAAGGCGAAGGAAACGCCGATCGGAATCTCGCCGGAAGCCGCGAGCTTGCAGGGTGCCGAGCCGGAATGGGTATACCGGGCGATATTCTCGTGCAGCCCGTCCATGTAGGCCCAGCCGCCATCCTCGCCAAACATTTGCAGCCAGCTCGATACATCAAGGAAACCGGTGCCGGACGAGTTCGGGTTCGGCATGATCACATGGCCCTTGTAGACCGGGTTCGTCAGATCCTTCCACGAGGTCGGCGCCGGCAGCCCCAGCTTGGCCCCCTCGACCGTATTGAAGCAGATCGCGGCGACCCAGGCGTCCATCCCGACCCAGGCCGGCGGGTTGGATTTGTCGACAAACTTCGGATCCAGCTTGTCGACGCCCTTCGGCGAATAGGCCTCGAGCATGCCCTCGGATTTCAACAGCAACAGCGAGGTTGCGGCCAGGCCCCAGACAACATCCGCCTGCGGATTGTTCTTTTCGGCCAGCAGCTTGGCGGTGATGATACCGGTCGAATCGCGGACCCAGTTGACGACGATGTCGGGGTGATCCTTGTTGAAAGTCTCGGCATAGCGCACGAGATCCTCGGCCTCGACGGCAGTGTAGACGGTCAGCTCTGCCGCCATCGCATTCGAGGCGACGAGCAAACCGGCGGCGATCGCGCCCCAAAGTTTATTTTTTAGCTTCATGGTGTTCAAACTCCCTGTGGATGAGCCTTGAGATTTTTTCATTATGGTGGGTGCCTCTGGCAAGCGCCCACTCGGTAGCCGCAGCGCCAACGAGCGCCTCATGTGGGTGTAATCCTGACTACATTGGGTTGATAGGTAAAATCTATTCTTTTTATGTGACAGATAGATTTCATTTATATGTCTACTGGAGCCTCCAAATAGCGCTGCCTTATATATCCGGTCCAAGAAATAATGGGGACCAGCGCCGTGCCAACGCCCACTGCCGCCCCGTTCGCTCCTGTGAGCGCCGAAGCCACGACCAACCGCCGAAACCATGGCTACACCCGGCAAGACAATGCTATCATCGCCGCCGAAAAGGGAGGCTCCAAAAACATGCTCAAGTTCTACTACGCACCCAATACCTGCTCGCTCGCCGCACAGATTGCTCTCGAGGAGGCCGGGGTTGAGTACGACTCAGTCCGGGTCGATTTCGGTGCCGCCGAGCAACGTCTTCCCGGCTATCTGGCGGTCAACCCAAAGGGTCTGGTTCCAGCACTGATCACCGACCGCGGCATCCTGACCGAGGTCCCTGCGATCCTGGCCTTCATTGCTCAAAGTTTCCCCGCAGCCGGGCTGGCGCCACTGGACGACCCCTTCGCCTTTGCCCAGGCGCAGGCTTTCAACAGCTACCTCTGCTCGACTGTCCACGTGGCCCATGCCCACCGCATGCGCGGCTCGCGCTGGGTCGATGATGCGGCGGCGATCGAGGCCATGCAGCGCAAGGCCCCGCAATCGATCAGCGACGCCTTCCCGCTCATCGAGGATGGTATGCTGGAAGGCCCGTGGGTGATGGGCGAGCGCTACACGATCTGCGATCCCTATATCTTCACCCTCGCCCAGTGGCTGGAAGGCGACGGCGTCGACCTTACGCGGTTGCCACGCGTCCTCGACCACAGGGCCAGGATGGCGGAGCTCCCAGCAGTACAACGCGCCATAGCGACGGAGAACGCCTGAGCGGCAGATGCTTTCCTGGCTTCCTGCCGTCCTCGCTGACGCCTATAGTCCAACCCCATGACCAAGACCCCAGCACCCAAGTTGCGCTCCGGCTGGACCACCGGCGCCTGCGCCACCGCTGCCGCCAAGGCGGCGGTTCAGGCGCTGCTGGGCGGCAGCTTCCCGAGCCGCGTCACCATCACCCTACCGAAGGGCCAGACCCCGGCCTTCGCCATTGCCGAGACCGCCACCGGCCCGGGCTGGGCCGAGGCGGCCACCGTCAAGGATGCGGGCGACGATCCCGACGTCACCCATCTGGCAATGATCCGCTCGCGCGTCGCCCACGCCCCGCCCGGCACCGGCATCCGCTTCCATGCCGGCGCCGGCGTCGGCACCGTCACCAAGCCCGGCTTGCCGATCCCGCCCGGCGAGCCCGCGATCAACCCGGTGCCGCGCGATATGATCAAAGGCGTTCTCAGGGAAGCGGCGCAAACGCATGGCATCCCAAGTGATTTCGATATCACGATCTCGGTCGATAATGGCGCGGAGATCGCCAAACACACCTGGAACCCGCGTCTTGGCATCGAAGGTGGACTCAGCATTCTCGGCACCACCGGGATTGTCCGGCCATTCTCCTGCTCGGCCTGGATCGCCTCGATCCATCGCGGCGTCGATGTCGCCCTCGCCACCGGCGTCACACATGTCGTCGGCGCCACCGGATCAACCTCCGAGGCAACCGTCCGTACCCTCTATGACCTGCCCGAGGTCGCCTACCTCGACATGGGCGACTTCGCCGGTGGCCTGCTGAAATACCTCCGCCAGCACCCGGTCCCGCGCCTGACCATCGCCGGTGGCATCGGCAAGCTGACCAAGTTGGCCCAGGGCGCGATGGATCTGCATTCCGGCCGCAGCCAGGTCGATTTCGCCCGCCTCGCCGAGATGGCCACCGGCATCGGCGCCGATGCCCCGCGCATCGCCGCCGCCAACACCGCACTGGAGGCGCTGGAGATCGCCGGGCCGCGCCTCGCCGAAGCGGTGGCGCGCGAGGCCGCCGAGGTCGCCGCCGATGTCCTGCGCGGCGCCCCCATCGCCATCGAGGTTATCGTCATCGACCGTCAGGGTGCCATCCAGGCCCGCTGCGGCTTCGCCCCATGATCAGGGTCCTGTTGCTGGCAGGCACCGCCGAGGCCCGCGCGCTCGCCGAAGCCCTTGCGGGAATATCTGGTCTCGCCGTCAACGCCTCGCTGGCTGGTGTCACCACCGACCCCGCCCCGATTGCAGTCGAGACACGGCGCGGCGGCTATGGCGGTGCGACCGGGTTGGCGCAGTACCTTGCCGACCACGGTATCGCCGCCGTGATCGACGCCACCCACCCCTTCGCCGCCCAGATGGCAACCAATGCAGTGCTCGCCTGCACCGCCACCACAACCCCCCGCCTGCGCCTGCTGCGCCCGCCCTGGCCACCCACCGGGAATTGGCGCAGCTTTCCAGATCTCACCACCGCCTCTGCTGCTCTGCCGCCGGGTGCCCATGTCCTGCTGACCAGCGGCCGCAAGGAGATTGCCCCCTTCGCCGCCCGCCCCGACCTTACCTGCCTGCTCCGGGTGATCGAGCCGGTCGCCAACCTGCCCGGCCACATCACCCAACTGATCGCCCGCCCGCCGTTCACCCTTGATGCCGAGCTTGCCCTGATGCGCAGCCACGCCATCACCCATCTGGTCTCGAAGAATGCCGGCGGCCCGGGCCGGGCCAAACTCGATGCGGCGGCGCGACTCAATCTCCCCATCCTGATGATCGAACGCCCCGCCCCGCCACCCGGCCCCACGGTCGCGACCGTCGAGGCCGCCGTCGCCTGGCTGCGCGAAACCGTCGCAATCGACGCCTGACCCGCCAAACCCGCTGCTGAGTCGCTCGAACCCCTTGACTTGGCATCGACGATGCCGGAACTGTCAGGGTGCATGGTTCCGAAGAACCCGTCTGAGCGGGTTTCGGATTAATAGGGAATGCGGATAGGGCCGACCCATATCGGGGACCCGAAACCGCAGCCGCCCCCGCGACTGTATGCGGTGAGCTTCCCCGCGAAACCACTGGCCGCAAGGCCGGGAAGGTTGGGAAAGCGCGGCCTAAGTGGGCCGGAGCCGCGAGCCAGGAGACCTGCCACGCGTGTTTGAAACCATCCCCGTCGGGTGTGACGGGTAAGGAGATATGGACCATGATCGACAAGACCGCTGCCATCACCACTGGCACCACCACTGGCACCCGCGCCGATACCAGCCTCGCGGCAATCCTGTTCGTCGCTTTCATCGGTGCGACCCTGTTGTTCGTCGCAGGCTTCGCCGACGCGCAAGTGATGCATGATGCCGCCCATGACACGCGGCATTCCATCGGCTTTCCCTGCCACTGAGCCATTGGATCTAAGATGCTGAAGTCATTGCTGGCCAGCGCGCTGTTCGCTGGCCTGATCGCCGGGCTGTTCGCCGCTGGGCTACAGCAAGCGTTCCTGGTACCCCTGATCACCGAAGCCGAGCTCTATGAGACCGGCACCATTGTTCATTTCGGTGGCGCGGAGGCAAGCGCGGCAGCTGGCCACGAAAATACCGTGACTGAGGTCGACCTCACCCGCACCCTGCTTACCGTGCTGATGACCGTTCTCACTACCTGCGGCTTCGGCCTGATCCTGGTCGCTGGCTTTGCGCTGGTCGAGCGAATGGCGCTGACGCGCATCGACTTTCGCGCCGGCTTCCTGTTCGGCCTCGCCGGGTTCGCCGCAATCCAGTTGATGCCGTCGATGGGCCTCGCGCCGGAACTTCCGGGCGCTGCGGCGGGCGAACTGGCCCACCGCCAGGTCTGGTGGCTTGCCACGGTCGCTGCCACGCTTGCCGGTATCGGTCTGATCGCTTTTGGCAACCCGGTCGCCAAGATCGCCGGAGCGCTGCTGATCGCCGTCCCGCATCTGGTCGGCGCCCCGCATCCGCACGCATTTGAAGGCGTCGTCCCGCCGGAGCTTTCGGCGTTATTCGCCGCCCGGGTGCTGGCTGTCGGTGCCCTCGGCTGGTCCACGCTCGGCGCCCTCGCGGGCTATTTCTGGTCCCGCGAGCGGGCCACCTGATCCCGGAGGGCGCGCGATGGAATTCACCCAGGCGTTCCGCGACCAGCTCGCCGCCCTTTTCGCCTGGCGCCGCGACGTCCGCCGCTTCCGCTCCGACCCGGTGGCGCCAGCGCTGATCGGGCGCCTGCTCGATCAAACCGGCCTCGCCCCCTCGGTTGGCCTCTCCGAGCCGTGGCGCTTCGTCATGATCGAGAGTCCCGCGGCCCGCACTGCCGCCCTGACCAATTTCGAGGCCGCCAATGCCGATGCCCTCGGCGGTTATTCCGATGATCGGGCCCACCTCTACGCCTCGCTGAAGCTGTCCGGCATGCGCGACGCCCCGGTCCAGATCGCCATCTTCTGTGATGAGACCACCGATCAAGGCTTCGGCCTCGGCGCCCAAACCATGCCCGAGATGCGCCGCTACTCGGTGGTCTGCGCGGTCATGCAGCTGTGGCTCGCGGCGCGGGCCGAGGGGCTGGGCGCCGGTTGGGTTTCGATCCTCGATCCGGACCGTCTCGCCGCCGATCTGGCTGTGCCCGAGGGCTGGCGGCTGATCGCCTATCTCTGCCTCGGCTGGCCCGAGGAGGAACATTCCGACGCGGAGCTTGAGCGCGCCGGCTGGGAAGACCGGCTCGGCATCGACAACCGGGTTCTCACCCGCTAGGAGCATTTTCATGACCCAAAAGATCCCCGCAACCGTCATCACCGGCTTTCTCGGCGCTGGCAAGACAACGCTGATCCGCAACCTGCTGGCCCGCAACGGCGGCAAGCGGATCGCACTGATCATCAATGAATTCGGCGACATCGGCGTCGATGCCGAGGTGCTACGCGGCTGCGGCGATGCGCTGTGTGCCGAGGACGATATCATCGAGCTTTCCAACGGCTGTATCTGCTGCACGGTCGCCGACGACTTCGTGCCGACCATGAGGCTGCTGCTCGACCGCGCATCGCCGCCCGACCACATCATCATTGAGACCTCCGGCCTCGCGTTGCCGCAGCCGCTGATCCGCGCCTTCAACTGGCCGGAGATCCGCACCCGCGTCACTGTCGACAGCGTCATCACAGTCGTTGACGGCCCGGCCACCGCCGCCGGTCGCTTCGCCCATGACGAGGCCGCCGTCGGTGCCCAGCGCGCCGCCGACGACAGCATCGACCACGAGACGCCACTGTCAGAACTGTTCGAGGACCAGCTTGCCTGCGCCGACATGGTGGTGGTCTCGAAGACCGACCAGATGGTCAATGGCGACATCGATACCGTGCTCGACGGGCTGTCCGGCCAAATCCGTAAGGGTGTCCAGTTCCTGCGCTCCGGCACTGATGGCCTGTCGGCGGAAGTGCTGCTGGGCCTCGGCCTCGCTGCCGAAGACGATGTCGAGAGCCGTCACGAGCTGCATCATCATCACCACGATGATGAGGACGACGAGGACAACCATGACCACGGCCATGACGAGTTCGAGACCTTCGCCCTGACATTGGGCGAGATTGCCGACGTCTATGGATTCGCCGAACGGCTGACCGACATCATCCGCACCCACGACATCCTCCGCCTAAAAGGGTTTGCCGCTGTCCAGGGCAAGCCGATGCGCCTGGTGATCCAGGCCGTCGGCCCGCGCATCGACACCTATTTCGACCGCCCCTTCGGTGCCGACGCGCGTGCCACCCGGCTGGTGATCATCGGCGAGGCCGGGCTGAACCGCGCCGCCATTGAAGCGGCAATCATGCCATGACCGCCGGGCTGGTGATCGAGTGCTGCGACCCGCGCACGCCCGAGGCGACGGCGCTTCTGAGGGCCAGCCACGCCCTGATGCTCGAGCTGTTCGACCCCGAAGCTAACCATTTCCTCAGCGTCGATGCCCTCACGGTGCCCGACATCGCCTTCCTCATAGCCCGTCTCGACGGTCGCGCGGTGGCGTGCGGCGCATTGGCCACCCGCGACAGCTACGGCGAGCTGAAGTCGATGTTCGTCGACCCCAACAACCGCCGCGCCGGCGTCGCCGCCGGGCTGATGGAGCGGCTTGAAGCCGAGGCGCGGGCGCAAGGCCTCGGGATGCTGAAGCTCGAGACCGGCAACCTGCTGCACGCCGCTCACGCGCTTTACCGGCGCCACGGCTTTGCGGTTTGCGGCCCGTTCGGCTCCTACCCCGAGCATCCCCAAAGTGTCTTCATGGAAAAGCGGCTCACCTGATGCACCTCCTCCTCGCCCAGCCCGGTGAGGTCACCGACGGCGCCGAGGCGGTTGATCTCGGCCAGACCCCGGCCGAGGTGATCGTCATCACCGCCGCCGACACCGAATTGGCGGCCCTGGCCGAGGCCCGCGCCTCGCTCGACGATGACGCACCCGACCTGCGCCTCGCCTCGCTGCTGCACCTGACCCATCCAATGTCGGTCGATCTGTACCTCGACAATACCGCCACCAAATCGCGCCTCGTCATCGCCCGCGTCCTCGGCGGCGAGGGCTACTGGCCCTATGGGCTGGAGCAGTTCGCCGCCCGGCTGGGCGAGGCCGGTGTCGCCTTCGCCGCCCTGCCTGGCGACGACAAACCCGACGAGGCGCTGTGGCGCATATCCACGATCGAGCGCGCCGACTGGGAGGCCCTGTGGGCCTACTTCGTCGAAGGTGGGCCGGAGAATGCGGCGAATTCCCTCCGCCTCGCCCGATTCATCGCCCGAGGCGAGGATGAACGCCCGGAACCCGCCCGCCCGCTGCTCCGGGCCGGGGTCTACTGGCCCGGCGCCGGCATCTCCGATCTCGAATCCGCCCGCGTAAACTGGCCCGACCCGCAGGCCCCGATTGTCCCCATTGTCTTCTACCGCGCGCTGGTGCAGGGCGCTGGCCTGCACCCGGTCAACCGCCTGACCCGCGCCTGCCTGGCCGAGGGCCTCAACCCACTCCCCATCTTCGTCGCCTCGCTGAAAGATCCGGTCTCGGCGGCAACGCTGGCTACCCTCTTCGCCGAGGCCCCGCCCGCCGTGGTGATCAACGCCACCAGCTTCGCGGTCTCGTCGCCGCAGTCCGCCACACACCAGCCGACGCCCCTCGACCTGCCCGACGTGCCGGTGCTGCAGGCGATCTTCGCCGGCGGCACCGAGGCTGCATGGGAGACCGGCAGCGGCGGCCTCTCGGCCCGCGATATCGCGATGAACGTCGCCCTGCCCGAGATTGACGGCCGCATCATCGCCCGCGCCGTCAGCTTCAAGGGCGAAGCCTATTTCGACGAGGCCACCCAATGCCGCATCGCCACCTATCGCGCCCGCGGCGACCGGGTTCAGTTCACCGCCCGCCTCGCCGCTGCCTGGGCCCGGCTGGGCCGCACACAGCCCGCTGATAAGCGCGTCGCCATCGTGCTGGCGAATTACCCCAACAAGGATGGACGGCTGGCCAACGGCGTCGGCCTCGACACGCCGCAAAGCGTCGTCGACATGATTTTGCACCTTAAGAAGGCCGGATACCACATTCACAACGCGCAACAATCTTCCGCCGATCTGATGGCGAAAATCCAATCTGCCCCGACCAACTGGCTAACCGACCGGGCCAGCCGCGAAGGTGGCAAAACCCTCTCCTTCGCCGACTACCAGATCTTCTACTCCGATCTCCCCTACGAGGTCCGCCGCCAGGTCGAGGAGCGTTGGGGCGCGCCCAAACAGGACCCCTTCTTCATCGCAGGCGAGGTCGATTGCGGCCGCTTCGCTCTCTCGATCCTGACCTTCGGTAACGTCGTCGTCGGCATCCAGCCGGCTCGCGGCTACAACATTGACCCGAAGCAAACCTACCACGCCCCCGACCTGGTGCCGCCGCACAACTATCTCGCCTTCTACGCCTGGCTGCGCCGCGAGTTCCGGGCCGACGCAATCATCCATTTTGGCAAGCACGGCAACCTCGAATGGCTGCCCGGCAAGTCCGTTGCCCTCAGCGAGAACTGCTTCCCCGAGGCGGTCCTCGGCCCGACGCCCCACCTTTATCCCTTCATCGTCAACGACCCCGGCGAGGGCACCCAGGCCAAGCGCCGCACTGCCGCCGTCATTCTCGACCACCTGACGCCGCCGCTGACCCGGGCCGAGACCTACGGCCCGCTGAAAGAACTCGAAGCGCTGGTCGACGAATATTACCAGGCCAGCGGCGTTGACCCGCGCCGCCTGAACCACTTGCGCAAGGAAATCCGCTTGCTGGTCTCCGCCACGCGACTCGACGAAGACGCCGGGATTACGCCGCAGATGGACGAGACCCAGGCCCTGACCCAGCTCGACACCTATCTGTGCGAGTTGAAGGAAAGCCAGATCCGCGACGGCCTGCACATCTTCGGCACTTCGCCCAACGGCGAACTCGAGCGTGACCTGGCCATCGCCCTGCTCCGTGTCCCGCGCGGCGACGGCAAGGGGGGCAACGCCTCGCTGATCCGCGCCCTGGCCCGCGACTGCGACATCGACCCGGAGCATTTCGACCCCCTCGACTGCGAAATGGGCGCCGCTTACGACGGCCCGCGCCACAAGTTCCTGTGGGCGGCGGGCAGCGTGTTTGAACCCTGGCGGACCAACGGCGACACGGTCGAGCGCCTCGAGAAACTGGCGCAACTGGCCGTCCAGTGGCCCGAGACGCCGAAGCATTTCCGCCAGACCGCCCCGGTTCTGGAAGCTCACCACGGCAAGATCCTGCCCGCGATCCGCGCCTGTGGCGAGGCCGAGCGTGGCGCCCTGCTGGCGGGTCTCAAAGGCCGCTTCATCCCGCCCGGTCCCTCCGGCGCCCCGACCCGTGGCCGCCCTGACGTGCTGCCGACCGGGCGCAACTTCTTCTCGGTCGACAGCCGCGCAATTCCGACCCCGGCCGCCTATACGCTGGGCTGGCATTCCGCCTCGCTGCTGGTCGAGCGTTACTTGCAGGACCACGGCGACTGGCCTAACGCCATGGTCATCACCGCCTGGGGTACCTCGAACATGCGCACCGGCGGCGACGATATCGCCCAGGCGCTGGCGCTGATGGGCGTCCGCCCACGCTGGGATCAGGCCAGCCGGCGGGTCACAGGCTTCGAGATCTTGCCCGTAGACCACCTCGACCGCCCCCGGGTCGATGTGACGTTGCGAATCTCCGGCTTCTTCCGCGACGCCTTCCCGGCCCAGATCGAGCTATTCGACACCGCCGCCCGCGCCGTCATGCAACTGGATGAACCGGATGACAAAAACCCGCTGGCCACCCGCTACCGCGCCGAACAGGCCCGCCTGATCGCCGAGGGATCCGACGCAAAAGACGCCGCCCGCCGCGCCGGATTCCGCATCTTCGGCTCGAAGCCGGGGGCTTATGGCGCCGGCCTGCAGGCGATGATCGACGAGCGGCTGTGGGACAACCGCGCCGATCTAGCCGACAGCTACATTGAGTGGGGCAGCTACGCCTATGGCCGCGACACCGAGGGCGCCCGAGAACGCGGGCTGTTCGAGACCCGCCTGACCCAGGTCCAGGCCGTGGTCCAGAACCAGGACAACCGCGAGCACGATCTGCTGGACTCCGACGACTACTACCAGTTCGAGGGCGGTGTCGCCGCCGCCGTCGAGCACCTCAAGGGCGCCGCCCCCACAATCTACCACAACGACCATTCCCGCCCCGAACGCCCGGTGATCCGCACGCTGGAGGAGGAAGTCAGCCGCGTAGTGCGCTCCCGCGTCGTCAACCCCAAATGGCTGGCCGGCGTCATGCGCCACGGCTACAAGGGCGCCTTCGAGATCGCCGCCACGATAGACTATCTGTTCGCCTTTGCCGCCACCACCCACGCGGTCAAAAGCCACCATTTCGATCTGGTCCACGCCGCGATCATCGAGGACGAGACCGTGCGCAATTTCATCGCGGAAGCCAACCCGGCGGCGCTCCGTGAGATCGCCCAGCGGATGGCCGAGGCGGAGGAGCGGGGGCTGTGGCAGCCGAGGAGTAACAGCGCGCGGGCGCTTCTAACATCAATTGCAGGCGGAGCCGGTCATGTCTGATGCCCTCAAAGTACTCGCGTCCGCACTCGATTTCGCCGCAGGGCTCGACGACCCGAATGCCCGCCGGATGCTGAGCTACGTCCCCTCGCCCCCATTCACGCCGCGCGCGCTCGCCCCCCGGCTCTATCCGGTGACCGAGTTCGTCCCGGCGGCACGAGCAGGCGCCGCCCCCGCAGCGACGGTGCTGATCGATGCATTGATCGCCGCCGCGCCAAAATTGCACTGGTGGCAATCCTATGTGGCGACCGATTTTAGCGATACATTCCTCACCCGCTATGGCTTTGTCGAGCTGCTGGGGACGCGCGGGCAGTTTGTCTGTGATGGTGTCGCCATTGGCATCACGATGCTGGGGTCAAACATCGAGTACCCCGCGCATCACCATGTGGCCGAGGAGCTGTATATCCCGATCTCGGGGACCGCCGATTGGATGCGCGACAACGGCCCATACACACTCCGTCTTCCGGGAGCTGTGATCCATCATCCGAGCCAAATGCACCACGCCATGCGCACCAACACCGAGCCGTTGCTTGCCCTCTATATCTGGCGTGGCGGTGACCTGGCACAGAAATCCGACATCCCGGCGCGGGTGAACGACTGACCATGGCCCCCCGCCGCATCGCCCCTGATTACCCCTACTGGCCCGCGATCCTGCGCCTGATCCTTGACGCCTTCGCCTTCATGGAGGGCCGTATCGACCCGCCCTCCTCGGCCCACCGGCTGTCCGTGGCGGATATGGCGGCGCAGGCCGCCAGCGGTGCCGTTTGGGTCATCGAGGACAATGCCATCCCCATCGCTTGCCTGTTCGCCAAGCCGAAGGGCGACGCGCTCTATGTCGGCAAGCTGGCGGTGGCGGAGACGCACCGCCGCCACGGCCTCGCCCGCCACCTCATCGCCGCCGCCGAGGCCGAAGCCCGCGCCCGCAACCTCCCCCGCCTTGAGCTGGAAACCCGGATCGAGCTGGCCGAGAACCACGCTGCCTTCGCCCGCATGGGCTTTGTCAAGACTGACGAAACCGCTCATCCCGGCTATGACCGCCCGACCAGCATCACCATGAGCCGGGCACTGACCCCGTGACCGATCACCTCCGCTATGCTGGCACAGACGCCGCCACCCAGCTTGCCGCCCTCGAGGCAATCCTGCGCGCCGATCCGCTGATCTGGCGGGCGCTGGACAAAGCCCGCGCCCTTGCCCTGCCCGATTGGCGCATCGTCGCCGGGGCGCTCTATAACACCGTCTGGAATGCGCTGACCGGGCGGCCCTCCGGCCATGGCATCAAGGACATCGACCTGTTTTACTTCGACGCCAGCGACCTCAGCTACCAGGCCGAAGACCGCGTCATCCAACGCGCCGCCGCCCATTTCCTTACTGACGGCCCGCCCGTCGAGGTCCGCAACCAGGCCCGCGTCCATCTCTGGTACGAGTCGCATTTCGGCCACCCCATCGCCCCGCTTACCTCGACCGACCACAGCATCGGCCAGTTTCAGGCCCTGACCCATTCGGTTGGCGCGAGGCTGGAGCCGAACGACCGGCTCGACATCCACGCCCCCTATGGCCTCGACCCGATCTTTGCGTTTAAGCTGATCCCGAACCGATCGGTTTCCGACCCGGACTCCCATGCTAAGAAGTCGGCTCGCCTACAAGGTATTTGGCCCGAGATCACCATCGAGCCCTGACACATCAAGGAGCCCCTATGACCGACAAGCCCGTCGTTGACCCGGATGCCCGCCACGCCAGCAAGATGGTCAAGAAGAAGGCCGCCCGCGACAAGATCATGGCTGGCAAGACCGACGAGAAGGGCCTGATCATCGTCCACACCGGCAAGGGCAAAGGCAAGTCGACCGCCGGTTTCGGCATGATCTTCCGCTGCATCGCCCATGGTATGCCCTCCGCCGTCGTGCAGTTCATCAAGGGCGGCATGTCGACCGGCGAGCGCGACCTGATCCTGCGCTCCTACACCGACATCTGCCAGTTCCACACCATGGGCGAGGGCTTTACCTGGGAAACCCAGGACCGCGCCCGCGACATCGAAATGGCCCGGGCCGCCTGGGCGAAGGCCAAGGCGCTGATCCGCGACCCGAACAATCGCATGGTCCTGCTCGATGAGATCAACATCGCCCTGCGCTACGATTACATCGACATTACCGATGTGGTGGCCTTCCTGACCACCGAAAAGCCGCCAATGACCCACGTCGTCTGCACCGGCCGCAACGCGGCGGACGAACTTATCGAGATCGCCGACCTGGTGACCGAGATGGAACTGGTCAAACACCCCTTCCGCGGCGGCATCAAGGCTCAGATCGGGGTGGAGTTCTAGCCGATGCACCAACTCATCACCGCCTTCGCGACCGAGCTGCGCACCCACGCCCTGCCCGCCGCGCAAACAGCCGCCACGCTGCTGGAGCGCCTGACCGACACCGAGTGCACCGGGCCGACCGGCAACTTCACCCCACGCTATCTCGACGAGGCCCTGGCAGCGGCGCAAACCCACCCGCTGACCGCCCAATTCGCTGCCATCGCGCCCCGGGTGTCATGGGTCGAGGTCAGCAAGCGCCCGATGCCCGCCAGCTTCGCCGGGCGCTATTCCTATTGTGAGATCGTTGGCCAGGACCCCACCAGCGTCCAGGCGCCCGACATCCGCTTCGGCGCCTATCTGCAATTCCCGGACACCTGGTATCCGCGCCACTGGCACGCGGCTGAGGAGTTGTACCTACCCCTCAGCGGCACCGCCGACTGGACCCGCGACGGTGTCACCGATCGCCCCGCACCCCCCGGCACCCTGATCCGCCATGCATCGTATGAACACCATGCCACCCGGACCGGCCCCGAACCTCTGCTGGCCCTATGGGTCTGGCTCGGCGATCTCGATTTCTACCGCTATGGGATCGAGGGCGTTTAGTTCCGGCGCTCCGGCTGCAATCTCTCACCAACAACCGTCCCCTCACCGTCCCAACAACGCCGCCAACAGCGCCACCACGAGCACCCCCCACCAGGCCCGCCAGATCAGCCGCACCGCCGCTTCGATATCCAGATGAGTCGCGGTCCGGCGACCCTCTTCATTCATATAAGAATCGTCGACCAGGACACCGTCATAGACCCGTGGCCCCGCCAGCGCGATGTCCAGCGACGCGGCAACGGCGGCCTCGGGCCACCCCGCACTTGGAGATTTGTGCATCGGTGCCTCAGTCAACATCACCATAATCGCCCGGCGCCCGCCGCCGACAAGGCAGATCAGCAGCCCCGCCAGCCGGGCCGGGAACCAGTTCAATACATCGTCCAGCTTCGCCGCCGCCCAACCAAACTCGCGGTAACGCTCGGTTCGGTGGCCAATCATTGAATCGGCCGTGTTGACGGCCTTGTAGATGGCGATGCCCGGCAGCCCGCCAACCAGAAACCAGAACACTGGAGCCGCCACCCCATCGGAGAAGTTCTCCGCCGCCGATTCAATGGCGGCCCGCGCCACCCCTGCCTTATCGAGAGCATCCGGCTCACGGCCGACGATCTTCGCAACCGCGTCGCGGCCCATTGTCAGCGAAACCCGCAGCGCCTCACCCACCGCCCGAACGTGGTCCATCAGGCTCCGCTGAGCGATCAGTACCGCCGCGCCCAACACCTCGAAAACACCGTGGAATACCCCATGCGACAGCACGAATGCCGGCAGCCAGACCACAATGACAAGCGCCACAATCGCCAATACGCCTTTTTCCAGACGATGTGCACCCCGGTTAAGTCGCTGTTCGAGCCAGCCAATGAACCCACCCATCAGCACCGCTGGATGCGGCCACCGCTTCCACAACCAGTCCGGCTCCCCGAGGATTGCATCAATGACCAGCGCCAGCGCCAGCATCTACGCCTCCAACACGGCGCAGAGCCGTTGCCAACTTGCTTCGCCCGCCGGCAGCCCCAGGCGCAGCCACTGCGGTGAATGCGAAAATACCCGGCTCCAGATCCGCGCCCCGGCCAAACGGTTCTGCTCGGCGGCGGCGTCCGCGGTCTCGAAGGTCGCGAACAGCCCGGCCTCGCCGACCAGCCGCCACCCTGCTGCCCGGCCCAGCGCCACCAGCCGCGCAGCGTCCGCCGCGATCCTTATGCGTGTCGCTTCCGCCCAATCGTCGTCGCCCAGCGCCCGGGCACCAAGCGCCAGCGCCGGGCCGGAAACCGCCCACGGACCCAGCATCTCGCGCAGCCGCCGGGCGGTATCCGCGCCGGTGACAGCGAAACCCAACCGCACCCCGGCCAACCCATAGAATTTGCCAAACGATCGCAGGACCACCAACCCCTCGCGCGCACCCTCGCCCCCGTCCATGTAAGGGCACAACGAGTGTTCCGGCGTCAAGTCTATGAAGCTCTCGTCGACCACCAGCAAGGGCACTGCCTCCGCCATCATCATTAGCTCGTCCACCGTCCAGCGTCGGCCGTCGGGGTTGTTCGGGTTGACGATCACAGCCGCACGGGTTCGGTGCCCGGGCCGTCCCGCGATCCGCCAACCGGCGGCACGAAAAGCGAACGCATGCTCGTTATAGGTCGGCCCAGGGATCGCCACCTCCCCAGGGTCGCCCAGCCGAGGCATAAGCCCGATCAGCGCCGACGCCCCCGCCCCGGCGACAACATGGGCGCCGTCCGGCACCCCGTAGGCAACCCGCGCTGCCGCCTCCGTCGCCGCGAATGCCGAGGCATCGGGCAACCGCGCCCAGGTTTCCACAGGCAACTCGCTTACCGGATATGCAATTGGATTGATCCCGGTCGAAAGGTCCAACCAATCCGCCGCCGCGCCACCAAATCGGGCGCAGGCATCAGACAGGTTGCCACCATGATCACGCGTCGGGAAATCACGTTTTGGGTGATCGAGTGTCAGGTGATCATTCATTGGGTCGAATGCCATTCGAGTGATCGCAGGCCATGCGGAAATGCTACGCCCCCAGAGACCAGCGCCGCTCTGCCTTCACCCCTCGGCCCTTGGGTGTAGGGACGAGGAGAGGCATGGAGCAGCGCCCCCGCCCGGGCTTACTCGCCCAGGCGGACGTTTGGCGTTGTGTAGGTTTCCGCGCTCGAGAAACCCAGCGTCGCAAGATACATATCGGCGCCGACGGCGATTACTGCCATGGCCACCACGGCGGCGAGAAAGGCTTTCATTCCGTCCCTCCTGAGGATGCCGAGGCCGCGCGTCCATTCGCACGCGGCCCGGTGTTGTTACGCAAATATGCGATTAAATCCTGCCGGTCCGCAAGTTCCGCAATCTGTTGCATCGGCATTTTCGTACCCGGCGCAAAGTGATCCGGCCCCTGTTCAAACAATTGATCGATGGTTTCCGCCTCCCAGACCACCGGAGATCCGGCCAGCGCGTCGGAATAACGGTACCCCGGCACCGTCCCGGCCTGGCGCCCGAACAGGCCAAACAACGTCGGCCCGGCCCGGCGCGCGTCGCCGGGCTTCAAAGCCAGCTCCAGCGTGTGACAGATCGAGCATTTGCGCACGAATTGCCGCTCGCCGTTGGTCATCTCACCGGGCGGCGTCTGGAACTTGCGCTGACCCTCGGCGAACGCCACATCCTGCCCGCCAACCGGCCACAACACCGCCTCGTCGGCCAGCCCGCCGGCCAGCAGCCGCTCGCCGCTGGCGTCGTATTCCAGAGCCCAGATCGGCCCCCGCACGGTGGCATGGAAATCGCGGGCGATGGTCCAATCGCCGGTATCGACGATCATGATATACCCCTCGCCATCACCCACCGCCAGGAACCGCCCATCCGGGCTTGCCGCCAGGGCCAGGATCGGCCGGCGGTCAGCGGTCAAGTCCGCCAATTCGGCCCCATTGGCCAGATCGATTGCCCGCACCGCGCCATCGACAGCGCCGTAGGCGAGCCACCCCTTGGCCTCGTTGATGACAAGATGATTGACCCCAAAACCATGCTCGACCACGATCCGCTCCATCGCCGCGCTGGCCACGTCCCAGCGCCGGATCGTGCCATCATAGGACGCGGTATACAGCGTCTTCCCATCGGCGGTGAACTTGGCGTCGTTGACGTTGGCGCGGTGACCCTTCAGCCACCTGGGCGCGCCCTCATGGTCCAACGGCCACAACCCGACCAACCCGTCCCATCCGCTCGAGGCCGCCAGGCGGCCGTCCGGGCTGATCGTCACCGCGATCAACTTGCCCCGGTGCCCTTCAAACCGGCGTAGCGCCTGCCCGGTCGCCAGCTCCCAAAGGATCAGGTCAAAGTCATCGCCAGCTGAGATCGCATGGCGCCCGTCGGGCAGAAATGCGACCGCATTCGCCGCCGCCTCATGACCTTCCAGCCAGCGCACCAGCGTGTTGGCTTGCAGGTCCCACAGGCCAACCGAATAATCGAAGCTGGCGGTCAGGGCATAGCGGCCATCGGGCGAGATCGCGACACCCTTTACCGGTCCGCCATGGCCTTCCAGGCTGGCATACCCACCATCGGCGCCAGCCACCGCCGGAGCACCCATCAGTAGTGACAGGATGAGTGCGCCTGCTCGCATGCGGTCAACGGGCCGCATGCCGTCACTCGGCTGGGGTCGCCGCCGCGCCAGCACCGGCGCTCGCGTTACGCGCCCTGGCATCTTCTTCCTCGACCCACAACCCGTGATGCTCTTCGGCCCAACGGCGGTCGACCATGCCGGAGCCCATGGCGTCGAAGGCGCCCTCCATCCCCAGCGTGCCGATATAGATATGGGCGATGACGATCACGATCATCGCAAAGGCGACGATCGAATGCCAGATCTGGGCGTATTGCATCTCCTCCATCGACGTCAGCTCGGTCGGCAGGACTGAGCCCCAAACCGCCTCGGCGCCCAACCCGTTCAGGATCGCGAAGGTCTTGGCGAACAGCGGCAATTCGTAGGGGAACAGCAACGAGATCCCGCTCAATGACACCGAAGCGCCCAGCAGGATCACAGCCCAGAAGATCAGCTTCTGCCCGGCATTGAACTTCTTCGCCGGTGGATGTACCCCCTCCGAGAACAGCCCGCCGCCTTTGGCGATCCAATTCAGATCGGTCGGCGAGGGCAAGTTGTGGATCACCCACATCACGAACACCAACACCAGACCCAGCATGAACGCCCAGGCGACGTTGTTATGGACCCATTTTCCCGCTGCAGTGATGGTGGCGAAAGTTTCCTTGCCCAGCAGCGGAATCAACAGATCCTTGCCGTACAGCAGATTTAGCCCGCTCAGCGCCAACAGAATGAACGAACCGGCCAGCAACCAGTGGCCGAACCGCTCGATCGGCTTGAACCGTTCGATCAGAGTACCGGACATACCGTGTTCGACCATGATGCGGCCACGCATCAGATAGAAGACAAACAGCAGCGCGACCATGCCGAATAGCGACATGGTGCCGTACTGACGCAGCGACCCCTTCGCCGAGCGCATCTTTTGCCACTCAACGCCGTAGGATTGCATCAAGGTGGCCGACTTCTTGTCCGGGATTGAAACCGAGAAGCTGTCGCCTTGGCGCATAGCGCCCCACAGCGTCGCATCTGAATTAGGACCCAAGGTCCCCAGCGGCGCCATCGACGCACCGTCCACTGGCGGAACCGCATCCGGCACCCGCACCTCGCCGGGCGCTGCTGGAGCGTTGGTCACTGCATTCGCAGGTAGCCGCACCGAGGACTCGGCTCTCGCCTGGTCCATCGTCACGACAGTCTGGAACAAACTGCCAAGAAAAATCATCAACGCGAAGGTAAAGGCCGACAGGCCGATCACCAGACCACGCCCTTGCAATTTTGTGCGCCGCAGGCTCATGCCCAGTCCTCCGTTGGAATTTTCGGCAGAAACGCCCACCCGAGGCACTCCCCGGGTGGATCGCAATTTCCACTAGCCAAGACCGTTCGGCCCTTAGCTGCCCTTGCGCTGGTAGGCGGTGCCCCAGCCCCAGGCGCCGGAGCCGAAGCCACGGGCCACGACGCGCTCGCGGTAGATCGCCGAGACATCGTCGCCGTCGCCGGCCAGCAATGCCTTGGTCGAACACATCTCGGCGCACAACGGCAGCTTGCCTTCGGCCAGACGGTTGCGGCCATACTTCTGCAACTCGGCCTGGGAGTGATCCTCCTCCGGCCCACCGTTGCAGAAGGTGCACTTATCCATCTTGCCTCGACTGCCGAAGTTGCCCGCCTGCGGATACTGCGGTGCCCCGAAGGGACAAGCGTAGAAGCAGTAGCCGCAACCGATGCACAGGTCCTTCGAGTGCAACACCACACCATCGTTGGTCTGGTAGAAGCAATCGACCGGGCAGACCGCCATGCAGGGCGCATCCGAACAATGCATGCAGGCGACCGAGATCGACCGCTCCCCTGGCGTACCATCATTGATGGTTACAACCCGGCGGCGGTTGATACCCCAAGGTACCTCATGCTCGTTCTTGCAGGCAGTGACGCAAGCATTGCATTCGATGCAGCGCTCGGCGTCGCAGAGAAATTTTACGCGGGCCATCTAGCGTCCTCCCTTAAGCTTTTTTGATGTTGCAGAGCGTGACTTTCGACTCTTGCATCTGTGTTACCGAGTCGTAGCCGTAGGTCATCGCGGTGTTAGCGCTTTCACCCAGCACATAGGGGTCGGCCCCGTCGGGATATTTATCCCGAAGATCCTTGCCCTGGAAGTGCCCACCGAAGTGGAATGGCATGAAGGCAACGCCCCGGCCAACCCGTTCGGTGACCATGGCCGCGACCTTGACCCCGGACTTCTCGGCACCCTCGACCCAGACCTGCTCGCCATTGCGGATGCCCAGGTTGTTCGCGTCGAACGGATTGATCTCGACGAACATCTCCTGCTGCAACTCGGCCAACCAGGGGTTCGAACGGCTCTCGTCTCCGCCGCCCTCATACTCGACCAACCGGCCGGAGGTGAGGATCATCGGATATTCCTTCGAGAAATCGTTCTTCTGGATCGACGCGTAAAGTGTCGGCAGACGATAGGATTTGCGGTCGTCATAGGTCGGGTAGTCGGCAACCAGATCACGCCGTGGCGTATACAGCGGTTCGCGGTGCAGCGGTACCGGGTCAGGGAAAGTCCAAACCACCGCCCGAGCCTTTGCGTTACCGAATGGCGCGCACTCGTGCTTGATCGCAACGCGCTGGATGCCGCCCGAAAGGTCGGTTTTCCAGTTCGTCTTGTCACCGGCCACGGCTTCGATACTGGCCCGCTCGTCCGCGGTCAGATCCCCGTCCCAGCCAAGCTCCTTGAGCATCGCCATGGTGAACTCCGGATATCCGTCCTGGATCTCGGAGTTTTGCGAGTACACACCCTCTGCCAGCAGGTTTACGCCGTCACGCTCCACACCGAACCTAGCGCGGAAGGTCAAGCCACCCTTCGAGACCGGCTTCGACATGTCATAGAGGTTCGGCGTACCCGGATGGCCCATTTCGGCCGTTCCCCAGCTTGGCCAGGGCAGACCGTAATAGTCGCCATCGGCAGGCCCGCCATTTGCCTGAAGCGTGGTCTTGTCGAAGGTATGCTGGTTCGCCATGTGGGTCCGTATCCGCTCCGGCGACTGGCCGGTATAGCCGATAGTCCACATGCCGCGGTTGAACTCCCGCGTGATGTCCTCGACCAACGGCTCGTCGGTCTCGGCATTCACCTCGATATTGCGGAACAACCGATCGGCGAATCCGAACTTCTTGGCGAACTTGGCCAGGATGGTGTGGTCAGGCAACGATTCAAATAGCGGCGCGAATACTCTCTCGCGCCACTGGAATGACCGGTTCGACGCCGTCACCGAGCCGTAGGTTTCAAACTGGGTCGAAGCCGGCAGCAGGTAGATGCCGTCATCCCGGTCAGGTAGCACCGCAGTAACGGTCGGATACGGATCGATCACGACCAGCATGTCCAGCTTTTCCATGGCCATCTTCTGATCGGCACCCCGGGTCTGGCTGTTCGGCGCATGACCCATGAACACCATGGCCCGGAGATTCTCCGGCTGATCAATGTTCTCCTTGGCCTCCAGAACGCCATCGGCCCAGCGGCTAACCGGAATCCCGGTCTCGGTCATCAAGGATTTGTCCTTGCCATCCGCGTCCTTGACGATGGCGAACTGTGCTTTCAGCCAGTCGAGGTCCTCCTCCCAAACTCGCGCCCAATGCGCCCACGAACCTGCGGTCAAGCCGTAGTATCCAGGCAGGGTGTGGCTGAGCACACCAAGGTCGGTTGCGCCCTGAACGTTGTCATGGCCACGGAAGATGTTGGTGCCGCCGCCGGAGGTGCCCATGTTGCCCAGTGCCAGCTGCAGGATGCAGTAGGCGCGGGTGTTGTTGTTGCCAGTGGTGTGCTGGGTGCCGCCCATACACCAGATTACGGTGCCCGGGCGATTGTTGGCCATGGTGCGCGCGACCCGCTCCATCTGGCTGCCTGGCACGCCGGTGACGCGCTCGACCTCTTCCGGGGTCCACTTCTTCACCTCGGTGCGGATCTGGTCCATGCCATAGACCCGGGTACGGATGAAATCACGGTCTTCCCACTGGTTCTCGAAGATGTGCCACAACAGGCCCCAGATCAGCGCCACGTCGGTCCCCGGGCGCATACGAACATATTCATCCGCATGGGCCGCGGTCCGCGTGAAGCGCGGGTCACAAACAATCAACGGTGCGTTGTTCTCTTCCTTGGCCTTCAGGATATGCAGCAGCGATACCGGATGCGCTTCGGCCGGATTGCCGCCGATCAGGAAGATCGCCTTCGAATTGTGGATATCGTTGTAGCTGTTGGTCATCGCGCCATAGCCCCAGGTGTTGGCAACACCCGCGACTGTCGTCGAGTGACAGATACGCGCCTGGTGATCGACGTTGTTCGACCCCCAGTAGGCGGCGAATTTGCGGAACAGGTAGGCCTGCTCGTTGGAATGCTTTGCCGAGCCCAGCCAGTAGACGCTGTCAGGTCCGCTCTGCTCGCGGATCTTCATCATCCCGTCGCCGATCTCGTCGATCGCCTGATCCCACGAGATGCGCTTCCACTCGCCGCCTTCTTTTTTCATCGGGTATTTCAGGCGGCGCTCGCCATGGGCGTGCTCGCGCACCGATGCGCCCTTGGCGCAATGGGCGCCCAGGTTAAACGGGCTGTCATAGCCAGGCTCCTGCCCGATCCAGACACCGTTCTGCACTTCAGCCATCACGCTACAGCCCACCGAGCAATGGGTGCAGACCGACTTGATAATCTCAACATCGGCGTTCACCGTCGTTACGGCCGAAGCCTTCGTGACCGTACCGCCGGTGGCGGCGAGGGCGGTTAACCCGCCGATGGCCAGACCTGACCCGCGCAGGAAAGCGCGGCGATCGACGGATTTATGAGCAGCCTGTGACAGGATCGACTCGCTCCGCGGGCGTCCCGCAACCCCGTTTGTCTTTTTCCTGAGCATATTTATCTCCCGTTGGACTTGGGCCCCTATCAGCTGGAAGCCCTCTTGATTTTGGCGGCAGGGTCAGGGCGTCACGCAACCTTTCCCCGTTTTGTGCCTCGCCTCCAGTTAGAAGCGAGCGGAGGCGAGATATGTCTTGACGTGCTCGGTCTCGCGGTAGCCGCCGGCGTTCTCGGCCACCGCAGCCTCGGCAGCTCCGGTCCCCGCTACCGCAGCCACGGCTGCTACAGGGGCTGCGACCGTTGCAAACTTGAGAAAATCGCGCCGGCTGGCGGCAACCTTATCTTCGCTCATTCTCTTCCTCCCAATTAAGACCGCATCGCGGCCCATTGCCTCAAGGGCTCTCGCCCCATCCTTCATCGGGGCTCACGCCCCCATTCGAAACGCCTCGCGCTCAATCTCGATGAACGCAGCGCCAACTGCGCCAACCGGCGCGTAGAACACTGATCCCTTGGCCGCTTCCAGATCGGCAAAGAAATGCCCGACCCACGAGCCAATATGGGTCGCAAAAAAATCCTTTTGCCCGGCCAGGGACATCGGCTCGCCGAACCGGCCGAGAATCAACCCGGCCATCATCTCGCACAACGAGGCGATATTATCTTCGGGCTCGAACACGTTCGGCGCCCGCTCGATGCCGTGCCGCCGCATGTCGTTGCGCAGTGCGGCCAGCGGCTTCTCATTCAGAAATCCGGTCATGTAGTAGCTGGCATAGGGCAGCAACTCACCCCGCGCTACACCGATGAACAGCCCATTGAACTCACGCTTGGCGGCGGTAGGCGAGGTCACATTTGCCAATCGGGCCAATGCTCTGATCGCGCGGCCCAGCGCGCTATCGTCGCCATCCAGCGCGGCGACACGGTCGATCAGTTCGCGCTTCGGTGGGTTCGCCAGCAGGGCCGCCAGAAGATCATAGAGACCCGCGCGGAGGACATCTTCCTCTGCGACTGTCAGATCTTGCGCAGGATCGGCACGCGCCATGACTACTCCCGAGTGGATCAGGTTTGCCCTGATCCTGTTCTGATTTGACACTACGCTATCACTATTTTGCAGGAGGTCAATTCACTTGACCAATCAGGTCGGGGCTTGAAGATGTTTTTCCCCTATTCTTCCGCCACGCGGAAACGGATTCGCTGGCGGCTTGGAGCTCTGGGCTCGTGCATCGACCATTCGCCGCCCCCCTCCGACGCCGGTGCCCGCGCCGGTTCAGCCCCAAAATCGCCCCGGCGGATGGCCAACTCCTCGGCTTGGTCGGCACCTGCCAATTCGGCGGCAGGCTCACCAACCGGCCCGTCGGCCGTATCGTCGGCCGGATTGTCGGGTTGTTCCTCAGCCTGTTCCTCGGCCTCTTTTTCAGCAGCCGCAGCATCCTTCTCCGCCAAATCGGCAACCCGGTCGACGAAGCCCTTGCCGACCTGGTACGCGGTCTGAAGGTTCTCGATCACTGTCGCCGCATCGGTGAAATCGTCGCCATAGTCGATCAGCATGTCCAGATTCGCGAACACTGGATCGCTGACCCACAACTTGCGCAGCGCCCGGTTGCGTATCCGCGTCGGCACTGCCTTGGCCATAAACACCGAGAAGTTGTCGCCGCGCTTCAGCGTTTCGGGATCGGGCAAGCCCAGTTCCTCCAGCACCTCCTCGTCGGTGCGTTCGTCCACAGCCTCGACCTCGCCCCCGACCGTCGCCTCCGGCTCGACGTCCAATGCCACCGCAGGCTCCTTCTCCGCCTGCTTCAGCCGCGACCAGCGGCTGGCAAATCCATCGTCGCCCTTAACGTTAGTCAATTCAGCTTCTCCCGCTTAACACCGCCAGTCGGGCTGCGGAAAACATCCGCCTCCTGGCGAACCCGTGCATCACCAATACCGTCCTCGTCCTTCTCGACATCGACCCGGTCGCGGCGACGCTTGATGAACTTCTCCTCCTTATGATGACGCCCGACAAAATCGCTAAGCCAGGCGATAAGGCTGGGCGGCATGGGCACCGGCTCGACGATCTCCTCGCCGCTGTCCTGATAATCTTGAGCTTCGAAGGCCGAGGCGGTCACCATGAAAACTTCGACTTCCCGCTCGGCCTCCGGGTCTTGCGTCACCCGCAAGATAACATAGACGCAGGGCGGATCATTCGACAGCGCCACCAGATAGGCCTCGGTATCAGTCCGATGCACCTCCATCGTGCAGGTCGCGGCGTGGTACTCCACCGCCTCGCCCTCGCGCCGCAACTCGCGCCAGTTGGCCGGCCCGGCGCCCGGAAGCACGGCCACCGCCCGCCAGACCCACTTGGCCCAGCGCGTGACCCCCGGCTGCTTGCGGATCACCACCCCCACCGGCATCGACGCCATTCTCTCGGTCACCTGAAAGCCTCCCGAAGTCCCGGTTCTGTTGGCGCTATTGTCGCCCCATCGTGCGGCTTTGCCAAGATACCCCGCATTTTTTGCCACCTGCTGGGAACAGCGGGACTAGGGCTTGCCCCTGAACAGGATTACAGTAACGTCCGGCCCGAACGACGGCTGCCAATCGCCGAAGAAAGATATTGCACCGGGGAGGCCCCATGGCCACGACCACACCGCGCCTGCTGCTATGCGACTGTACCGGCACCATGCGCCCCGACAGCCAGGTCATCGCCAAAGGCTGCGACATCGCCGGCGACACCGTTCACACTCACCTTTGCCGGGCCCAGGCGGCGGTGGTCGCCAGCGCCCTAAAATCCGGCGAGCCGGTAGTCATAGCCTGCGCGCAGGAGGCCCCCGCCTTCATGGAGCTGGCCGAGGAGCTGGGCGCCGCCGACCGGCTGCTCTGCGTCGACATCCGCGACCGGGCCGGCTGGTCCGACGAGCCCTCCGGCCCAAAGATGGCAGCCCTGATCGCCGACGCCCGGCTCAACCCGCCAAACCTGCCGCTGATGGACGTCGCGTCCGGCGGCCTCTGCATGGTCTACGGCGCCGCCGACACCGCGCTCGAGGCCTCCGCCCGCCTCGCCACCACCCTGTCCGTCACCTGCATGCTGACCGAGCCCGCCGAGGTCACCACCCCGCCAGCCGATATCGACATCGTCACCGGGCACATCCGCAATGCCGCTGGCGCGCTCGGCCAGTTCACCCTCGGCATTGATGCCTTCGCCGAACTTGCCCCCGCCGGGCGCGGCCCGCGCCGCTTCGCCGATCGGCGCGACGGCGCCAAATCCGAATGCGACATCATCGTCGACCTCAGCGGCGGCCAGCCAATGTTCCCGGCCCACCACAAGCGCGACGGCTATCTGCGCGCCGAGCCCGGCGACCCGCTGGCGGTCGAGCGTGTGCTGTTCGACGCCGCCCAACTAACCGGCACCTTCGAGAAGCCGCTGTATATCCGCTTCGAGGAAAGCCTTTGCGCCCACAGCCGCGCCAGCCGCTCCGGCTGCAACCGCTGTCTCGATGTCTGCCCAACTGGCGCGATCCTGCCGGATGGCGACACGGTGAAGATCGATCCCAACATTTGCGCCGGCTGCGGCGCCTGCCACGCGGTCTGCCCCTCGGGTGCCGCGTCCACCGACGACCCGCCGGTGACCCATCTGTTCCGCCGCATGCGGGTGATGGCCGACGCCTATGCCAAGGCTGGCGGCAAAGCCCCGCGCCTGCTGGTCCACGACGGCGAACACGGCGCCGAGATGATCCGCCTCGCCGCCCGCCACGGCCGCGGCCTGCCCGGCGCTGTGATCCCGCTGGAAATCTCTGCCCTGGCTGTGTTCGGTCATGCCGAACAACTCGCCGCGCTGGCCCTCGGCTTCAACACCGTCGAAATCCTCACCAGCCCGCGCACCGAACGCGCCACCATCGAGGCGCAGATTGAACTTGCGGCCGCAATCGTCAAGGGCACCGGCATGCCCGACCAGCGCATCCGCGTGATCGACCCGACTGACCCGGATGCCCTCTGCGATCTGCTCTACGCCAAGGCCCCGGCGGCCCACCCGATCGAACCCATCCTGCCCCTCGGCGGCCGCCGCGACGCCGTCCGGCTGGCCGCACGCGCGCTATCCGGCGCGAAGATGCCGGACGCCCCCGTGCCCCTGCCCGCCGGCGCCCCCTACGGCGCGGTGCTGGTCAATACCGATGCCTGCACCCTCTGCCTCGCCTGCGTCGGCCTGTGCCCCTCCGGCGCCCTGCTCGACAACCCGGACAAGCCCGAGCTCAGCTTCCGCGAGGAAGCTTGCCTCCAATGCGGCATCTGCGTCGACACCTGCCCGGAGCAAGCGATCACCCTGGTGCCCCAGCTTAACCTCGCCGACAGCGCGCTGTCGGGCCGCGTCCTGCACCAGGAAGAACCCTTCGCCTGCATCGAATGCGGCAACCTGTTCGGGGTGAAATCCACCATCGACCGCATCACCGAAAAGCTTGCGGGCAAGCACTCGATGTTCACCAATTCGGATAATATCCGCCTGATCCAGATGTGCGACGACTGCCGCATCCGGGCCCAATCCCACTCCGAGGGCCAACCCTTCTTCGTGCGCGACCGCCCGCGTCCAAGAACCACCGACGACTATCTGGCCGAGAGGAAGAAAGCCGAGACCGAAGACTAGGGTCAGAGCCTACTAATCTGGCAAAAGCCGAATGGCCGAAAATGCGG
>DATLAW010000100.1:0-8738 GCA_035527255.1 Thermohalobaculum sp. | reverse complement strand
GAGCACAGCATCAAGGATCACATCGCGGTGGCGGTGCCACTCACACGAGTCCCGGGAGGCCTATTCGAAGTAATCAAAGAGTCCATATTGCCATGCATAGATAATAGCCCCCGGGACGGTCGCGCCCAGCCAAGCATTCGGGTAATCCTTGTAGACCATGATGAAGTAAATCACGGCACTAACGATCGATGGCCAGGTCCAGAAGAGCATAGCATCGACAAAGCCAGCGGAAATTGGATCGAGATCCTGAAATCCGGGCCAACTGCTGTCGGAGCTGCCCGGAGTTTTTTTGAATACGGCCATCGCGCGCCCCATTCCCAATCCGGCGAGAATAGCAAAGATCGATTCCGCCGACGCGCGCAAACTGTTGGCCAGGGCGCTAAACCATCTGAACCAACAATTTTTTTGCACGCGAGCAACGCGTGCAGCCATGGACCTGGCGTGGGAGGGTCAATCCCCCAGCGCGACCCCCTCGCGGCGCGGGTCGGCGCCGCCTTCCAGCGTGCCGTCGGCATGCGCCCGGATGATGTGGAGACCGGAGGTCATGGCGGTCTCGCCAACCTCATGGGCCATCGCCGCCAGGGCCTGACCCAGGCCGGGTGGGTGGCCGCCCTGTTCCAGCATGATCTTGCCACCATTGCGGTGCGAGACATGGGCCAGCGCCGCCGCAGCCGCCGGGTCGGCGTCAAAGTCCAGCATCGCTACCAGGGCACCGGCGACATATTCCGGAATGCGCGAGCCACCGGGGGAGCCGGCAAGGATAAAGGCGCGATCCTGCGCCTCCAGCCGGTAGACGATGGTTGGCGACATCGACGAGCGCGGCCGCTTGCCTGGCGCCACCGCATTGGCGATCGGCTTACCCTCGGCGCTGACCGGGCGGAACGAGAAATCGGTGAGCTGGTTATTGAGCAGGAAACCCGCCGCGACCCGGCCGGAGCCAAATGCAGTTTCAATCGACGCCGTCACCGCAATCGCGAGCCCGTCACTGTCGATCACCGAGAGATGGGTGGTGCCGGGCAGCTCGTCCTGAAGATCTGGTGCCAATAGGCGGCCCTCGCGCCAGGGCGGATCGCCGGGCTCGGCTTTGTCGGGCGAGGCTTCGAAGCCGGGGACCAGCCGGGCGCGCTCGAGCAGGTAACCTGGGTCGAGCAGCCCGCGCACCGGCACACGGATGTGGTCAGGATCGGCGAGGTATTGCGCCCGGTCGGCATAGGCGAGCCGCGATGCCTCGGCGAACAGGTGCCAAAGGCGCGGGCCGTCGAGCGTCAGCTCATCAGATTTGAAGCGGTCGAGCAGCCCGAGGATCTGGCCCACCGTCGTCGCCCCGGACGAGGGAGGACCCATGCCACAAACCTTGAACCGGGCGCGGTAGGTCATACAAACCGCCGGGCGCTCGACCACTTGGTAGGCGGCGAGATCGATGATGGAAAGTGTCCCGGGGTGAGGTTGGGTCCGCGTCGCGGCGGCGATGAGCTTTGTCAAAAGTGTCCCGGAATAGAACACATCAGGCCCTGAATTGGCCAGGGTTTGCAGGGTGGCTGCCAACGCGAGGTTGGTCGTCGCCGCACCCTCGGCCAACGGCTCACCGTGAGGCAGGAAAAGGATCGCCGCATCGGAGGCCGCAAGGCGGTCGCGATACTCGACGATCGATGCCGCCAGACGCGGGCTGACCGGGAAGCCGTCCCGGGCCAGCCCGATCGCCGGAGCGAACAGGTCGGCCCATGGCAACTTGCCGTAGCGGGCGTGCAAGGCCTCGATCAGCCGCACCAGGCCCGGCACGCCGACCGAATGGCCGCTGGCGACGGCCTCGAGGAAGGGCAACGGTTCGCCGTTTTCGGCGAGGAACATCTCTGGTGTGGCACCGGCCGGGGCGGTCTCGCGGGCGTCCCAACTGGTCAAGCCTTCGGCCGAATGGACCAGCGCGAAGGCGCCGCCGCCGATGCCGCTCGATTGCGGCTCGACAACGTTCAGCACCAGGAGCGCGGCAATCGCCGCGTCCGCCGCCGACCCGCCGCGGCGCAGCATCTCGCGCCCGGCCTCGGCCGCCGCCGGGTGGGCGGCGGCGATCATGTGCGAGTGCGCAATTGACAGCGGCCTGGGCATCAGCCCGCTGGCCGCCTCGGGATCGGCGGCGGTTTGTGCGGCGGCATGGAACGGCGTCAGCAGCAGGGCGAGGGCGATCAGGATGCGCATGATGGGTCTCCGCGGTCGTAACGTCACCCGGCCATGATGCCGAACACGCCGCGAGGTGGCCAGAGCAATGTCGCGATCAGGCAATCGCCCGATCAAGTTCGCCCCACAGCGCCGCATCAGCCCGTCCGCTATCGATCAAGCCTATATCGCGCTGGAACGCCTTGATGGCACGTTCGGTCTTCATCCCAAAATCACCGTCGAGCGCCCCGGGCGAGAACCCTCGCTCGGCCAGAAGCTTCTGCAGCAGCAGCACCGCCGGACCCTCAGCGCCTTTGAGCAATGCCGGGTGGGCCTCGACGCCACCCAGCGCGCTCAGCGCCTTGGCCGTCAGATGGCGGCGATCAGCGATGCCGATGGTGCCGCCGTTGACGATGCGGGTAACCATCTCGACATTGTTTTGGTCGGCCCACTCGAACGCGGTTCTGCCCGATCGCGATCGGTTGGCGAGGTAGCACGCCGCGATCCGCCAGGCGGTCTCGGGATCAGCC
Organism: Thermohalobaculum sp.; assembly: GCA_035527255.1. GTDB lineage: Bacteria > Pseudomonadota > Alphaproteobacteria > Rhodobacterales > Rhodobacteraceae > Thermohalobaculum. Next base: position 6,057 of record DATLAW010000100.1, on the reverse strand, counting down.
GCGCGCTCCGGCTCGGCCTCGATATCGATACCGATCCGCTTGCCGAAGATCCGGTAGTTGTCGCGCCCGGTGAGCTGGAGATAGCCACGCCCGCGAAACCGGAAGCCGTCGCCGGACCGGGTATCGCCGTTGCCCATGCGGTTGGCATAAACCCGATTCGCCAGCTTCTGCTGGTTCCTGGCGAACTGCCCGGCATGACCGAAACTGCCGAAATACTTGCGCCCGAACACCGCGAAGATACGGGCGCCTGAGCTGTAATACAGCGACTCGACCCGCCGGGTGAACCCGCCGGATTCGTGCGCGCATTGACCAACCAGATGGGCGACGCGAAACGGATTGGCGAATGCGGACGGCACCTCGCCCGCCTCGCGCAGGGCGAGCAGCCCGCTGACAGCGTCGTTTGGCGCGCTGGGAGCGATGGCGCGAATGGTGGCGGCGAGATCCATTGAGAAACCCCTGAACAACGCGCACGGAAATGCCGCACGCCAGGAGCGTCCAATGACAGAGTGACTGGGGGTGTTGCTTCTGCAACGGCAGGAGCGCGCGCTCCAAAGGCCGGTGTTGGTCGCCTCACCGTTGAAAATTGGTGCCAGGCCGCCCCTTCATCGCCAACGCCGACCTGCCGGAGCGCTATCGCATCGGCTCGGCCCTCAACAGCCCCGACCAGACGACATTCTACGGCGGCGAGGCGGGATATATCGACTACCCGTTCCTCGGCCAGAAGGCCGCCTGAGCCGAAAACGACAAAGGGGCGCCCCTTTTCAAATTTCAAATAGTGCCGCTGGGGTCACCCCCCAGTCACACTCATATGCCGCGTGACCTGGCCCTCGACCTTTTGGCGGGAATAGTCGAAATCATGGCCCTTGGGTTTGCGGGTGATGGCCTCGCGGATGGCGGCGTGCAGGCGGCTATCGTCGTCGCTGGAGCGCAAGACCGCGCGCAGGTCGGCCTCGTCGTCCTGGCCCAGGCACATGTATAGCTGGCCAGTGCAGGTGAGGCGCACCCGGTTGCAGCTTTCGCAGAAATTATGGGTCAGCGGCGTGATGAAGCCAATGCGCTGGCCGGTTTCCTCGACCCGGAAATAGCGCGCCGGGCCACCGGTCTTGTATTCGGTCTCGGTCAATGTCCAGCGCTCGGCCAGATCGCCGCGCAGTTCCTCGAGCGAGTAATACTGCTCCAGCCGGTCCTCCTCGCCCATCTCGCCCATCGGCATGACCTCGATGAAGGTCAAATCCATACCCATGGTCGCGCACCATTCGGCGAGGGTATGAATCTCGTCGTCATTGGTGCCCTTCAGCGCCACGGCGTTGATCTTGACCCGCAAGCCGGCCTTCTGCGCTGCGTCGATGCCATCCAGCACCTGGGCCAGCCGACCCCAGCGGGTGATATGCTTGAACTTCGCCTCGTCCAGCGTGTCGAGCGAGACGTTGATGCGCTTGACCCCGTTGGCGGCAAGCTGCGGCGCGTATCGCGACAGCTGTGAGCCATTGGTGGTCAGCGTCAGCTCGTCCAGCGCGCCGCTGCCGAGGTGCCTGCTCATGCGCTCGAAGAACCACATGATGTTCTTGCGAACCAGCGGCTCGCCGCCGGTGATCCGCAGCTTGCGCACCCCCAGATCGATGAAATTCGTGCACAACCGGTCAAGCTCCTCGAGGCTGAGGAGGTCGCGCTTGGGCAGGAAGGTCATCTCCTCCGCCATGCAGTACAGGCAGCGGAAATCGCATCGGTCGGTCACCGACACGCGCAGATAGGTGATCGCGCGCTGGAACGGATCGATCAGCTGTGGCGCCAGTTGCGGCGGTTGGACAGTGGTCATTGGCTCTCCCTTATTCCCTGCAATTTAGGAGCTTTTCCCCGCTCCGGCAATCCACACCACCGCCACCGTGCGGAAATCGCGTTGACAGCGCCGCCGGGACCGCCATGTTCGGGCGAGGAAAACCCGCAAAAAGGAACCAACGCATGATTCTCTATGGCCGCAATCTGTCACCCTATACCCGCCGCGTGGCGATCTGGTGTGCTCTGCAGGGACGCGAGGTCGAGCGGCGCGAGCTGATGGTGGCGGGGCCGGACTTCGACGAGATCAAAGCGCATAACCCGGTCGCCCGGGTGCCGATCCTGATCCTGAACGACGGCACCCACCTGATCGAGACGTTTGCCATTTGCGACTACCTGGACGAGACGGCGCCGAACGGCACCCGGCTGATCCCGGACAGCGGCTCGGCCCGGATGGAATGCCTGCGCCGCCTTGCGGTGGCCAACTCGACCGCCGAGAAAGCCGTCGCCATGGTCTACGAGAAGAACCGCCGGCCCGAGGAATTCCATTGGCGCGACTGGCAGGACCGGGTCGCCGGGCAGATCCAGGGCGGGCTGGCCGAACTCGACAAGGTGGTGCCGGGTGCAGGTTGGTCCGGGGCCAGCGGCCCGGATGGCGGCGACATCGCCGCGATCATCGCCTATCAGTTCGTCGAGAACACCAACCCCTGGCTGCTGGAGCCCGGCTACCCGCGCCTCGCGGCGCTGGCGGAACGCGGCATGGGCGTAGAGGCAATCGCTGCGACCAAGCCGCCAGTGGCTTGAGGTGAAAGCATGGGGGCAGTCAGATGACCAATAGCCATTTCAGACCGGTCGATGCGACCAAGGTGCCGCGCTTTGCTGATATTGCCACCTTCATGCGGGTGCCGCGCCACGACATCGACCCGCAGATCGATATCGGGCTGATCGGGGTGCCCTTCGATCTCGGCTTGAACTTCCGCTCCGGCCCGCGCGATGCACCCAGCGCCGTGCGGCAGGCCTCGCGCCTGCTCCGGCTAGTGCATCCGGTCAGCGGCGTGAAGCCCTACGACCTTTGCGCCGTCGCGGATCTGGGCGACGCACCGGTCAACCCGATGTCGAAGGATCTGTCACTGGCGCTGATCCAGGGTTTCTACGACCAGGTCCGTGACGCCGGCATCCGCCCGATCTCGATTGGCGGCGACCACACCATACCCCTTCCGATCCTGTGCGCACTGGCCAAGGACGGCCCGGTCGGCATTCTGCAGATCGACAGCCACGCCGATATCCTCGACGAGATCTGCGGTGACCGGGTCAACCACGCAACCATCATGCGGCGTGGCTACGAGGAGGGGCTGATCGACGGGAACCGCGTGGTGCAGATTGGTCTGCGCGGCAGCCGGTTCGGCGATGACGACATCAAATTCGGCCAGGACGCCGGTTATCGCTGCATCACGGTCGACGAATACGAGGAAATGGGCCGGGCCGCTGCCATCGCCGAGATCCTAAAAGTGCTCGGCGACGGGCCGGTCTATATTACGCTCGATGTCGATGGGCTCGACCCAAGCTTCTGTCCCGGCACGCCGGTCCCCGAAATCGGCGGGCTGACCCCGCGCGACGTTCAGGTTATGTTGCGCGCCCTCAGCGGTTGCGACGTGGTCGGCGCCGACATCTGTGAGGTGGCGCCCTGCTATGACCCGACCGGGATCACCTCGGTCACCGCAGCGAACATGATGTTCGAAATGCTGTGTCTGGTTGCCGGCGCGGTTGACCGGGCACGGGGATAGTTTCCTTGCACCCCGCGTGGAGGCCCGTCATGCACTAACAATCAGATCGGACCAGTCAGATCAGGCTACCCACAGGTCAGCGGACCAACTGCCCATCGGTTCCGGCACCATGACGCTGGCCGAGACCACCGCCCAGCAGGGCCGCAACCTCGACGCGGTGCTGCCGAGGTCGCGGCCACGAACGCCAAGCTCGACACGCTCGGCCTTGTGCTCGACAGCGATGCCTTCACGACGTCGGGCTTCACGCAAGTGCCGAACGCCATTCTCAAAAGCGATGCAATCTCACCTGGCGCTAAACTCGCCTACACGATGTTGCTCTCCTACGCCTGGCACAACGACTACTGTTTTCCGGGGCAAGATCGGCTGGCCAATGACATCGGCATTTCACGCCAGAGCGTGAATACGCAGATCAAGGAGCTTGCCCTGGCGGTCAAACTTCAGACCTTCTTCTTCCAAGATCCGGTTGAACTGCTTCTTGTGATCTGCGGGAAACAGACGGTCGGTCTGTTGGGGCTGATTACGCTCTTTCATCCGCTCAAAGGGACGAACAGCACCGGTGGTGCTTTTGCAATAGCCGACACCGCGCTTGCCGCGGACTTCTATCTCGAGGATCGTCTCGCCGGTGGCGTCATCTTCGACGATCTCGACATCCCGGTATTCAAGCCAGTTGGCTTCATCAGGACGAATGCCGGTATTGGCCATGAACAGGATTTTGTCGTGCAGCTGCGCGGCAAGGCGTTTGTTGCGCTCTCCCTCGGCCTTCTTAAGGTTGGCACGCGTCGCCTCATAGAGCTGCTTGTATTCGTCGGGCGAGAACCACGCCCGATGCGAGACTTTCGCGGATGTGTTGTAGGGGGCTGCAAAGTCCGGCAGGTGACTGAGCCAGTTATGGCGCAGCGCCGTCTTCATCACCTGGCGCAGCGTGACGATCTCATCATGAATGGTGCTTCTCGAGGGTGCTTTTCCTCCTAACCCGTTCTGCATCCGGTGAACCCGGTATTCCTGAACTTGGCCGGCGGTGACCTGAGACAGTCCCATCTTCCCGAGGAAGGGAACCAAATGCAGCCGAATGCGGGTCTTGTGGCCGGCGACCCATTTCGGGCTGCGACTGCCTTCGGTGATCACCTCATATTCGCGGGTGAACTGATCGGCGGCTTGCTTGAAGGTCTTCTCGTTCAGAAGCTCGCAGGCCCGGTGCTTGCCGCGCAATCCGAGATACCAATCCTCGGCGAACTCCTTCGCTTGGGCGAGGCTTTCTTCCTTGGTGGTGGTGCGATGGTTCTTTCCATTGAGGAAAGTCGCGCATTGCCATTTCGGCGAGCCCGGCCGCTGATAGACATGAACTTTTCCGCCCAAAATCGAGTGTTTGGCCATCAGTTCGCGCCACTCCTTCCACATGTGCGATTTTGTGCAACGAATGTGTAAGGGTATTTCGAGCAAATCACGCTGTCAACGTGATCGCTATCTATCTGTATTTGTTGGGGTCTTGGTTGCGGGGGTAGGATTTGAACCTACGACCTTCAGGTTATGAGCCTGACGAGCTACCGGGCTGCTCCACCCCGCGTCATGGGTGATTGTTTTGCCCCGATTTGGGCCCCCGGATTTAGGTTGGGGGGTTGGGGCATCGGTGAAGAGAGAGAGGTTTTGGTTATTGGTCTGCTTTGGTTATTGGTCTGTATTGGTTATTGGTCTGGCGGCGACCTACTCTCCCACGTCTTGAGACGCAGTACCATTGGCGCAACGGAGCTTAACGGCCGAGTTCGGGATGGGATCGGGTGTTTCCCTCGTGCTATGACCACCAGACCTTCAGAGCCGACGCGCGCGTCGGCTCTGAAGGTCTGATATTTTTGCCTGTGATATTTATTTGCCTGTGACAAAAGCCGCAGGCGGCTTTTCGGCACCGCCTCCCGCCCCACCTCCCCGCCCGACCACCAATGGTACCGGGGCATGATTGGTGGTCGGGCGGGGAGGTGGGGCGGGAGGCGGTGCCGTCAGGGCAAAATCAGACGACAAAACCACACGAGATTTATCTTTCCAAGCTGGCCATGCACTGGCCGTCAGAACCTGTCCTGGCAGGGGAAGATCTGGGATCTTCCGTCTACCGGATCGGATCAAGCCTATCGAGCGATTAGTACCGGTCGACTGAACGCGTTACCGCGCTTACATCTCCGGCCTATCGACGTGGTGGTCTTCCACGGCTCTCAGGGAGACCTTGTTTTGAGGGGGGCTTCCCGCTTAGATGCCTTCAGCGGTTATCCTGTCCGGACGTAGCTACCCTGCACTGCCGTTGGCACGACAACAGGTCCACCAGTGGTCCGTCCACCCCGGTCCTCTCGTACTAGGGGCAGCTCCTCTCAAGTCTCCTACACCCACGGCAGATAGGGACCGAACTGTCTCACGACGTTCTAAACCCAGCTCACGTACCACTTTAATCGGCGAACAGCCGAACCCTTGGGACCTGCTCCAGCCCCAGGATGTGATGAGCCGACATCGAGGTGCC